>DATNOH010000120.1:0-16904 GCA_035601435.1 Gemmatimonadales bacterium | reverse complement strand
TGCGGCAGCGCGACGAGCATCGCTGCGGTGCCGAAGACGTACATCCCGACGATCGCGAGCCCCGAGACCGCGATGCCGCGGCGCAGGGTGCGCGCGGGGTCGTGGATCTCGTCGCCCAGCGTGGGCGCCAGCTCGAGCCCGGCGAAGGCGAAGGTCATCGTAGCGAACAAATTGATGGATTGCAGGTCGAGGCTCGCGGGAAGCAGCCCGCGTGCGGTCAGGGGCGTCGCGCTGCCGTGCGTCGCGAGCGACCAGATCGCGAGCACCACGAAAATGAGACCCGGGAGCCAGGTGCCGTGGCCGCCCAGATTCTGCAGCCGCTTGCCTACCCGCAGGCCCACGACATTCATGCCCACCGCGAGCCACAGCCCCGCGAGCGCCACCAGCGCGATGAACGCGTTGTTGTCGCCCAGGTGCACAAAGCGCGGCCCAGCGGCATACGCCGCGATGGCCGCCGTGGTGACGAGCAGTGAGGGGAAGTAGAACAGGTTGTTGACCCAGTACCCCCACCCCGCCACGAAGCCGTGCAGCGGCCCGAAGGCGCGTCGCACCCAGCGATAAATCCCGCCCGCCCCCGGGTCGATGTCCGCCAGCTCGCGCACCGCGATCGCCGACGGCAAGAAGAAGACGACCATCGCGAGCAGCCACAGTCCCAGGCTCGCGAGCCCGAACTGGCTCGCGGCGGTGGTCAGCCAGCGGAGCCCGACGATGGCGCTGATGTTGAACAGCACCACATCGCGCAGCCGCATCACGCGGGGCAGCTGCTGGCTCATATGCCCTCGGTGCGTTCAGGGAGCGGTCGGGTGCACGCGTGCCACGAGCCATCCGAGGCCGCCGCCGATGGCGGCTCCCCCCACGACGTCGGTAGGAAAATGTTGGCCGGCGGCCACGCGCAGCGCGGCGACCGCGGTCGCGCCAGCGAACAGCAGCACCGCGTTGCGCCCTCGGTGGGGCAGATGCTCACGCTGCGCCATCTCGAGGTACGCGGTCGCCACCGAGAACGCGGCCGCCGCGTGGCCGGACGGGAACGAACGACGGTTGTCGCGTTCCGAGGCGGCCGCCGGAGCCGCCGAAGTGTACAGCACTGGCCGGCTGCGGTGCACGAGCACCTTGATCCACTGGGTCGTTGCCTCGGTCCATGCCAGCGCGTTGGCGAACACCACGGCATGGCCGCGGACCGCGGCCGCGTTGGCGCCGTCGGCGGAGGCGAGTCCGGCGAACCCGGCCACCGCGACGAGCAGCACGTGGCTCGCGGTGCCGGCGGGTCGGGAAAACGTGTGCAAGGCCGCGCGATCGATGCCCGGCAGCGAGGCGGGATCGCACGGCGCACAGGGCGGCGCGCCTTGCGGCAGCCCCGCGAATAGGGGAATCACTGCGATCGCGCCGCCGGCCGCCACGCTGGCCGCATCCCACCAGGTCACGCGGTAGGGAGCCTGTGCGACGGCGGCTCGCACGGGGACGACACACAACGCCAGCGCCACGGTCCAACGGGGCATGCGGTCTCGGTGGAGAGGGACGGCGTTTAACTTACGCGCCAACCGTGGCGCTCGCTCAACCGCGCGCATCTCTCGTGGCCTTGCGGTTTTAGGCCCTCGCCGTTACCCTTGGGCTGAATTTTCCCACTCCTCGCCCCGGGGGCCCGTGAACACCGAGACCCTGCAGCACATCGCGTTGTTCGAGAAGTGCCGGAATTTCCTTCCCAAGGCGCGGGAGGTCCAGGCGTCTGGGCTCCACGCCTGGTACAAGCCGATCTCCCGGTCCGAAGACACGGTGGTCGTGATCGAGGGCAAAGAGCGGATCATGATGGGCTCCAACAACTACCTGGGGCTCACGCATCATCCGGAGGTGCTCGGCGCCGCCAAAGCAGCGCTGGATCGCTACGGCTCAGGCTGCACGGGAAGCCGCCTCTTGAACGGCACTCTGGATCTGCACCAGCAGCTGGAAGCCGAGCTGGCGCAGTTCTTCGGCAAGGAAGCCTGCATCGTGTTTTCGACCGGCTACCAGGCGAACCTCGGCGTCGTGTCGGGACTGGTGGGCCGGGGGGACTTCGTCTTCCTGGACAAGCTGGATCACGCCTCGATCGTGGACGGCGCCAAAAGGTCCTACGGCGAGACGGTACGCTTCAATCACGGCGACCTCGGCAACCTCGAGCGCAAGCTGCAGCAGGTGCCGCCGGGCACCGGCGTCATGATCATCGTGGACGGCGTCTACTCGATGGAGGGAGACGTCGCCGACGTGCCGAACCTGCTCAAGATCGCGCAGAAGCACGGCGCCGCCCTCGCCATCGACGACGCCCATGCCGTCGGTGTGCTGGGTCCCCGGGGCGACGGGACGGCCGCGCACTTTGGGCTGAGCGACGACGTGGACTTGATCGTAGGGACCTTCTCGAAGTCGCTCGCATCCATCGGCGGGTTCGTGGCGGGCCCCGAGGGCGTGATCGAGTTCCTCCGCTACAACGCACGGCCCCTGATGTTCACCGCCGCCCTGCCGCCCTCGAACACCGCCGGCGTGCTCGCGGCGCTGCACGTGATGCAGCGCGAGCCGGAGCGCCGGGACTGCCTCTGGGTCAACGCCCGCCGGCTCCAGGAGGGCCTGCGCTCGATGGGCTTCGACATCGGGACGACCGAGACACCTATTGTCCCGTTCCTCATCGGGGAATTCGAGAAGACGCTGCTCTTCTGGCGCAAGCTGTTCGACGCCGGCGTGTTCACCAACCCGGTCGTGCCGCCGGCGCTGCCACCGTCGCAATGCCGGCTGCGGACCAGCGTGATGGCGACGCACACCGCCGATCAGATCGACTACGCCCTGGAGACCTTCGGCAGGCTCGGAAAAGAGCTGGGGGTCATCTGAGCGTTCCGCAGATCGTGCCCGTGACCAACGGGCGCGGTCTGGAGCGGTTCATCGGCTTTCCGTACGACCTACACCGCGGCGACCCACTCTGGGTGCCGCAGCTTCGGATGGACGTCCGGACCCTCCTCACGCCGGGCAAGAATCCCTTCTTCGAGCACGCCGAAGCGCAGTACTTCATCGCCGTCCGGGATGGCCGTACGGTCGGCCGCATCGCCGCCATCAAGAACGACGCGCACACCCGCGAGCACGGGGACCGCGTGGGGTTCTACGGCTTCTTTGAGAGCGTGAACGAGCAGGCGGTGGCGAACGCTCTGTTCGACGCCGCCGCCGGTTGGCTCTCTGGCAAGGACTTCCGGGTGATACGCGGACCGATGAACCCGTCAGTCAACGACGATTGTGGCTTGCTGGTCGAGGGGTTCGACACCCCGCCTACCATCATGATGCCGCACAACCCCCCCTACTACGTGGCCCTGCATCAGGGCTACGGCTTCACCAAAGCCAAAGATCTGATCGCGTTCGCGAGCCCGGACGGCCCCCCCCCCGAGCGCATCACCCGGGCCGTGAACGTCATCGCGGAGCGCAAGGGAATCACCCTGCGCCCCCTCGACATGAAGCGCTTCAAAGAAGAAGTGGAGCTGGTGAAAGCGTTGTACAACCAGGCCTGGGAACGGAACTGGGGGTTCGTTCCGCTGACCAACGCCGAAATCGACCACCTGGCGAAGCAGCTCAAGCCGATCGTGGTCCCCGACCTGGTTTGCTTCGCGGAACGGAAGGGCCAGGTGATCGGATTCGCAGTCGCCCTGCCCGACTTCAACGTTGCCCTGAAGCACAATCCCTCCGGCCGGATCTGGGGCATCCCCAAGATTCTTTGGTACTCCCGGCACATTCATCGTTGCCGCATACCATTGCTGGGCACGTTGAAGGAATACCGGGGCGCCGGCGTGGATGCGATGATGTACCACTGGATCTGGACCAAGGGTGCGGTCCACGGCTACCACTGGGGCGAGGGCGGCTGGATCCTCGAGGACAACGCCCCGATGGTCAACGGCGCTCTGCAGCTCGGCTTTCGCCCCTACAAAACCTACCGAGTCTACGACAAGCCCTTGTGAAGGCGTTCGTCACCGGCGGCACGGGATTCGTCGGTGCGCACCTGGTGCAGGCCTTGCGCGCCCGCGGCGACATGGTGACGTGCCTGGTGCGGAACGCCTCGAAGGCACAAGCGCTCGGTTGGACCGACGTGCGCCTGGTGCGGGGCGATTTGGACAACGCCGCCGCCCTGCGGGATGGGTGCGGCGGCGCCGCGGTGATCTACCACGTGGCGGGGCGCATCAGCGCCCGCAATCTGGACGAGTTCATGCGGGCCAACCGCGACGGAACGGCGAACCTGCTCGAAGCCGCGTCACAGGAAGGCGCGTCGCCGCGGCGCTTCGTGCTCGTCTCGTCACTGGCCGCTGCCGGGCCCACGGTGCCGGGCCAGCCGATCGATGAGACCCGTCCGCCGACCCCCGTCACTCCGTACGGCGAGAGCAAGCTCGCAGCCGAGCTGCTCGTCCGCGCGAAAGCGCGAACCTGGACCATCGTGCGGCCGCCGACCGTGTACGGCGAATGGGATCACGAGGTCCTCAAGGTGTTCAGACTGGCCCGCATGGGGGTGGCGCCGGTGTTCGGTGACGGATCGCAGGAGCTGTCGGTCATCTACGCGGGGGATCTCGCCGCCGCGCTGGTCGCGGCGGCCACCGCGCCCGCCACGGCCAACCGCGTGTATTACGCCGCGCATCCCGTCGTGACCACGAGCCGCGACCTCGTCCGGGCGATCGGTCGGGCGGTGGGACGGGAGCCGCGCATCGTGCCGCTGCCCGGCATCCTGGCGCGGGGCCTCCTGTGGACGATCGGGACGATTGCGCACCTCGCGGGCCGGGCGACACTCTTGTCGGGCGACAAAGCGGCCGAATTCCTGGCGCCGGCCTGGACGTGCCGCCCCGACGCATTGACCCGCGACGCGGGGTGGCGGGCGGTCACGGACCTGGAGACGGGCTTGCGGCGAACGGCAGCCTGGTATCGAAGGGAGGGGTGGCTGTGAGGATGCGGTTATACGACGCTACGACGGTACGTCTTAAGTCGTCCCTCACAACGTGGCGCCTGAGCGTCCTACAACGCTTGACGGCCGTTGATGTCGTCACGCTCCTCTACGTCGCCGTCGCGACCGCCGCTGTCCTGGCATTCTCAGGCTACGACCACGCCAGTTGGGACCTGCTGCTCACGGCACACGTGCTGCTCGTGACGTTGGTGCTCCTCGCGCCCCTCGCCCGGCAGGCCGGCCCCTTCGGTCGCTTCCTGGGCGATTGGTACCCGATGCTGCTGCTCGGCGCACTGTACGCGGAAGTCGGCGTCCTGAACGTCGATCTGGGATACCAGCACGATCACGTCATCCAGCGACTCGAGTTGTGGGTGTTCGGCTCGCAGCTTTCCTACCGCTGGATCCGCGAGATGCCGAATCCGCTGCTCTCCTGGCTCCTGCACAGCTGCTACCTGGCGTACTACGCCATCCTGTACGCTTCGCCGCTCGGCCTATGGTTCAGCGGGCGGCGGGACGCGGCGCGGCGCACGATCTTCGCCGTGATGGTGACGTTCTATATCTGCTACGTCGTCTTCCTCTTCTTCCCCGTCGCGGGCCCGCGCTACACGTTCGACCTCGCCCACAATGCCGCCACCTCCGTGTGGCCGGCGCGCGCCACCCAGTGGCTGCTCGACCTCGGCGATTCCTGGGGCGCGGCCTTTCCGTCGTCGCACGTGGCCGCTGCCGTGGTCGCCGCCCTGTGCGCGCTACGCTACTGGCGGCCGCTCGGCCTGCTGCTCACGCCGTTGACGGTCGGCCTGGTGCTGTCGGTCGTGTACGGCCAGTTCCATTATGCGGTGGACGCCGTAGCGGGTTTGATTGTTGCGTGCGCTGTGCTGGCGTCGCAATACATCTATGCGTCGCAGCCGGGCGCCGTCGCAACACCACTGCCGGGGCGCGAGCTCGAGACCGGCCCCGCCTAGGGAGCGAGCCCGGCCGCGCGCGAGGCCACGGTATCCAGGTCTCCCCCCAAGGCGTCCATCTTGACCTGGAAGCGGCAGTCGAGGATGAGCAGGCCGATCACGTAAGCCGCGAGATTCACCAGGAAGATCACGCTGAAGATCAGCGGATACGGGAGCCACATCCCGAAGTAGAGCGCGAACCGCTTGACGCCGGGGTCGAGCTTCGAGCGGTCGGCGATGCTCGTCATCAAGAGGATCGCCGCCAACCCAATCAGCACCAACTTCCACGGTACGAAGCCGCCCCAGGCGAACCCCGCGAAGATCGCCGCTTCGGACAGCCGATCCACCAGCGTGTCGAGCCGCCGCCCCGCCTCGGACGCGAGGCCGTACTCGCGCGCAATGCCGCCGTCGATCCCGTCCAGCACCTGGCCGAGCGCCATCAGCCCAAGCCCTCCGGCCCAGCCCGGTCGGCCCGCCGCGATCGCGATGCCCGCGGCCACACTCGCGGCGAACGCGGCCCACGTCACCTGGGCCGGCGACAGGCCCAGCGTCACGTGGCACAGCCGCAACACGGGCCGGATCACGCGGTCCAGTGAGCGCCCAACCGCCGGAGCGAAATCAAACACGATGCTGTAGCCAATAGAGACCGAGGTTGCCCACGAGCAGCAACGCGAAGAAGATCCCCTCTTTCACCTTGTCGGGAATGCCCGTCAGCCACCCGCGCGTGACCCAAGGGGAGTATGGATAGAACGGCATCTTCTCGAAGCGGACACTATAGTCCATGGCCACGTGAATCGCGAAGAAGAGGATCGGCAGCAGCGTCCCGAGAAACACGCACAACGGCACGATCCAGAGGAGCGCCACGGGCTCCTGCAGCGACGATCGCCAGTAGTAACCCCGCTTGTCTCGGAGACCGACCGCTCTCAAGTAAAACGGCAATTTGACCGCGTGGTCGATGTCGACGCCCATGCCGAACGCGTACGCCAACACCTTGTCCCGCCCCTCGAGACCCAGCGCCTGAACGCCGAGCGTCGTGGCGAGGAAGTGCGTGACGATGGTCACGGCGCCGCGGCACGCTCTTGCGCGCGCCGTCCCGAGAACCAGACGAGGGCCAGTCCGCCCCCGATCCAGGCGAGATCGCGCAGCCGGCTCACGATGGCCGTGTATACGCCGAGGGCCGGGTCGAGCCCCAGCAGCTGGAACACGAGGTAGAGCGAGCCTTCCTTGGTTCCGACCTCGAAGGGCACTACGAAGATGACGTTCTGCACGAGCGAGCTGAGGCCGCCAATGACGTAGGCCTGCGCGAAGGTGATGTTCACGCCCACACCCATCGCGATGAGCACGTACTCGAGCATGAAGATCGAGCGGCTGAGGTATTCCAGTGCCACCGCCTGCACGAAGCGACGGGGGCGGCGGTGATAGAACTCGGTAATCTGCTCGTCCATTTGGGTGAGGGTGACCCGTTTCGGCTCGAGGCGACGCGCCAGCCGATCGAGCAGCGGCAGGCGATGCAGCAGGTCCAACAGGCGCGCGAGTCCCCCCCGCCGGTGGCCGGTCAAAAGCAGGAAGATGAGCGCCGCCAGGGCGACGAAGGCGATCGTCAGGCCCGCGAGAATCGCCGGGTATGGCGGCAGCAGCAGGGCTCCGAGGACCACCGCGGTGAGGAAGCTGAGCAGCATGCCCAGCGTGTGCAGCATCTGGTAGAGCACGACGGATCCCGCAGCACGGCGCAGGCCCAGCCAGGGCGCGACGGCGGCGATCTTGAACGGCTCGCCGCCCACGTTGACCATCGGCGTCATGAAGTTGAGCGAGAAGCTCGCGACGGTGATCGCGTAGGTCCGCCAGAACGGCGGGTGGCTCGGCTCGTCCGCCATGCTGAGCCACCACGCACCCGCGTTGCAGGCGCACACCACGCCGTACAGCAGGACGATCGGCACGAACAGCCAACCGGTCCGCGCCGCGTCGGCGAGCAGCTGCCCCACGCCGATGCGGGCCACCAGGTACGCGAACACCGCGGAGCCGCAGAGGAACAGCAGCAGCTGCAGCTTGCGGGTCACGCGTCGTCCGCGATCGCTACCGTGGTTCCGTTCCGGGCGGCGACGTACGCATGCTCGACGACGCTCGCCACCCGCCTGATGTCCTCGAGGAAGGGTCCCGCCGCCGCGCCTGGGTCACCGCGGTCGAGCGCCGCCACGAATCCCTCGAACAAGCCCGCGAACCAGCGGTGATACGCCGTCTTCTCGAGCTCCGCCGAGTAGTCGAGCCGCTCGACCGCGCCCGCACGCTCCAGACGCAGCTCGCCGCCCGTCCACTCGATGGCGCCCGCGTCCCCTACGAAGCGGATGCGGTTCTCGCGCGTCCGGGCGGCCCACGTGAAGAACATAGTGACCAGCCGGCCGGGATACTCGAACCGCAAGGACGCGGTGTCCTCCACCTCGTAGCGGTCGTGCCGCAGGCGTCCGGTCCACGCGCTGACACTCGCCGGCATGCCGGCGATGTCGAGCAGTTGATACACGAGATGGGTCCCATGGTCGAGCAGCACGCCGCCCCGTCCCGCGGCGCTCGTGCCGCGCCAGGGCGTGCCCTCAACCACCCGGCCCGGGTCGGCCGTGGTGCGATGGACCGAGAGCTCGGCCAGGTGCCACCGCCCGATGGCGCCGCTCGCGAGCCACTCCTTGACCTTCATCCACACGGGATTGTGGCGGTATTGATGGCACGGCATCACGATGCGCCCGCTGGTCCGCGCCGCGGCGGCGATGCGGTCCGCCTCGCCGCGGGTGAGGGCCACGGGCTTCTCGCACACCACGTGGTAGCCTTGCTCGAGCCCCCACAGGGTGAGCTCGAGGTGGGACGCGGTCGGCGTGCAGATATCGATGAAATCGAGCGGGGCCAGATCGCGCAGCTGTTCGCGTCGGGCGAGCAGCGGGATCGCGTCGACGGGCGGCACATTGGCGGCGCTGTCCACCAGCGCCACCACCTCCACGCGGCCACGGAGCGCGGCGGCCTCGCGGAGCGCGGGGAGGTGCGACTGTCGCGCGATGCCGCCCGCCCCGATGACGGCACCGCGGTACCGCTTCCGCTCAGGTGATGCGGGCGTACGCATCGCGCTCGCTGTCGAGCAGGTCCCCGAGCGCCGTGGCGTTCCACTCGTGGATCCAGAGGAGCGCGACCAGCACCAGGCTCATCCACACGGCCTCCGCCCAAAGGAACGCGGAGACGTGGGCGGCGACGGCCGCCACGCCCAACAGCACGAAGCGGATGTTCTGGCCGAGCCACGCGCACAATGGCAGCACTACCTCCTGGCGCGCGCGGTACTCGGCGCGGAACGCGTCGGTTATAGCGTGACTGCGCAGCAGGCGGATGAGCTTCACCGATCGTGGGAACAGGTGCGACTGCCGCTGCACGTAGTCGCGATAGACCCGCGCGCCAAAGCGCTCCAGCAGGGTCTCCCGGCGGCTGCCGTCGAGGTCCTCCGGCAGGTCGAGCTCGCCCCCGTTGCCGACGCCGATGTAGAGGAAAGCGTTGCGCACGAAGTCGATGGCGGCGCTCTGGAAGGTGTGCGCGAGCCCGGCGGCGGCGACCAGCAGGAACGCGCCGGGTCCCCAGAACCCGGCGTGGATCAACCGGTAGATGAGGTGGAAGTACAGATTGACGAACCGGAGGTTGTCGCTGATGCCGTCCAGCGCGCGGCCGAAGCGGGTGGAGGAGCCGCGCAGGCGGGCCAGCTGGCCGTCGGCCGAGTCGAAGATGTCCGAGACGATGAACAGCACGAACCCGATCACATTGGTCCAGCGGTCCTGGTACGCGAACAGGTGCCCGGCCACGAGCCCGATCACGAGCGACCACAGCGTCACCTGGTCCGCCGAAATCCCCGTCGGCTGGAGCGCGCGCGCGATGCGGATGCCGATGGGGCGGAAGAAATGCAGGTCCGCCCACTCCTCGACCGCACGGCCCTTATGCGACAAATCGGTCTGCGGCTTCACCGAGCACATCCTTCATGGTGGCGAGGGCGCCCATCGCCTGATCCTCGTCGATCACCAGGGGCGGATTGATGCGAACCTCGGGATTGTAGATCATCGCGAGCACGCCGCGTGCCAGCAACGTGTCGAAGATCCAGCGTGCGGCTTTCTTGTCGAGCAGCTGGCGCGTCCCGGGGACGACGAGATCCATCCCAATCATCAGGCCGCGGCCCCGCACGTCCGACACGATCGGCAGCTCGGATTCCCAGCGCTTCATCTCCGCCAGCATCTTGGCGCCGAGCACACGGGCGTGCTCCACCAGCTGGTCCTCGATGATCGTCTCGATCGTGACGCGCGCCGCGGCCGCCGCCAGCGGATTGCCTCCGTAGGACGACGAGCTGCCGCTGGGGTTGGCCCACGGCTTCGCGAACGCGACCTCCTCCCGCGCGATCACGCCGCTCATCGGGAAGCCTCCGCCGAAGCCCTTCCCCACCGTGAGCACGTCGGGGAGCACGCTCTCGTGCTCGATCGCGAACATCTTCCCGGTGCGCCCGAACCCCGTGATCATCTCGTCGCAAATGAGCAACGCCCCCAGCTCGTCGGCGAGATCGCGCAGCAGCTTCAGGTAGCCGGCGGGTGGCACGACGTTTCCCGCCGTGCCCTGGATCGGCTCGACGATGATCGCCGCGACGTCCTTCGTGGTCTCGATCTGAATCTTGTGGCGCAGGAAGTCCACGCAATGCCATTCGCAGGACGGGAAGGTCTTGTCGAAGGCGCAGCGCGCGCACGACGCGTAAGGTGACAGGTACGCGCCGGGCATGAGGGGCCCGAGCGCGTGCTTGAAGCTCGAGCCGAGCAGCGGCAGCACGCCGCCGGTCTTGCCGTGGAAGCCGCCCCAGAAGCCGATGACTTCGGTATGACCGGTCCGCGACTTGGCGAGCCGCAGGGCCGCCTCGATCGCCTCGGCCCCACTCGAGTAGAACTGCGAGCGATTGAGATCCCCGGGCGTCAGCTCGGCAAGCAGCTTCACGAGCGCGGCGCGATGCTCCGTCGTGAAGCTGCCGACGTGCACGCGCGCGATCTGCCGCTGCATGGCCGCGACGTACTTGGGATGGGCGTATCCGATGCTCGCCACGCCCACGCCGGCCAGCAGATCGATGTAGCGGTTGCCGTCCACGTCGTACAGCAGGGCACCCTCCCCGCGGTCGATCGAGAGCTGGCTGAGCAGCGCCACGCTCTGCGTGCCGGGGGCCAGGTACAGCGCCTCCGCGTCGAACAGGGCCTTGGACCTGGGGCCGGGAAGCGAGAGGTGGGCGCGGCGCACTGTATCCGTCACGGGCGTTTCCGATTCGCTACGCGATGGGTGATGTAGTCCGCGATGGCCTGCGCCGCGTCGTCGCGAAACGGCGCGAAGCTCGGCCAATCGTTGATGTCGATCAATACGGGGCGGTCGGGCTCCGGAAAGGCCACATCGCCGCCGAAGACTTCGAGCCCGAGGATCGCGGCAGCCTCGAAGGCGAGGGCCTTGACCCGGTTCTCGTCAATCGCAGGGCGCTCCCCGGCGAACCCGGCCTCGGAGCCGTACCAATTGAAGAAGCGGCCGTCGGTCACGCCGTAAAACTTCACCACGGGGCCGGGCACGTGCTCCTGCAGCGCCACCCACGGGATGCCGCGCCGGGTGAACCCGCGCAGCGTGTCCGCCACCTGCTCGACCGACGTCGCGACCACGTCCTCGGGCCGCTCCGCATGCACGTCGCCTCGTTTGATCCAGACTCGCTGCTGATCGGGGCACAGGGCCTTCAGCTGCGCCGTGGGCGGGAGCGGCGCGGAGCTCGCGTGAATCAGCGTGCGGGGGAACGGCACCGTGCTGTCGGCCAGCCGCTTCACGAGACGGTGGCGGTGGCAGTTCAGCGCGCTCGACGGGCGATTCACCACGACCGCCCCATCGAGCTCCAGCGGCATCAGCTGCTCCGCCGCGAGCGAGCCCTGGCACATGTTGAGGTACAGCCCCGCAGCTGGCAGGCGGCCCTGCTCGACCTCGCGCTCGGTGGTCTTGATCGCCTGCCAGCCCTTGGCTTCGAGCCGCGCGACGGTCGCATCCAGGATCGCCGTGTCGTTCACGCCGTGCTGCAGCGGTGAATACGAGGGGTTGCGGTAAATAGCGACCAATGGGGCCAAGGCGACGTCGCTCCTCGAGTCCGATGTCTACGTTTCGCGCGTGGCGAGCCACGCGTTGGCATGCTGGAGATCTGATGGTCGATCGATGTCGATGATGCGCGGCACTTCCACCGACGCGACGCGCCGCCCGTCCGCGACAACGACTCTCAGGAAGCCTCGCATCTTGTGCCCGCCGCCGGTCACGGCGTCCGCGGCGGCGTGGCGTATTCCGGCGCTCAGCCCGTACACCCCCCCGGTGACGCACGGAGGATGGACCGGCTCGTCGCTCACGGCCCGAACCTCCCCACCCGCCCCGCGGGTAACGTACACTGGAGACTCGTCGTCCACGTACGGCGTCACAGCGAGCACCATGTCCGCGCCCCTCTCGAGGTGCCGCTCCGTCGCCCCGAAGACCGCCCGCCAGTCGACCGGGCGCATCACCGTATCCACCATGCTGCAGAATACGGGGCCCGGCGGCACCGCCCGCAGCCCCTCGACGAGGGTGTGCAGCGAAGACGGCGTGCGACACTCCACCAGCGTAAGGAGGGGCCCGAAGCTCCTCCCGTCAAGCACGCGGGCCACCGCCGGGAAATCTGCACGAACTGCGCATGTGAGGCTCTGACATCCCAACGCCGCGAAGGTCTCGAGCAAACCCACGATCTGAGGCCGCCCCGCCACTTCGACCAGCGGCTTGGGCACTCGGATGCCGCCTGCGGCGAGGCGCGACCCTTCTCCCCCGGCGAGGATCAACCCGTGCATGCTACTCGAGCACCCTTTCGACTTCGGGAAGACGGCTGATCCGCGCCGTGGGAACGCGCCCGGCACCTGGGGGCGCCGTGCGGTCGGATGGCGCGAGCCAGCAGGTGCGGATGCCCAGCCCAGCGGCTCCGCGGATGTCCGCCTCGAAGTTGTCGCCCACCATCCACGCCCGCTGCGGCGACACTTTGAGCTCGGCCAACGTGTGCTCGAAGATGCGACGGTCGGGCTTGCTCCACCCGACCAGCGCGGAGTCACTAAGCACGGAGAAGAATCTCGCCAGGCCGAGCTCCGTCAAACAAGGCCGCAAGTTGCCGGTGAAATTGGACACAACCCCGAGACGGTAGCGTCCCGCGAGTCGCTCCAGAATCGGGAGGTTGCGTGCCACGATGTCCGTCGCCTCGGTGTGCAGCCGGTGCGCGACTGCGGCGGCGTCCACACGGTCGGGCAGGAGCCCGACGACGAGCCGAGCCGCCGCTTCGATGGTGGCGCGGAATCCGAGCGTCTGAATGCCCGGCATACGCCCGAGCGTTTCGTCGGCGGTCTTGAAGAAGGGATCGAACTCGGCGAAGTCGAGCCCGCCGCCCACCGCACGATAGGCGGCGTGAAAGCGCGGACTCCAGTGCAGGCCGTCGGCTTCGAGCGTGCCGCCGAAGTCGAAGAGGACGACGTCGGCCGGCGGCTCAGGGGCGGGCGTGCGAGCCGTGGTCGTGCGCGCCCATCTTCATGGGCATGGACATGGGCTTCCCCATTTCCATCATGTGATGACCGCCGCCTGCCTCGAGCCGCATGTAGTGCCGGTAATCCTGTTGATAGAGCGAGTCCCCCGGCTCCGCCGCCGGCCACGTCACGCCCCGGTCGGGCACGAACAGCCCCCCGACCACGCCCATGCCCCCATCGGGGATCGGCGCGCCGGTCGGGTTGTCGTAGGAGACGGCGATGCGGTAGCGGTGCTCCGGAACGATGTGCACGCCCAGGCGCGTCCAGCCGTACAGCAGCGCGATCGGGATGGACGCGATGCGTCCGCTCGAGTCCGCCACGGGCGCGGCCCGGTAGATCTCCTCGCCGGTCGTCACGTCGGCAAACTCGATCACGCGCCCGTAGTCATGCATGTGCCCACCCAAACCGACGATCTTTCCGGGCACCGCCGGGCTGCCCTCGTACGCGCGCGACGAGCGACCCGGGGGGAGCGTGAACGACTTGTCTCCCACGGGGAAGGCGACATCCATCTGCCACGGTGACGCGGAGAACAACGGCCAGGGCCGCTTCTCGGGCGTGAAACTCATCACCAGCCGCACTCGGGCCCCGCGATACGCGGCCGGCGTGAGGTTTTCGACCATGGCGCTCGCGACGACGTGCTCGCCACGCTTGAGTGGCACGCCGAACAACAGACGGGGCAGGCGGATCGCGCCGGTCTCGTGGCCGGCCGCGAGCAGGCGGCGTGAGATCGGAAGAAACAGCTCGCGGTGGTCCGGGTCGATGAGATTGAAGTGATGGATCAGCTCGTCGGGAAGCTCGTGCCCGGCGCTGTCCACCACCTGCACCCGGAAGCCGTAGATGGATCCGCTCTCCGGGATCTCGAGCGTCGCGACCGGCGGCTGTGCAATCCCATGGTGCGGCGTGTTGGCGGGCAGGTCCATCGGCGCCAGGTCGAGGACCAGCGTGCCGGCGCGGTCGTCCCGAAAAATGCGGGCGCCGGTCGCGTCCGCCGAACGCCCCGAAGCGGGTACATCGCCCGTCGCGACGACGAGCATCAGGCTCAACAGCAAGCGACTGGTCATGTCGCGGGGAATTGTAACCACCCCCCACGGCCCGGGGCAACGGACCCTACGACGACCGCAACCGTCGCACCGCCGCGACCACGACGGCGGGCTGCTCCTCGTAGATGAAGTGCCCCGCCCCGGCTACGCTGTCCACGGCGAATGCCGGCAGCGCGGCCGCGAGGACCGCGACTTCCTCCTCACTGACTCCGCCCTCGTGGATCGCGGTCCCGAGGAGCAGACGGACGGGACACCGCACTTGGGGGAGATGCGGCCGCAACCGCTCGGGCTCGCGCCGTTCGGCCATGGCCAGAAACGCCTTGAGCGTCGCGTTCAGATCGTGCGCCGCGCCCGCCGTGTAACCGTCGACTACGCTATCGGTCACCCACGATGAGTCCCCAGACGCTCTGATCAGCTGCCCGCGGATCTTCTTCCGCACCAGGTTCACGCCACCGAACAGCCTGATCCAGGGCGCGAACTTCATGGCACGCCGAAACGCGCGCGTGGAAGCCCGCTCGGCCGGCCCTCCGTCGAGCGAAACGATGCCCGCGACCAGGTCGGGTCGCCGATAGGCGAGGCGAAACGCCATCGAGGCCCCGAGCGAATGCGCGATGACGACCGCATTGCGCACGTCCAGCCGGTCGAGTGCCGCGGCAATCCGGTCGGCCTGAGCGGTGAGGGAATAGTCCGCGCGCTCCGGGCGCGCCGACCCGCCGACGCCGAGCGGTTCCACGACAATCGCCCGGTAACCGGCGTCCCTGAGGAGCGGGATCAGCGTGCGATATCCAAAGGCCGACCCGAACAGGCCCGGCACCAGGACCACCGGGTCACCCGTTCCCGTCACCGTGACTGCGACCGACTCGGCGGGTGTGAGCGCGAGGGAGAACGAGTGAATCGTATCGGCGACCAAGGCGAGGGCGAGGAGCCACATGGTCCACTCCGGTTCCAGAGACGAAATCCTGCGACGGACACGGCGTAGAGGTCGCGTACCGCCCCCGCAACCACCGGAATGCGGACGCCACGCGCTGGCGGCCCACGGCAATTCCGACAAGGACGACACCGCTGCCCAGCAACGCCCACGTCGGTACGACGACGATCCCACCCACTCCGGCGATCAGGAGCACGCGAGGGAAGCGTCCCAGAGCCACCGCCCCGAGGAATCTGGGCAAGGGATATCGCGCCAGCGGCGCCAGTACGCGCACCGCCGTGTCGGGTATGGGCGAGAAAATCACGATCACGGTGGTCCAGAAGGGGGCGCGCCGGAATGCCGCGACGCTCCAGCGCACCCAGCGCCGGTC
Organism: Gemmatimonadales bacterium; assembly: GCA_035601435.1. Taxonomy (GTDB): domain Bacteria; phylum Gemmatimonadota; class Gemmatimonadetes; order Gemmatimonadales; family GWC2-71-9; genus AG41. The sequence goes on along the minus strand of DATNOH010000120.1, from coordinate 1,106 downwards.
CGTCAGCCGCGCCAGCTTCGGGAGCTCTGCTGCCCAATCGACCAGTCGGTAGTTCACGCTTTCCGCTATCGACGCGCCGAGCGTGCCCACCAGGGCGAGCAGCCACGCGGGATACAGGCGCGCGTAATAGAGCAGGGTCGCCTCGAACGCGGTCGGCAGGAACGGCGACAGGGGTCCGTGCACCAGGAGCGCGAGTGCGAAGAAGGTGACGAGCTTCACGCCAGGAGCCCCGTGTAGCGCCACGCCACGACGGCGAACACCGCGCTCTCGAGGATCCACGCCCACGGCTGCCGATAGTACCCGACGTACATCGCGCGCCCCCAGTATCCCGTGTTCTTCCACAGGTTGAGCGACCAGCGCCGCCGGCTGAACGGCAGCAACAGCGGGAGGCCGGTGTCGGTCGGCAAATCGGCGACCACGTGCGCGACGATGCTCGAGAACGCGAGTCCCCCGAGCCAAGGGCCGAACAGCGCGACCGCGAGCGCTCCCACGACGCCGCAGAACAGGAGACTGTGACTCCATGTGCCGTGGAAGTCGGGCTTCGCCCAACCGGCCCGGATGATCAGTGAATCGGCGTTTGGAAGGAATTGCGCCGCCCCGACCACAACGAACGTCTCTGGGCGCGGGTCAAGCGATGCGATCGCGAGTGCGATGCCGACGTGCCCGAACTGCATGGTGTCTCCCGGTGGAGGATCCGGGGACACGTTCGGCCCATGGCATCAAGCCGATCTCAAGCGACTGCGTTCGTCCGGTAGCGTCGTGCCTGACCGGGGGTGATCATCTCCTGCAGCAGGACGGCTCGCTCGATCGGCGCCGTGAACACGTATCCGCGCGCGTCCGCCACCAGCCACCGCTCCCATTCCAACGCATCGAGTGCCCGCTCAAGCGCCGTACGGTCGAGCCCCGTGGCACGGACCAGTCGAGCCGCGTCCACACGCTCTTCGAGGGCCGCCGCCGCCGCGAGAGCCTGCTGCGCGATCTCCGAAAGCGCGCGGTATCGCCGGCACACGACCCCGATAATGGTCGGCGGAAGAGCCCCGGGGAGCGAGTCGATCAATGTTCGGTTCGGGGACGGCCAGGCCGGGGCATCGGGCGCCGGCGTGAAT
>DATNOH010000119.1:0-4903 GCA_035601435.1 Gemmatimonadales bacterium | reverse complement strand
GTCGAGTTGGATGACGAAGCGTTACGCGAGCTCAGGTGACGCGAAGGCGCTGGCTAACAAGCTCTAAGGGAGACAACCATGCGGCGGCTTTTGGTTGCGGTGCTTGTCACCGGGTTCCTTCTCGACCTCACAGATTGGGCTTGGCAACGTGTACGTGCTGGGCTCCCTCTGGGCCAAGGCGGGCACACCCGCGCTGTCGTGGAGTGTTCTCGGGTTCGTTCCCGGTTTCGGGCTTGCGTTTGTCTGGTGCCTTATCTACCGCCTGTCGGGTCCCAGCTGGGGTCGATCGAAGCTGCAACTCGCCCTATGACTGCCGCTATCGTGTGGCTGGGTGGAGTTGCCATGTGTAAGCTCGAGTTGGCTACCGCTGGCCACTTCCCGGGGCTGGGTATCGCTATCGCCACGACCCTTCTTGCACTGGCGACGTTTGTCGTCATCGCGCCGTTGCTACCGCACCTCCTACCCGACCGCGTGGCCACACCAACTTGAGGCGGTATGGTCTCAGTGGCCGGAGGTTGCCGCCTAACATGCGCTTGAACCTGCCGGGCGCACACAAGCAGGGAGGAGTTGTGTTCTCTCGCCAGCGAGCCTTTTTATCTGCGGCTCAACCTCCTTGCGCCAGCGGCTTAAGCGCGATCCATTAAGCGGCAAAGGAGCGGTCGGTGCACGTGAAGTCCTGTATGCCGGTTATCCCCAGTGCGGATCTCGAGAGGAGTCTGCGCTTTTGGGTCGAGGGTCTCGGACTTACCATGGACCGACCGATGCGGCAGGACGGTCGCCTGATCGGCTGTATGGTTCACGATGAGCACTTGTACTTTTGGCTCAATCAACGAGCGGGCACACCGATCAAGCCAGAGAACTACGAGGGCGTTCGGCTCTACTGGGCGCCCCGTGATATCCACGGACTCAGAGGCCGCCTGGAACGGCTGGGCTACGCCGTGTCAGAGATCACTGAGCGCGACTATGGTCAAACGGAGTTCTTTGTCACGGACGATGACGGATATTCGCACTGCTTTGGCGTAGCCACCACTAAGGGCGGCTAGTGCAGTGGCTGCTGCCCACGAGCAAGCCTTCCTCACGGGCGGCTCTGGCCTTGGGACGCACGCCGCATTCGGGCTCGGGCTGTACGCATCGGCACACGGTGTGCGTTACGTGCTGCAGCTTCATTTCCAACACTTCCGATTTCTCACTCGGGACTCGACTCATTGCGTCGGAGGCCACATGGCGGGGCAGGGATCTGCAGGAAACGTGATTGCGGCGCTCTGCAGCTTCTTCGTCCCGGGCTTGGGGCAGTTGGTTCAAGGCCGCCTGCTCATGGCGGTACTGCAATTCGTCTTAGCATGCGTGCTGTGGTTCTTCTTACTCGGTTGGATCATCCACCTGTGGTCAATCTTGGACGCTGCCTTGTGGAAACCCAAGGAGCAACCGGTTTCCTAACGCCATGGAGTCACCGGCACGCCTCCTCTCGTCCCGCCAGGCCTTCATCATGAATGACCTAGGAGCTTTCGTCTGGACTCCCGCCCGCGAGCGACATGACCAACTTCATCGAGTAGAACAACGCCCTCCCGCCTAAACTCTCGATCTCCTGATGGTCTTCCTTGGGGATCAGACCCATCGCGTATCCCATGTCGAGGTAATAGGAGATCTCGGATAGCGCCGCGAGCGTGCGATCCACGCACGCCGCGAACATGCGGCGATTCCGGAACCCCGAGCCGCGCGCGATGCGGCTCGAGGCGCACAAGGCCGCGGCCCACAGGTGCCCAGCGAGCGTCGCGTCCCGCTCCTCGAGCTTCTCTGCAAGACGATGCACCGCCAACGTGAGCTGATGGCAGGCTTTGAAGGCGTCGAGCTCTTGGTAAGCTGACACACCACAACGATACGTGGCGTCAGACGGGCGGTAGAACCGGATTGTTGCAGAGCGTACCGGAAAACTGCGAGCAAGGCGGTTGAGATTCTCTACGGACGTCCGCGCACCGTGACCCGGCCCTCCCCAACCCTTATCGGCCAGCGGGGCGTGTACGAGTAGCCCTGCACCGTCTCCTCGAAGCCGCGCTCCGAGCGCGACACGGTCGCGATGGGGAACTCCCACACCTCGGCCGCCGGCGTCAGATCGAGCTGCACCTGGGGCGAAACCGAGATCTCGGGACAGAAGAACGCATCCGCTGGGAACGCCTTGGGATCCCAGCGGTAGCGCACGGTCAGCTCCCCGGCCTGATCGAGCCTGATCCGCTTCTCGAGCAAACCTGCCGGCGAGGGGCCAGGGTGGAGCGTGACCTCCACCGCGTGCGCCGACCGCTCGAGGCTCGCGCGGAACGGGGTGCCCGCCCAACAAGCAACCGAATCGAACCCCCCACTCGAATAACGGTCGATCGTCACATCAGGCGCGAGAACGCGATCCACGAACAGTGCACGGTCAGCATGGTCGATCGGCGGCAGACGCTTCAGGCGAGCGGCAGCCTCGATGTCGTGGATGCTGGGCGTGCCATCCTTCGCGTGGGTCGCTTCTCCGTGGCCCGGCCGATCGGCCGGCGGCAGGTGGTATGGCTCGCGCCGCCGCGTCAGCACGTCCGCATAGTTGACTCCCCGCTCGAACACCGTGTATTCCTCGATCACGCCGCCGCGCCGCGGGCTCACGAGCGCCGAGCAAACGCCTGAGTGGATCCACAGCTCCTCGGCGCCGTCGGCGTCGAGATCGAGCGTCTCCGCGGCCAGCCCCTCGCCGCGGCGTAGCTCGCCCTCGGCGAGCGCCAGGTTGCGCCAGATCGCGGCCCGCAGGTGCGGCAGGTACAGTCCCCCGAACACGCCGTGCCAGTATGCATCGTTGCACTGGGCGCGCCCGATGGCGCGCCGCGCGGCCGGCGGGTCCCCGCGCTCGCGGCACAGCGCCGACAAGGCCAGCATTTTCTTGTGCATGCGGTTCGCCTCGGGGTACTTCACGAGGAAGTTCCGCCAGTGACCGCCGCGTAGGAACGCGCCGTCGGGCCCCGCGACCCGCTCCTCGCCCAGGTCGCGCTCTAAGGCGGCCAGTCGCACGACGGCGTGCGCCGGCAGCGCCCAGGCTTCCATTTCGCGGTACGACGCGGTCGGGAGATAGGCGAGCCCGGCGCTCGCCACCTCGCGCAGCGCCGCGCTCGGCGTGGTGAGGCGCACTTCGCCCGCCGCCACGAGCGCCGCAATGGCGTCGCAGAATTGCGCCAGCCAGCCGCGCGTGTATACCCAGTCCTTGGTTCCGGGCCAGCCGCCGAACTTCTCCCCGTCGTCCACGAACAGGGCGAGCGGACGGCCCGCCTGCCGCAGCTCGCGGAGATACGCGGCGATCTCCGACGGCGGCCTGAAGGGAATGAGATAGCGCAGCCGCTCGTCGATCGGAAACAAGGCGACGCGCTTGCCGCCGCTCTCGGTAAGGAATGGCGCGTGCAGCCGGTCCCGCTCGAATCCGCTCACCAGGAAGTGGCGGTCGTCCACGAGCAGATAGCGTACGCCCGCATCCGCCAGGTCGCCCGCCAGATCGGGCTCCCACACCCGCTCCGTGAGCCACAGGCCCGTCGCTTCGACGCCGAAGCGACGCTTGATCGCTTCACGCATCCAGCCGATTTGATCGAGCCGATCCGCCCGCGTCAGCGACGCGAGCACCGGCTCGTAGAATCCCGCCAGCAGCAGCTCGACCTGGCCGTCCGCCGCCAGGCGGCCGATCGTATCGAGGTAGGCGCCGGCGTGCTGCTCCAGCCATTCGAGCAGCGGACCCGACATGTGCAGCGCGAACGGCAAAAACCGCTGCGCCGTGAGCCGCTCCACCAAGGGGAGATACACGTCCCGCAGGTGATCCTCGAAGACGTGGTCGAAGTTTCCCACCGGCTGGTGGAAGTGCACCCCGAAAACGAACCGGACCGGATCCATGTCAGGTGGGGACGCCGCGGGCCGGCGCAGCTCTGACGCCGGTCAGATACAGCTCGCGCCCCGTCCCAACCGCCGCATCGTTGCTCGGCGCTAGGGCCAGTCGCTCGAGCAGACCCGCTTCGAGGTGGGCAGCGCCCGGGCCCGCGAGCTCAATGGCCCGCGCCGCCGAGCGCAGCACGATCAGCGACTCGAGCCCGGCGATGTCGTCGAAGAACCAGCCGCAGGAGGTAAACATGCGCAACGCGTGACGCTCGAGCTCGAGCAGCTCCCGGGCCCGCGCCAGCACGGTGCGATCGTCGGGGTGGCGCAGCCGCTCGCCGATGAAGCGCGTCACAGTATCGTCCGGCGCTCCCAGCACGGCGCCATAGACGTCCCGAACCGTCCACGGGTCCGCGGCGAAGATCGCGCCCCCCTCCCGCTCGAACACCTGGTGCAGCTCGGCGGCCAGCCATTCGAGCGCGTTTCGCAGCGGGGCGCGCCAGCGTTGATGCGTCGCGCGCTCGCCATGCACCCGACAGCCGCAGTCCGACCGCCAGCGCTCCACGCCGTGCGGACAGCTCCACGCGCTCGGCGCCACGAGCTTCACACCTTCCTGGGGCGGATGCCGGGCGAGGAACGCAGCGAAGGTGTCCACTCGTAGGTCGCTGCGTCGGCTCAGGGCTTCGAGCACCCGCGCCAGTGTGGCGGCGCCTTCCCGGTGATGGTGCCCGAACGTCTCGCCGTCGGTCGCGAGCGAGAGAAGCTCGGGAGCATCGGGGGCCGTGAGCCGCGCGATCCACGCGGCGGGATCGCGCACCAGCGGCCCGAACGCGACGTCGTGCGCCAGGGCGCCGTTATAGAGGAACAGGGCGATGCGCCGGCCGGAGGCCGTGCGATGCCAGCCGGGGCACCCCCCGGCCGGCACCCGCTCCACCTGATGCGGCGCCAGGATCGTGAAACGGATCCCCTCGACGGCCAGCACGTCCAGCGTCTCGTCGTCCACCGCCGTCTCGGGCAACCACATTCC
>DATNOH010000118.1:0-4803 GCA_035601435.1 Gemmatimonadales bacterium | reverse complement strand
GGCGTGGTCCAGGTCCCGGGCCGTGGCCCGCGACACGTCGAACACCAGCTGCCGCACGATCTGATCGTCGATCGCCGGCTTGGCGCCGGCGACGGCGGCGGCGATCCGTTCGTCCAGCTCCTTGGGCGTGAGGCCCTTGCCCTCGACGGACGGGAGCTCAACGTGCCGGCGCGTCAGCCCGACTGGGCGGAACTCCACTCTCGCTCTCGGCAGATGCACCAGGAGATACCCCTTCCCCTGCACCCCGAGCTCTTTCTCGTCGTCCATCTGGCCCCAGGGATTGGGGGCAACGTACTCGACGCTACCGGAGTACCACGCATTCGCCTCGACCTGGCGCGCCACATGGTAGTGGCCCAGAGCCACGTAGTCCCACTGAGCCGGGGCGAGATCCTCGAGCTGGACGGTCGCGCCTCCATACTCCATCGTGCCCCGCTGCTCGCCGACGCCGGGCAACTGGCCGTGGAGCAAGAGCACGTTCAAGGTGGTCCCCCGTTGCGGTCGTAGTGCGGGGCGTTCGGGTTGGGTGAGCGCTTGGTGCGGAACTGCGAGGACCGAGCAATCGAGTTTTGAGAACGTGAAATACCGCGCGTCCTCTACGGCGACGTGGACTCCCAGCGCTTCGTACAACCGGAGAATGGTCCCGGTCTCCGTGGACCGCGGCGTATCATGGTTGCCCGCGATCATCACGATCGGAGAGTCGGGCAGTCCCGTGCGGAGACGGTGCAGCTGCTGGAACATAAACAGGATTGCGGGATTGGTCGGCCGCACGGAATGGAAGATGTCTCCCGCAAAGACGATCAGGTCCGGGCGCTGGACGAGCAGGTCGTCCACCGCGCGGCGGAACGCTTCGGCCACGTCGGTCTCGCGCTGATTTCCTCCCCGCGGCGTCTGCCGGTCGTATTGGCGGAACCCGAGGTGCAGATCGGCCAGGTGCGCGAGCTTCACGATCTCAATACGGGTCGTCGGAGATCGGGTTGAGCGGCGCCACGGTTTCGCGCGCGGCGGCCGGAACGGCGGCGACCCGGCCGCCCAGCTGCTTCTTGAAGTGGGCGAATGCGTCCTGGGGCCGGGTCTGGCGAGTGTGCGCGAGCGCGCGGCGTACGTCCTCCTCCCGCCGGTCGGCGATGAGATCCTTCACCAAATTGGGCCGCACCCGCCGGTCGAGCTTCACGAGCTGCCGCACCACCGCGTCCTCGAACGCCAGGTCCGCCGCGGGCGGGAACCGCTCCACCCCGTCCCGGCCGCGCAGCACCGCCGGCCGCGGAAACCGCACGAAAATGGGCTGCGTGAAATGCGGGTGCCGCACCATCAGCTCCCCGATGGGGAGCGTCGCGAGCTTGATCTTGGTGGCGGGCGACAGCACCTGGTAGCCGGGGGTCGCGAGCTCGTCCGAGTCCATGCGCCCGAACACGATGGTACCCGCGTTTCCCACGACGCGCCGGTGCACCTGGGAGCGGAACTGCTCGGCGCCGAACAGCACCAGGCCAAGGTACCGCCCGCGCTCCGAGATATCGAGCAGCATTTTTTTCACGTAGGTCTCGGGCCCGTCGGCCGGCGCGTACTTGTTCAGCTCGTCCACGAACACGACGACGGCGTCGACACCCAGATCCCGACGCTCCAGGTGCTCGCGCAGCTTCGACACGACGCGCGCGAACACGAGATCCTGGCCGAGCGGATCGACGTTGGCCACGTCCACCACGTAGACGGCCCGGTCCTCGAACCGCCCCCACGGCAGATCGTTCGACGGGCCGTCATCGGTCACCAGGCCCTTGGCGCGGGTCGAGATGTTCGACAGGCGGTTGCGCACCTTGCGGATGGTCGCGATGTGGTGGGTCCGCCAGGTGTCGCCGCGTCCCCCCCCGAGCTCGAGGCCGTCGAAGATCGACCGGAACAGCCGCTCCAAATCGGCGAAGGTGACCACGCGATGCGCCCCGCCGAACCCGTCGTCGAACTCCTTGTCCACGATGCGATCCGAGAGGAAGTCGATGAAGGCGTCGGCCTTCGCATCGATGTCGTCGCGGTTGAGCAGGACCTCGGCGTAGTCGAGCACCTCGCGCAGCCCCCAGACGAGCGGCTCCACGTCGCCCACCAGATCGGGGTGCGTGCGCAGCGTGTTCAGGTTCACGCCGTCGGCCTTGAAGGGAGCGAAATAGCGGACTAGCTCGAACGGCTGCGACCGGACGCCGAGTCGCTCGTAGCGACGGCGGTCCTCTTCGTCGAGCGCGCCGGGCTGGTCGAGGAAGCACAGGTCCGGACCCTTCACGTTGAAGCACACCGCGGCGATGCGCCCCTTATGGGGCGGAAAGTGCTGGAAGATTGATCCGAGCAGGAACTCCACCGCGCTGGTCTTGGTGGCGAGCCCCGAGACACCAGAGATGTTCAGGTGCGCCGCCTCCGGCCCGAGCAAGAAATCGGCGTCCAGATACACCGGCGCTTCCAGTGCCCCCGACGTATACAGACCCACGGGAATCGCGCTCGGCTCTGCCCCGCCGAGATAGGCGTCCATGCGGAGCGCCTGTGCCACGTCCACGTCGTTCGCGACGTGCACCTGCCCGAGGGGGACCGGCTGCAGCGGCTCCTCGGGCTTCTGGCGCAGCACCGCCGCGGTCCACAGCCGGATCTCCTGGCGGACGGTCGGATTCTCCGCGGCGCGCGCCGGATCTCCCTCCGCGCCGACCACATCGTGGAGTGGCGTGGCCAAGTCCGAGTAGGCGAACCCATCGGTCACCACGCCATAGACGAGCCGCCCCGAGTCCCCAGCCCCCAGCCCCTCGACCCTGACGATCGCTCCGATCCCGATGGTCGTCTGGTTCGCGGTCCAGAAGTGAAATTGGTGCGGCGTCGCGGGCTTCTGCTCGGTGGCGACGACGCGACCGACCGGCGGTGGGGCGGGATCGCGTCGCTCGATCACGATCCGGTCCGCGGAAGAGGGAGGCGGGAGCCGAGCGGCGAGAGGAGGTCGCGCGGCGCGCGCGCTCTCAAGTAGGTCTCCACATCATGGATAGGATAAAGTAACCGATCCCACCGGCGGTCGGGGGTCGCGAGCGGGGCGCGTTCGGTCACCAGCCACGCGGAGATTCGCGACGCGAGCGCGATCGTGTCAGGATGCGCGCGTGCCTCCACCCGCAGCAGCCCGTACAACAGGTCATTCCCTTCCCAGGGCCACAACCTGAGATACCACGAATAGATCTCGCGCCGCGCGCCGCGGGGCTTGGGCCGGAACACGCTGGTGCGGTGGAGCGCGGGCAGCGTCAGCGCCCGCTCGAGCTCCGGGCCGTCGAAGTACTCCGCGCCGTGACTCTTCACGACCCCCAGGGCTCGGGGGTGCGCGGACAGCTCCGGAGAATCGGAGAGCACACCATCTGTCACGAGCCATTCGTCGGCGCCGAGCCGCGAGAGCCGCCGCTCCGCCAGCCGGCGCTCGAGGGCGGCGCGCGCTTTCTGCACCTCGACGCGCGCGGCCGGCAGGGCGCGAGCCGGCTGGCCGGCGTCCTCCGCGGAGATCTCGACCACGCGGACTCCGGTTCCCTCGAGCGCCCGGCATACGGCGTTGGACAAACGGTCGAGCCGCGTGATCGCGAGCTCCGCGGCGTCCTCGGCGACCGTGCGGGGGCGGCGATCGGCCCCCCGGAGACGGATCGCGGCGGCGACGTATGCCCGGACGATCGGAATCACTCCTGCGTATCCCGCCACCCGCCACTGCTCGATCCCGTCGAGAAATCCGACCGCGCCAGGCGCGAGCGCGCGCGCCCCGGTCAGCGGGTGAACTCGGAGCTCCGGGTCCTCCACCGGGTCGGCGCCGGTGAATTCCTCGAGATCGGTGCGGCCGAGGCTCGCGTCGGGGACGTAGTAGGCCGGCACCACACCCGCGGCGAGGATCGCATCGACCCAGGAGCGCGACACGGTCAGCGTGTCCGCAGCGCCCAGCCGAGGTAGGTCACGCTCAAATCGCCGGTGAGCACACGCCGGCCCGTACCGTCACCCGCTCGCTCCACCCCTTTCATCTCCTGCACCACCATATCATGCCGGGCGAACGCCTCGGTCAATTCGGCGGGGGTGATGAAACGGGCGAACTCATGGAACCCCTCGGGCATGGTGTGCTGCACGTACTCCTCATCCCACACGACCTGCAGGAATCCGGCGATGGTGCGGTTGTGGGTGAGAAAGCCGAGCCCGCCGCCGGGCGCCAGGACGCGGGCAATGCCCGCGATGGTGCGCTCCAGGTCATCGACGTGCTCGAGCACGTCCACGGCGAACACCAGGTCGAAGGTCCCTTCGAGGCCCGCGCCGCCCAGGTCCTCGGCGCTGCCGCTGCGATAGTCGATGGAAAGTCCCGAGCGGCGCGCGTGCTCCCGGGCGGCCGCAAGCGACTTCTCCGACGGATCGATACCCGTCACGCTCGCCCCTTCGGCAGCGAGCGTCTCCGCCAGGATACCGCCGCCGCAACCCACGTCGAAGACGCGCTTCCCCCCGAACCCGCCGAACACGCGCCGGAAGTACTCGACCCGCACCGCGTTCAGCTCGTGCAGCCCGGCGAACGGTCCCTCGTCGCTCCACCACACACCCGGGACCCGCTCGACCAGGCGCTCGTATTTCTCCGGTTCGGAGAGGCCACCGAGGCGGGGGAGCTGGTCGGACATGAGGCAGAAATCTAGGGCGTTGGGGGAGGTTGGGGAGGTTGGGGGAGATTGGGGAGGTTACTTGCGGCCCAGGGCTTGGTAGAGCTGCCACGTAAGAAACCGGGCGCGGCTTTGGAGGTCGCTGAGGCCGGGCCAGTCCTCCTCGGGCAGTATGTGCTGCGGC
>DATNOH010000117.1:0-36187 GCA_035601435.1 Gemmatimonadales bacterium | reverse complement strand
CCAATGCATGTTGTAAATATAAGTGGGCTTGCAACTTACGTCAACTGCCCCGAGATTTATCAGGCAAATGACCACTTCTTTGCTGCGTTCCCTCGCGGGAGGGTTCCTCCTGACCGGCATCTTCACGAGCGCGGCGCCCGCCGGTGCCCAGACGCTCCAGTATCCAACCGCTCGCAAGAGCGACGTCGTCGACGATTATCACGGGACCAGAGTGCCCGATCCGTACCGCTGGCTCGAGGATCCGGACTCGCCGGAAAGTCGCGCCTGGATCGAGGCGCAGAACCGGCTGACGGAAGCCTACCTGGCCGCCATCCCGGCGCGCACGGCCATTCGCGATCGACTGACGAAACTCTGGAACTATCCGAAGTACGGCACGCCGTTCCGGAAGGGAGGCCGCTACTTCTTTTTCAAGAACGACGGTCTTCAGAATCAATCGGTCCTCTACAAGCAGGCGTCGCTCACGGCGCAGCCGGAGACGCTGCTCGATCCGAATCTCCTGTCCGACGACGGCACGGTCGCCCTGTCGACCCTCGCCGTCACCGATGACGGGCGGCTGCTCGCCTACGGCACGTCGGCGAGCGGCTCCGACTGGGAAGAGTTCCGCGTGCGCGATGTCCCGATGGGGAAAGACCGCCCCGACCATCTCAAGTGGATCAAGTTCTCCGGAGCCTCGTGGACCAAGGACGGCGCCGGGTTCTTCTATAGCCGGTACCCGGAGCCCACGGACAAGGCACTCACCGACGTCAATCGGTTCCAGAAGCTCTACTATCACCGGCTCGGGACCGACCAGGCCCAGGACGTCCTCGTGTACGAGCGGCCCGACCAGCCTGATTGGGGAATGAACGCCGAGGTGACCGACGATGGGCGCTACGCGGTGCTGCAGGTGTGGCTCGGCACCGATCGACGGAACCGGGTCTACTACCTCGACCTGAAGCAAGCAAAGCGCCCCAAGGTGACGGGTGAGGTAGTGCGGCTGCTGGACGACTTCGACGCGAGCTATTCGTTCGTGGGGAACGACGGGCCCGTGTTCTACTTCCTCACCGACCTCGACGCTCCCCGCAAGCGCGTCATGGCGATCGATACCCGGCACCCCGAGCGGGTCCATTGGCGCGAGATCATCCCGCAGAGCGCGGACGTGCTCGAAGGGATCCAGATCATCCACGACACCTTCGTCGCCCAGTACATGCACGATGCCTCGTCCCGGCTGCGCCTGGTCGCGCTCGACGGACGACCCGTGAAGGAGCTCGAGCTCCCGACGCTCGGCTCGATCGGTGGCATCAGCGGGGAGCGGAAGGACGACGAGATGTTCTACGCCTTTACGTCGTTCCTGTATCCCACCACGATCTTCCGCTACGATTTCAGGACCGGTGCGACGAGCGTCTTCAAGGCGCCGACGATCGACTTCGATCCGTCCGGCTACGAGACCAAACAGGTCTTCTACGCAAGCAAAGACGGCACCCGCGTGCCGATGTTCATCACGCACAAGAAGGGGTTGCGGCTCGACGGCTCGAACCCGACCTACCTGTACGGCTACGGTGGCTTCAACATCAGCCTCACCCCGGCCTTCTCCGTGGCGGTGCTCGCGTGGCTCGAGATGGGCGGCGTGTACGCCGTCCCGAACCTGCGGGGCGGAGGCGAATACGGTGAGGAATGGCACCAGGCCGGGATGCACGACAAGAAGCAGAACGTGTTCGACGACTTCATCGCGGCGGCCGAGTTTTTGATCGCCCAGGGCTACACGTCCACGCCCAAGCTCGCCATCGCCGGCGGCTCCAACGGTGGGCTTCTGGTGGGAGCAGCGATCACGCAGCGGCCCGAGCTGTTCGGGGCGGCGCTTCCCGCGGTCGGCGTGATGGACATGCTGCGGTTTCACAAGTTCACGATCGGCTGGGCGTGGGTGACCGATTACGGCTCAGCCGACAGCGCGGCGCAGTTCCCTTATCTCTACAAGTACTCGCCGCTGCACAACATCCGGGCGGGTACCCGCTACCCCGCCACGCTCGTCACGACCGCCGATCACGACGACCGCGTCGTGCCGGGGCATTCCTTCAAGTTCACCGCGGCGCTCCAGGCGGCGCAGGCAGGGCCACAGCCGGTATTGATCGAGATCGAAACCAAGGCGGGGCACGGCGCGGGCAAGCCGACCAGCAAGCTCATCGAGGAGCAAGCGGATCGGTTCGCGTTCTTGGTGAAAAATCTGGAGATGAAGTGATGAAAGTCAGTTAGTCGACGAGGTCTCCGAGCAGCTGGCGGGCAATCACGATGCGTTGAATCTCGCTCGTGCCTTCGCCGATCTCACAGATTTTTGCATCCCGCATCATCCGCTCGACCGGGTAGTCCGTCGTGTAGCCGTAGCCGCCATGCAGCTGGACGGCCTTGGTGGTGGCGCGCATTGCCAGCTCGGAGGCGTACAGCTTCGCCATTGCCGCCTCCTTCTTGAACGGCCGGCCGTGCTGCTTCAACCACGCCGAGTGATACACGAGGTGCGTGGCCGCCTCGATTTCCGTCGCCATGTCGGCGAGCGCGAAGTGGACGCCCTGGAAGCTGGCGACCGGCTTGCCGAATTGCTTGCGAGTCGTGGTATAACGAAGGCATTCCTCCAGCGCGCCTTCGGCAATGCCGAGGGCGAGCGCCCCCAGGCCGATGCGACCGCCGTCGAGGGTATGGAGGAACTGCGGGAAGCCGTTGTTCAGGGCTCCGAGGACGTTCTCCTTCGGGACGATCGCGTCCTGCAGCACCAGCTCGCGGGTGTCCGACGCGCGCCAGCCGAGTTTGTCCTCCTTCTTCGCCGCCATCACGCCGCGACACTTGGGGAGCGACGGATCGTGACCCACGCCCACCCGCTTCGCTTCCACGAGATCGGTCGTGTCCTTGGTCACGATGAATGCGGTGATGCCCCGCGTCTTCTGAGCGGCGGGATCGGTTCGCGCGGTTACGACGAAGATTTCGCCGACGCCCGCATGGGTGATGAAGATCTTCGAGCCGTTCAGGACGTAGTGGTCGCGTTTCTCCACCGCCACGCTGCTCGTGCCGCCGGCGTCCGACCCCGCGCCGGGTTCGGTCAACCCGAACCCCCCCAGGACTTTTCCGGCGGCGAGCAGCGGGACGTAGCGGCGTTTCTGCTCCGGCGTGCCGAAGTCCACGATGGGCGACGTGCCCAACGTGGTGTGGGCGCTCACCGTGATCGCGTGGCTCGCGTCGACCTTGGCGAGCTCATGGATCACCATGATGTAGGAGAGGTAGTCCATGCCGGACCCGCCCAACTCCTCCGGCCAGGGGATCCCGAACAGGCCGAGGTCGGCCATCTGTCGCACGTTGTCCCAGGGGAACTCGCTGGCGAGGTCGTAACGGCGGGCGCTCGGCTTCACGACCTGTTGCGCGAAATCGCGCACCATGTCGCGCACTTGGAAATGATGATCCGTGAAATAGAGGGAGTCGTGCATGGGGAAAATATAGTCACGCCAACGCCTTTATCCCGTAGTCCCAAACCCCGCCGCAATGCAGTTGATGGACAGGAGCAGCGCCTCGAGCTGGCCCTCCGGTGGCTTCCCGGTCCCCGTCGCACGATACCGCCGCAGCAGCTCGATCTGCTGGCGGTTCACCTGGCTCAACGTGGGCAAGCGGCTGGCCAGGCGTTGCCGGAACCGGGGGAAGCGCTCGGCGAGCTCGGAGCAGCCGGTGAGGCGGCGCACCACGGCGACCGTGCGATGGTATTCGTCGGTGACGAGCGAGAAGATCTCCTGGCGCAGCCACGGATCGGCCACGAGCTCGGCGTACGCCCGCGCCAGATCGAGATCCACGTAGGCCAGGGTTTTCTCGACTTCATCCAGCACCAGGCGAAACAGCCGGAAGTCGTTGAACATCCGCTTAAGGAGCGCCTCGCCTCGGCTCCCCCGCACGTCGAGAAACGTCGCGAGGCCCGTGCCCAGCCCGTACCACCCGGGGATGAAGTGACGGTTCTGAGTCCACGCGAACACCCAGGGAATGGCGCGCAGATCCGCGAGCGTCCGAACGCCGGTGCGGCGCGCCGGCCGAGAGCCGATGTTCAGGAGGGCGATCTCCTCGACGGGGCTCGCCGCCTGGAAGTAGTCCACGAGCCGGGGGTGCTCCACCAGCCGGCGGTACGCCGCGTGGGCCGCGCCCGACAACGCCTCCATCGCTTCGTCGAACTCGGCCGTCGGGACGAGCGCCTGCTCGCGCTCGGACTTGAGCGAGTGCTCGAGCACGCTGGCCGCGAGCAGCTCCGTCTGATAGGCGGCCGTGCCGCGGTTCGCATACTTGAATGACACCACCTCCCCCTGCTCCGTGAGGCGGAGCCGCCCCTGGATCGAGCCGGCCGGCTGAGCGGCGATGGCGCGGCCGGTGGGCGCGCCTCCCCGGCTGACCGAGCCGCCTCGGCCGTGAAAGAACGCGATCGGCACGCCGCACTCCCGGCCGAGGCGCGTGAGGCGGAGTTGCGCCTTGGCGAGCTCCCAGTTGGATGAGAGGAAGCCGCCGTCCTTGTTCGAGTCGGAGTACCCGATCATCACTTCGAACACGCCGCCCTGGGCGCGCACGGTGCGGCGCACCAGCGGGACCTGCAGCAGCTCGCGCACGATTTCGGGGGCCCGCCGCAGGTCGTCGATGGACTCGAACAGCGGCACTATGGGGAGCGTACAGCTCTCGACCCCGGCGGCGTCCGCGAACACGCCGGCCTCCTTGGCGAGTAGGTACACGCCCAGGATGTCCGCCACGTCGTGCGTCATGCTGAGAATGAACGTGCCGACCGCTTCGCGGTCGAGGCAATGCTGCGTCTCGTGGATCAGCTGGAACAGACCGACGGACTCGGCCGCTTCCGGTGGCGGCTCGGGTCGGTCGGGCCGGAGCGGACGCGCCAGCTCACTCTGCAGCCAGGCGCGCCATTCGGGGGAAGCCGGCGCAGGCGGCTCGCCCGAGTTCCGCGCCCGCCACACCGCGGCGAGGGCGACGTTCACGCGCGGCGAGTTGTCACGGACGTCGAGCCGGAAGGTCGAGAACCGGAACGCCTCGACTTCCCGGCGCACCGGTCGAACCAGCAGCTCGGCGCCGCGCCCGCCACGCCCCGCCACGAGCCCGGCCTCGAGGGTGCGCAGATCGCCGATCAGCTCGTCGGCCGCGCGATAGGCCACCGCATCGGGGGCGGCGTCGCGTCGTTCCGCGCTGGTGAGCGTGGCGTCGAGCTTCCGCAGCATGCAGGTCACGAACTGCCGATAGACCTCGCCCGGGTTGCGTTGCACGATCTGCTCGGCGTCTCCGGACGCCGCCAGCGCCCGGGCGAGAGCCTCGCGGAACTCTGGGGCCATCGGGGTCGCCCGCTCGGTGACACTCAGGGCGCGCAGCAGGTCGGCGACGCGCTGGCGATAGCGTCGCAGGCTGGCGATGCGGTTGTCGAACAGGGTACGACGCGTGACCTCGTTCGTGACGAAGGGATTGCCGTCTCGGTCGCCGCCGATCCACGAGCCGAACTGGAAGAACGGCGGCACGTCGAAGGGTTCGGCCGGGTACGCCTGCCGCAGCGCACGCTCGAGCTTGTCCACCAGCTCGGGCACGACCTCGAAGAGGTTTTCGTTGACGAAGTACAAACCCCAGGCCAGCTCCTGCTCGACGGTGGGCTTCACGAGGCGCAGCTCGCCCGTGAGCCACAGCAGCTCGATTTCGGTCCGGAGGGTTTCGATCAGGGCGCTGCGTTCCCGGGGAGTCCAGCGGGGGGCCTCGAGATCCACCAGCCGACGATAAATGCGTCGATGCTTCTCGAGCACCGTGACGCGCTTGGCTTCGGTCGGATGCGCGGTGATGACCGGGCGCACCCGCAGGCTGGCGACCACGCCGCGCATTTCGTCGGCCGCGACCCCGCTCCGCGCCGCCGAGGAGACAACCTGGGCGAACGTGCCGCGCAGCTGATCGTACCCTCGCACGACCTCGCTCTGGCGCCGCTGCCGCATGGCGGCGTTCTGCTCGGCGATCGACAGTAGTTGGAACCACATGCCCTGGGCCTGAATGGCGCGCGCGACCAGCTCGGCCGGTGCCTGCGGATCGAGGGGCTCGCCCGCCAGCACACGCTCGATCTCGGGCTGATGCGTGCGGATGACGTCTAGGAAGCAGTCGCGCAGGAGGCCCGCTGTGCGGGCCAAGTCCCCGTCGCTCACGCCACGCGGTCGCGCGGCGGCGCGCCGGCGAAGAAGGCCTTGAGGTTGTCGAGCGCGCGGAGGCCCATGGCGACGCGCGTCTCGTGCGTGGCGCTGCCGAGATGGGGGAGCAGCACGACGTTGTCCATCGTCAAGAGGTCGGGGGTCACCGCGGGCTCGCGCTCGAACACGTCGAGGCCCGCCCCCGCAATGGTTCCTTGCTTTAGGGCGACGACCAGGGCGGCTTCGTCGACGATGTCGCCCCGGGCGTTATTGATGAGGAACGCGCCCTGCTTCATGAGGGCGAGCCGCCGGGCGTCGATCAAATGGCGGGTTTCCGGAGTCGCGGGAGAGTGCAGCGACACGAAGTCCGCCTCGCGCAGCACGTCGTCCACGCTGCCCCTCGGCTCCGCTCCCAGCTCGGACACCACCGCTGCGGGTGGCGGGTAGGGATCGTGGAAGATCACCCGCATGCCGAAACCGTGGTGGGCCCGGTGCGCGACCGCCCGGCCGATCCGTCCGAGCCCGACCAGGCCGAGTGTCTTGCCACTTACGCGGGTCCCCAGCATGTGGGTGGGCCGCCACCCGGTCCAAGCGCCGGCGCGCACGTAGCGGTCGCCTTCCCCGCCCCGGCGTGCCACCATGAGCATGAGCATGATGGCGTCGTCCGCGGTGTCGTCGGTGAGCACGTCGGGTGTGTTGGTGACCACGAGCCCGCGCGCCTTGGCGCTGGCCGTGTCGATGTGGTTGAAGCCGACGCCATAGTTGGCGATGATCCGGGCGCGCAGCGGCTCGGCGGCGAGCACGTCGGCCGTGAGCCGGTCGGTGACGGTCGGAAGGAGCGCGTCGGCGCCGCGCAGCGCGTCCGCGAGCTCGGCGGCGCTCAAGGGCCGGTCGGCCGGGTTCAGCCGCGCGTCGTACTCCCGGCTCACCTGCTCTTCCACCGGGTCGGGGAGCCGCCGCGTGACCACGACCACGGGGCGGCCGGACCGCCCCGCGCTCACTGCCGCACCATCACCGGCCGCGAGGGCTGCTGGCGCAGCGCCTGGACGACCGTGGCCCCGAGCTCAGCGGGGCTCGGCGCCACGATCAGCCCGGCCGATCGCATGATCTCCCCTTTCTCCGCGGCGGTGTCTCCGAACGCCGAGATGATCGCCCCGGCGTGCCCCATGCGGCGGCCCTTGGGCGCGGTGAGGCCTGCGACGTACCCGACCACCGGCTTGGTCATTTGCTGCTTCACGAACAGCGCGGCATCCGCCTCCTGGGGACCCCCGATCTCGCCGATCATCATCACGGCCTCGGTCTCCGGGTCCCGCTCGAACAACGTCAGGATGTCGACGAACGAGCTGCCGTTGATGGGATCGCCGCCGATGCCGACGCTGGTGGTGACCCCCGCGCCGAGTGCTTTCACCTGCGCCGCGGCTTCGTAACCGAGCGTACCCGAGCGGGTCACTACTCCGATCGGCCCGCGCGCGTAGATGTGGCCTGGCATGATACCCATCATCGCCCGGCCCGCGCTGATGATGCCGGCGCAGTTCGGTCCGATGAGCGCGGTGCGGCGCTCTTTGGCATAGCGCCACAGGTAGCGCTTTACGCGCATCATATCCTGCGCGGGAACGCCGTCCGTGATCGTCACGACCAACCGGATACCCGCATCCGCCGCCTCCATGATGGCATCGGCGCAGAACGGCGCGGGGACGAGGATCAGGCTCGCCGAGGCGCCCGTGTCCGCGACCGCTTCCTTCACGGTGTTGAACACCGGCCGCCCCAGGTGCTTGGTACCGCCCTTTCCGGGGGTAACACCGCCCACGACGTTCGTGCCGTAGGCGATCATCTCCTTCGCGTGGAACGTCCCCTTGTCGCCCGTGAAGCCCTGGACGATGACGCGCGTCTTCTCGTCGAGGAGGATACTCATGCGGCGTTACGGGCCGTGACCACTCGTTCGGCCGCTTCCGAGAGTGTGTCGGCGGTGAGAATCGGCAGGCCGCTGTCTGTGAGGATGCGACGCCCTTCGTCCACGTTCGTACCCGCCAGCCGGACGACGAGCGGAACGGGCACATGCACTTCGCGCAGCGCCTGGACCACGCCTTGCGCCACCCAGTCGCAGCGGTTGATCCCCGCGAACACGTTCACCAGGATGGCGCGCACGTTCTTGTCGGAGAGCACCAGGCGGAATGCCGCCGCCACGCGATCCGGGCTCGCCCCGCCGCCGATGTCGAGGAAGTTCGCGGGCTCTCCGCCGGCATGCTTGATCATGTCCATGGTAGCCATGGCGAGCCCGGCGCCGTTGATGATGCAGCCGATGTCGCCCTCCAGCGCCACGTAATTGAGCCCGTGCTCGGCGGCCTCCGCCTCGCGGGGGTCTTCCTGGGCGTAGTCGCGCAGCTCGGCGACGTTGGGTCGCCGGAACATTGCGTTGTCGTCGAAGCTCATCTTCACGTCAAGCGCCAGCACTCGGCCGTCCTGCGTGACGACGAGCGGATTGATCTCGACCATCGTCGCGTCGAGCTCGCGGAAAGCGCGGTAGGCTCCGAGGATCGCCGTCACCGCCTGATTGACCTGGGGCGGCACGAGACCCAGCCCGAATGCGAGCTCCCGCGCCTGGAACCCCTGCATCCCCACGGCGGGCTCCACCTCCTCGCGCAAGATCGCCGCCGGCTCACGCTGTGCGATTTCCTCGATCTCCATGCCGCCGTGCGGATGCGCCACCACCACAATGCGCTCGCGCTTCCGGTCGAGCACGAGCCCGACGTACAGCTCCCGCTCGATCGGCAGCGCCTGTTCGACCAGGAGGCGATGCACCGGGAGACCTTCGGCGCCGGTCTGGGCCGTCACGAGCGTCTTGCCCAGCAGGTCCTTCGCGGCCTGCCGCACGTCCGCGTCGGTCGGGCACAACTTCACCCCGCCCGCTTTGCCGCGGGCTCCGGAATGAATCTGCGCCTTCACGACCCAACGAGTGCCGCCGACTTCGCTGGCCCGATACACCGCCTGGTCGGCGCTGTAGGCGACGCCGCCCTTGGGAACGGGCACGCCGAAGCCCGAGAGCAGCTCCTTGGCCTGGTACTCGTGGATGTCCACCGCTACGCCCGTGAGGCGGCCAGCGCCGGCGCACCCGCGGCCCGGGCGGCGAGCGCGGCGGCCATGTCGACGATGTTCTGGGCCATCCGGGCCGACGCCGCATCGATCATGCGACCGTCCAGCTGCGCGGCGCCGCGGCCGGCGCGCGCCGCTTCGTCGAGCGCGCGCAGGATGTGGCGCGCGCGCTCCACCTCGGCGGGCGGCGGCGTGAACACGTCGTTGGCCAGGGCGATCTGGGACGGATGAATGGCCCATTTGCCTTCGTACCCGAGCGCCGCCGCGCGGCGGGCGGCGGCGCGAAATCCGTCCGGGTCCTTGAAATCACCGTACGGGCCGTCGATCGCACGCAGCCCATAGGCGCGGCACGCCGTAACCATGCGTACCAGCGCGCCGTGCCACTGGTCGCCGGGGTAGTCGGGATTCAGGCCTCCGATGCTCACCGTGCGGGCGCGCACGCTGGCGGCGAAGTCCGCGACGCCGAAGTGCATCGCCTCGAGGCGGCGGCTGGACTGCGCGATTGCCTCGACGTTGGCCATCCCCAGGGCCGTCTCGATGAGCAGCTCGATGCCGATGCGATGCGGGATACGGCGGGCCGTTTCGATCTGGGTCAGCAGGGCGTCCACGAGATACACGTCCCCGGGCACGCCCACTTTTGGGACCAGCACGACGTCGAGCTTGTGCCCGGCTTGCTCCACTACATCCACGACATCGCGATACATGTAGTGCGTGTCGATGCCGTTGATGCGCACCGCGATCGTCTTGCCGCGAGCCTTCCAGTCGTGCTCGAGCAGTCCAGCCACGACGTTCTGGCGGGCCTGCTCCTTGTCAGCGGGCGCGACGGCGTCCTCGAGGTCGAGAAAGACGTAATCCGCGGCGCTCTCGAGCGCCTTCAGAAACAGCGCCGGCTGCGAGCCGGGGACCGCGAGCTCGCTGCGCTGGAGCCGCGGGTGCGCTGGCTCGTAGCGCGTGAGGCTCATGCCCGCACGGCGGCCCGGGGGGGCGGGGGGGGCGACGGCTTCGCGCCGGGGGCCTGCGGTGCGTCGGGGGACGGCGTCGCTCCGGCCCGCGGCGGGAGCGGAGCGGCGGTGCTGCGGTAGTGCTCCGCGGCGGCGGCGACGCCGATGCCCGGCGTGACCGGAATGCCGACGTCGCGCATCGCCATTTCCGCGCCGGCGATCGCGCCGAGCAGCATGAGCTCGTTCAGGTCGCCGAGGTGCCCGATCCGGAACAGTTTCCCCGCCATCCGGGCGAGGCCGGCCCCGAGCGCCAGGTTGTAGCGCCGGAAGGCCACGTCGATCACGTCGGCGCCGTTCGCGCCCTCAGGGAGCATGATCGCACTCACGGTGTTCGAGTACCACTTCGGAGCCTTGGCGCACAGTTTGAGGCCCCACGCCCGCACGGCGGCGCGCACGCCTTCGGCCAGCCGCTGATGGCGCGCGAAAATATTCTCGAGTCCCTCCTCGGCGATGATGGCGAGCGACTCACGCAGGCCGTACAGCATCGGAATGGAAGGCGTGTAGGGGAAGTAACCCGTGGCGTTGGCGCGGATCATGTCCCCGAAGTCGAAAAAGGCGCGCGGGCACTTGGCGTGCTCGCGAGCGGCGAGCGCTTTGGGACTCGCGCATACGATGCCCAGCCCGGCGGGCAGCATCAGTCCCTTCTGCGACCCGGTGATCGCCAGGTCCACCTTCCACTCGTCCATGCGAAAGTCGATCGAGCCGATGGAGCTCACCCCGTCCACGTACAGCAGGGCGGGATGCTGCGCCGCGTCGATCGCGCTCCGGACGGCGCCGACATCGCTGGTCACGCCCGTCGCCGTTTCGTTGTGCACGACCAGGACTCCCTTGATCTCGTGCTGCTTGTCCTGCGACAGGATCTCCCCGATGCGGTCGGCCGGCGCGCCCTCGCCCCACTCGACATCGATGATGTCCACGCGCAAGCCATGACGCTGGGCGAGCTCGATCCATAGATGGCTGAATTGTCCGTAGCGCGCGGCGATGACCCGGTCGCCCGGCGACCGCGTGTTCACGAGCGCCGCCTCCCACCCGCCAGTGCCGGTCGCCGGGAAGAGGAACGCCTGCCCTGTCGTCGTCTTGAACACGTTCCGGAGATCGCGGAACAGTGCGGTGGCGAGCTCGGGGAATGCGGCGGAGCGGTGGTCCTCCATGGCGCGATCCATGGCGCGCAGGATCCGCTCGGGCACGTTGGTCGGGCCGGGAACGAACAGGAAATTGCGGCCGGGCATACAAGCGTCCTCAACCAGAGGGAAAAAACACAGCGAGTGGGCTAAGGTATTCCGCGACCTCCGGCACGCAACCCCTCGGATGGGTAGGCCGAAGCCCGCCTAAGTTGAGGGGCGCCAACTCTCTAGCCCGCAAACGTCGCAGCCACTGCAGGCCGCCCCGCGTTCCCCGAAATACGCGAGCAACGTGCCACGGCGGCACTCGCGCGCCTCCACGTAGCGTCGCATGCTCATTGCGGCGTCGCCCCATTCGAAGTCGGAGGGACGCCACACCATCACGCAGTCGGAGCGGCGCCCATCGCGGCCGGCACGCCCCGCCTCCTGGTAGTAGGCCTCGACGGTGTGCGGGGGTCCCCAATGCAGTACCCGGCGCACGTCCGGTTTGTCGATCCCCATGCCGAAGGCACTGGTCGCGACCACCACCGGGGCGCGGTCGACGAGGAACGCCCGCAACACCCGGCGGCGCACCGTCGGTGTGAGCCCAGCGTGGTACGGCGCCGCCCGCACGCCCATGCGCAGCAGCGCGCGTGTGACCAGCTCGGTGAGCCGGCGCGTCGGCGTGTACACGATCACGGACCCATCCACCCCGTGGATCAGCTCCCGCATGCGAGCGAACCGTTCGCGGTCATCGCGCACGCGCTCGACGCGAAACACGAGATTCGGCCGATCGAACGACGTGACCACCACCTCTGCCTGTGGGATCCGGAGGACACGGAGGATGTCGCCGCGTGTCCCCGGCGTGGCGCTTCCGGTCAGGGCGATCGTCACGGGATCGCCCAACAGGTAGCGGTAGCGGTCGAGCTGCCGGTATACCGGCCGAAACTCGTTGCCCCATTCGACGATGCAGTGGGCTTCATCGACGGCGAGGAGTGACACCTCACGACCGGCGCGCGACAGCTGTCGCACCAGCGAGTTGAGCCGTTCGGGGGCGCAGTACAGCAGGGCGAGGCTACCGGACAGCGCGGCATCGAGAACGGCACGGCGTTCATCGGGTGAGAGCAAGCTGTTCAAGTACGCGGCGGGGATGTCCCGCCGGCGCAGCGCCGCCACCTGATCCTGCATCAGCGAGATCAACGGCGAGACTACGAGCGTGAGGCCCCGAGCCAGGAGCGCCGGGAGCTGGTAGCAGAGCGACTTCCCTGCCCCAGTGGGCAACACCGCCAGGACGCTGCGGCCGGCCAGCAAAGGCCCGAGCACCTTGAGCTGGTGCACTCGAAACGCCGGGTGACCGAACCGCTCGGCGAGCAGCGTGCGCGCCCGCGCGAGGCCGCCCGTGAAGGTCGCCATCGCGCCAAGAAAACGGGCCCCGGTGCCTTCACCGGAGCCCGAACCATGCGGTGCGGTGCGAAATTACGCTACGCCCGATCCTGCCAGTCCACGCCGAAGCTGTTGCCGCACTCGACGCACTTCACGTCTTTGGGCTGTCCCGATACGTGCTGACGCTTGTGACAGCCGGGGCACACAAGATGGGGCTCGTGCACCACGCTCCAAGCCTTCGGCCGGTCCTTCCGGACGTCTACGTTCTCCTTGGGAACGCGCACTTCGACCTGGTGCACGTCCAGCACCATCCAGGACTTGCCGGATTCTTCGACGACGCGGTACCACGCGCCTCGCCGTAAGCCCGCGTTCTCGGCGCGCTCACCCCGGCTCCGGGCCCACCCGAATTCGGCCATGGTTACTCCATTTCCTCGGGGCTGCTTTCCCGCACGAGCACGAGGATTGCCGCCTGCGGGGCGACCAGATACTTCGTTCCCTCGAACGTGATCTCGACGGCGGCCTTGCGGAAGAACAACGCGTAGTCCCCGACGCGCGCCTGCATCGGCAGATACTTGACGTCGGGGCCGCGGATCTTCCAGGGCTCGTCGTCCATGCTCGCTGGCTCCGTCATGGGCGTGCCCGGCCCGGTCGCCACGACCCGGCCGCCCTGCACCTGCCGGCTCTCGATGGCCGTCGGTGGGAGGTACAGGCCGACGTTGGTGCGCTCCTCGCCCTCTTCGGGCGCGATGAGCACACGGTCACCTACGACGATCAGGCGCTTGGGGGCCTCGTCCGGCATGGGCTCCAGTATACACCGTCGCGGCGCCGCCAGCCTCGCCCACGGCGGGAAAGGTGATGTGGATCACGTGCCCCGCTTGACAGGGCCGCGCGCCGCTTTATTAATGCGCGCCTGCCGCAGCGGCTCCCGCGGCCCGCATTCCTCGTCTATTCGGAAGGGACAACGACATGCAAAGCCCGATCGGCTCGGCCCAGACGGAGCAGTGGAGCTTGATCCTCCAGACGGTATGGGGCTGGATCTGGGGCGGCCTGTCCTGGATCGTCGATTGGCAGGCGCTCGTGTTCCGAACGGTGCTGTACGGTGATTCCTTCTGGCAGATCGTCGGGAAGGTCTTGCTGCTCTTCTTCCCGGCCATGGTGCTCGTCGCGGGTGTCTGGGGCACGATGGTCTCGCTCTACACCATTCCGTTCCGTTCCGGTCGCGGACGCTTTCTGGCCGCGCTGCTCATGTCCTGGTGGGATGCGGTGCGCATGGCGTGGTTTTACTGGTTCGGCCTGGCGCGTTTCCTCCTGGTGTTCGTCGGTTGGGTCTGGGGTCTGCTTCGGCTTGGCATCGGGCTATTGTGGCGAACGCTGAAGAACCTCGTCACGTCGCCCTTCGCCATGCTGGATTCGAGCTCGCGCCAGCCGGGCGTGCCCTGGATCGCGTTCATGCTGCTGCTGTTCTGGTCCGCCATCGAGGCCACGATCTTCACGTTCACGCTGCGTCCCACGATGAGCGAGCTGCTCTCGGACTTGACGGGCTACCAGGTGAACGCGCTGGCCCTGGTCGTACTCCTGTGGTTCTTTCTGTTCATCATCATCGGGGGCAGCTTCGCTTGCATCCAGGTGCTGAACGATGCGATCAAGACGCGGGCGGTCGGGCAGATCGTCTCGATGGTGCTGGTCGAGTTGGCGGTTGCCCTGTTCGAGGTGCTCTTCTTGTACCGCGAGCTGATCGACGCCATCACGCCGTGGCTGGCCCAGCAGGGGTTCCAGTTGGGGATCGTCGGGACCCTGGGCCTGGCCTTGCTGGGGTGGGTGGGCGTGCGCGGCATGACATGGTTCCTGTTCGGCCGGTTCGGGACGCCGGCGCTGCTCGCCATCCTGGGCCGGAAGGCGATGGAAGGCGTGGGCGCCGTGCGGGCGGCCGCGACCGCGGACGTGGAGTTCTGGAAAGGGCCCATCAACGCGCTCAAGGCCGAGCACGAGTGGTTCAAGAAGGAGGCGCAGCACCTGATGGAGCTGCTGACCTTGCCGGTACTGCAGCTGGTCGCCAGCGGGTTCAACTTCCTGGTCGTCGTGATCACGGGCAAGCCGCACTTCACGCTGCCGTTCCGGTCGCTGGACCAGGTGCTCCACAGCACGCCGATCTTCCAGACCGGCAAAACGCACACGGTCGAGGGAGGTGCGTCATGAGGCGTCGCGTCGCCGCACTAATCCTGGGGCTGAGCGCGATGGCGTGCGCGCCCTCGAAAAAGGCCGAGGCTCCGCGCTCGACGCTCGTGATCGGCCTGGACATCAGCGGCTCCTTCCGCCGCAACCCCAGTTTCAGCGGGGCGATCGAGTTCGCGTCGCTCTACATCTACGGCCACTTGAACGGCGTCGGCGGACTGCAGCCGAACACGGCGATCTTCGTGGGGGAGCTGGGCGGGGAGCGTACCGGCCAGGCCAAGGTGTTCCACCCGATCCAGGATCTCTCGGGCAAGTCGCCCGCACAGATCGCGGCCGACCTGCGGTCCTGGTTCCCGCAGGAAGACCCGATCACCGATTTCAATGCGTTCTTCCAGCGCGCAGCCCTGCACGTGAAGCGCAACAATCTGGTGCTGGCGCCCCTCAACGTCGTGTTGTTCTCCGACGGCGAGCCGGACTATCCGGGCGCAGGCCGGCTGTCCATGGACGATAAGTACAAACGGGTGGACTTGAGCCCGCTCGAGTACCTGTCGCGCAATGTGACCGTGCGGCTGCTGTACGCCGACCCGCCCATCGCCCAGTTGTGGGAGAACAAGGTGCCGCGAAAGCGCGTGCGCCTGTGGACGCAGGACTCGGAAGTGATGAAAGGGTGGCGGCGCCACATGGTCGACGGCGCGGCGATGGAGCGGCAGGATTCGCTGTGGTCGTGGGTGGACAAGGTGGTGGACGTCCGCGTGCGGCGGGAGCGGGTGCTCTAAAAAGAAACGGGGAAGGTTGGGGAGGCTAGGGAAGGTTAGGGGAGGTCGTGGAGGCTAATGGAGAGCCGCCGCAACCTCCTCCAACCTCCCGAACCTCCCCAACCTTCCCCAACCTCTTTAGGCGCAGTATTTCTCGAACGCCGCCGTCAGGTCGGCAGCGATGTCCTGGGCCGGCCGACCCTCGATGTTCTTTCGCTCGAGCATGAAGACCAGCGCGCCGTCCTTGAAGAGCCCCATCTGGGGCGAAGACGGCGGGTAGCCCGTGAAGTAGCTCCGGGCCCGCTCGGTCGCCTCGGCGTCCTGCCCCGCGAATACCGTCAGCAAACGTTTGGGTCGGCGCGCATGCTGGAGCGCGAGCGTCGCCGCGGGCCGCGCGTTCCGAGCCGCGCAGCCGCAGACCGAGTTCACGACGACCAGCGTCGTGTCGTTCGTGGTCCCCAGCACCTGGTCAACCTCGGCCGGGGTTCGGAGCTCCTCGAATCCGATGCAGGTAAGCTCCTCGCGCATCGGCTGGACGAGCCGGGGGTCGTACATGGGCAGATTCAAGCCAGGCATGGCAATCTCTCTCGGTGCACAGGTTGGTGTGGCTGCTTCTCTATATGTAATATGATCAGTTCGCAACCATGCGAGTGTTGATCGTCGAGGATGACCCCGAGCTGGCGGGCCTGCTGCGCGACGGCCTGCGCGCGCAGCGCATTGATCCGACGCTGGCCTCCACGTTCGCCGAGGGCCGTGACCGTGCCCATGCGGGCTCGTTCGACGTGATCATTCTGGACGTGCGGCTGCCCGGGGGCACCGGGTTCGACCTGTGCGGCGAGCTGCGGGGCGGGGGGAATGCGACGCCCGTGCTGATGTTGACGGCGCTCGATGGCGTCGACGACCGGGTGCGCGGGCTCGAGGTGGGGGCGGACGACTATCTCACGAAGCCGTTCGCCTTCCGAGAGCTGGTCGCCCGCCTCAAGGCGCTGGCGCGCCGCCGGCCTGCCCTGTCTCCGTCGCGACATCGGATTGCCGACCTCGAAGTCGATCTGGGGACCCGCCAGGTGCAGCGCCGCGGCCGGCCGATCACCCTCAGCGCGAAGGAGTTCGCCCTGCTGGAGCTGTTCGTGCTGCATCGGGGCCGCGTCCTCGACCGCTCCACCATTACCGCGCATGTGTGGGACGACAACCATGACCCGTTTGCCAACCTGCTCGAGGTGCTGGTGGGACGGCTGCGACGCAAGATCGACGACGGCTTCGAGCCGAAGTTGATTACCACGCTGCGCGGCGCCGGCTACCGGTTCGGTTCCTGAGGCGGCACTGATGCAATCGCTCGCCGGCCTGCGGCTCCGCCTCACGGCCTGGTACGCGGGGATCTTCGTGTCGATCCTCGCGTTGCTGGGTGGGGGACTGTTCTTCGCGATCCGGCACCGCATGTCGCAGCAGCTCGACGCGTCGCTGCGCGGGGCCACGTCCGCCCTGATGCAGGCGGCCCGCATCCGCGAGGCCGAGCTCGCGAGCGCGAAGGGTGTGGTTGCGGACGCGGTCGACGAGCTACACATCCCCGATCGATCGCTCTACCTCTTAGCCGAAGGCGCGACACCTGTCCGGCCGGCGGAAGCCCCCGACTGGATTCGGGACGCGGCCCGGGAGGCCGAGCGTGCCGGGGCGGCACACCGCGAGCGAGAGGCGCAACAAGACCACATCCTGCGCCTGTACGCCGAGCGCTTTACCGGAGCCAACGGTACGGTGTATGTGGCCGCCGCGGTGGCCGACCGTTTGGAGCTCGAATACGAGTACGCCTCGCTGATCCGGGCCTTCGCAGCGGCCGCGCTGGCAGCGCTGCTGCTCGTGGCAGGCGGGGGCTACGTGTTGACGCGGCAGTCGACCGCGCCCATCGAGCGATCGATGGAACAGATGCGCCGGTTCATGGCCGACGCGGCCCACGAGCTGCGCACGCCCATCACGCTGCTCCGGACGCGTGCCGAGGTTGCCGCGGGCCAGGCGCGCGACTCGACCCGCGATACGACCACCTTCCAGGCGATCGAGCGGGAGGCTGGCCGCCTGGGTGCGATCGTCGGAGAGCTGCTCACACTGGCGCGGGCCGATGCGGGCGAGCGGCCGGTCAAGCACGACGTGCTGTTTGTCGACGACACGGCCGCGAGCGCTGTCGAGGCGGTGCGTACACTGGCCGAGCACAAGCGCGTGTCGGTGGAGATCGGAACGTTCGAGGAAGCGCACGTCACCGGCGACCCCGCACTGCTCCGCGAGCTTTTCCTCATCGTCCTCGACAACGCCATCAAGTTCACGCCCGCCGGCGGTGGCGTGCGGCTCGACGTGTCGGTCGCGAATGGTCACGCCGCAGTGGTGGTGACCGACTCCGGCATCGGCATCCCGGCCGGTGAGCTGCCGCATGTGTTCGAGCGGTTCTATCGCGGCGACGCGGCACGGCGCGCGGCGGAGGGGGCCGGGCTCGGCCTTGCGATTGCTCGCTGGATTGCCGAAGTGCACGGCGCACGGATTGACATCGCCTCGGAGCCGGGCGCCGGCACGCGGGTGAGGATGACGTTTCCCGTCGCAGGGTCCCCGTAGCCGCTCGCCCCATTTTCCCGCCGGCGGTTTAATATAGGCCGAGCTGGTGGATCCGCTAACGTCACACTTCGCAACGGAGCGACCGTGAGCCGATTGTCTCTGACATTTGCATGCGGCGTGTTCCTGCTGTGCACCGCCGCGCCCCCCCTCGAGTCCCAGTCCTACCATGTCGCCCGCCGCTACACCCTCGGCGGCGACGGCGGGTGGGACTACCTCGCCCTCGACACCGTGGGCCATCGGCTGTTCATCGCGCACCAGGATCGCATCATCGTGGTCGACCCCGACAGCGGAAAAGCGCTCGGTGAGATCCGAGGTCTGAATCGGGCCCACGGCGTGGCCTTCGCGTATGAGGCGGGTCGTGGCTTCGCCACGTCCGGGGCGGACAGCACGGTGACGATTTTCGATCTCAAGTCGCTACGAGTGCTCGGACACACGATGGTGCCCCCGGACGACGATGCCGTTCTGTACGACCCGGCGACCAAGCGAATCTTCACGTTCAACGGCGACGCTCATTCCGCCACCGCGATCGATGCCGTCTCCGGAAAACGGGTCGGCGACATCGAGCTCGGGGCGGGTCCGGAGTTCGGCGTTTCCTCAGGGGACGGGAAGCTGTTTGTGAACCTGGAGGACAAGAATTCGGTAGCGGAGATCGACGCGGCTGCGATGCGGGTGAAACGGCAGTGGTCCCTGGCAGGCTGCGAGGCTCCCACGGGACTGGCGATCGACCGGGCGCACCATCTGCTGTTCAGTGGTTGCCGCAACAAGGTCATGGCGATCTCCGATGCGATCAACGGCGCGTTGGTTACGACTGTCCCCATCGGCCAAGGGGTAGATGCCTGTCGATTCGATCCGGGCACCCAGTTGGCCTTCGCCTCGAATGGCGACGGGACGCTGACTGTGGTTCATGAGGACACGCCGACCGCCTTCACCGTGGTTGCCAACGTCACCACCAAGCCGGGCGCCCGTACGATGGAGCTCGATCTGAAAACACACCGCGTGTTCACGGCTACGGCGGACTTCGGCCCCCCGCCTGCCGCCACCGCGAAGCAGCCGCGCCCGCGACCCACGGTCGTCCCGGGGACGTTCACACTGCTGGTCCTCGACCCCTGAACCGAGGGGCCGCCCAAGGGCCGTCGCCGCGAGCGGCGGCCCTTAGTCCTTCTCGTGTTCCACGCCCACGATCTTCCCGGTGAGCGCGTCCACCTCGACTTCCTCGACTCCGGGCTTCCCCGCCACCGTCAAATCGAACGACCAGATCAACAGCCCGTGCTCCCGCTCGAGCTCGAGCTCCTTGACCGCGCTGCCGGGAACGCGCTTCAGGGCGATGGTCCTGGCGGAGTCCTCGGAGATCTCGGTCTGTGACAGGAGTTCTGCCGGCACGTCGCGTTTATAGGCCGGCCCTGCGGGCTGCTGGGCGGCGAGGCCTCCCACGGTGGCCAGGGACAACGCGGCCACAAGACCACTGATGGATGTCATGATGCGGTTTTTCATGATGTCTCCCGAAGGGTGTAGTGCCGACCCCGGATCGCTACGAGCAGCGTCGGGACGGCGAACAAGGTGATCGGCGTGGAAAGCGCCAGTCCACCGATCACCGCGAGGGCGAGCGGTCGCTGCAGCTCGCTCCCTGCCCCGATGCCGAGGGCCAGCGGGAGCAAGCCGAACAGGGTGCACAGCGTCGTCATCAGAATGGGGCGGAGCCGCACCCGGGCTGCCTCCCGGATTGCGACCTCGAGCGCCACGTGCTCGGTCTGCATCCGCAGGCGTGTGAAATCGAGCAGAATGATGCCGTTCTTCACGATCAGCCCGACCAGCAGGATCAGCCCCATGAACGACGCGACGTTCAGCGCCGTGCCGGTCACGAGGAGCAACCCCAGGGCGCCTACGAACGACACGGGAGCGACGAGCAAGACAACCAGTGGCTCCGCAAACGACTCGAACTGCACCACCATGACCGCGCACACGCTGGCGACCGCGAGTCCGAGCACCAGCAACAGAGCGCGGAACGCCTCCTGCTGGCTTGCGTGCTGGCCTCCGAGGACGAGCCGCACCCCCGCGGGCGGGGCGTGCGCGGCCAGCACACGCTCCACATCGGTCATCACCCCGCCGAGCGAGCGGCCGCTCACGCCCGCCGTCATGGTGATCATCTGCTGCTGGTTCTCCCGATCGAGGCCCATCCGGGACTCGGCCGGGGTGAACGTGGCGAGGCTGCCGAGCGGCGTGACGCGGCGCGCCCCGGCGCCTTGGACGGGGAGGGAGCGCAGCCGCAGCGGGTCGAAGCGAACCGAATCGGGCGCCCGCACCCGCACGGCCACCGGCCGGTCTTCGGCTCGAATCTCCCCGGCGGGGACGCCCAGGAGCGCGGCGCTGACGGCGGTCCCGACGTCCGTCGGCGTCAACCCGATCCGGTCCGCCTCGGCCTGTTGCACGCGCATCATCAGCTCGGCGGAGGGCTCGCTCACGCCGTTGTAGAGGTCTTCGAGGCCGGTGATTCCCTGCAGATCCGGTGCCAACCGGCGCGCGTAGGCCTCGAGCGTGTCGAGTCGCTCGCCGAACAGCTTGATCTCGACCGGCTTTGCCGCACCGGCGAGATCGTTGATGACATCCGAGAGAATTTGCACGAACTCGATGCGCAGCCGGGGGACGGCGGCGGCAATCTGTCCACGAACGTCGTCCATCACGGCGAAGATGTCCCGCGAGCGCTGGTTCGGCGGCGTCAACCGCGCCACGACGTCGCCGGTGTTCTGTGCGGTGGCGAAGAGACCGAGCTCGGCGCCCGTACGGCGCGACGTCCCCGTGATCTCCGGCGTCGCCGCCAGGATTTTCTCGGCGATGCCTACTTCGCGGTTGGTCTCGTCCAGGGCGGTGCCGCCCGGGGTCCAGTAGTCGAGCACGAACGCGCCCTCGTCCATTTCCGGCAGGAAACCCGTGCCGACGAAACGCCACAGTCCGATTCCCGCGACCACGAGCACCGCCGCCGCGGCGGCAATCCGCCGCGGGTGGTGCAGGACGCCGGCCAGCGCGCGTTCGTAGGCGGGCGCCAGGGCGTCGAGGGCCCGCTGCACCCGCGCGAGCAAACCCGTCCGCGCCGCCTCCACTTCGTGCGCCGTGACGAACCGCTCCGCGAGCAGCGGGATGATGGTCAGGGCGAGGCCGAGCGACACGAGCACGGCCACCGTGAGCGTCGTGGCAAGGGCGGCGAAGAACTGCCCCACCACCCCTTGCAGCAAGCCGAGCGGCAGGAAGACGACCACGGTGGTGAGCGTGGACGTGGTGACGGGCCAGATCAGCTCCTGGACCGCAGCGCGAATGGCCTGCAGACGCCCGCCGGGCAATGCGAGATGCCGCGCGATGTTCTCGGTGATGACCACCGCGTCGTCGATCACGAGTCCGATGGCGATGGCCATCGCGCCCAGGGTCATCAAGTTGAAGGTCTGCCCCAGGAGGCTCATCACGAACACCGTGATGGCCAAGGTCAGCGGAATCGCGGTCGCGCTGATCGCCGTGATGCGCCCGTGACGCAGGAACAGCAACAGGACCACCACCGCGAGCCCGGCGCCGAGCAGCATCGCGTCCCGCACCGAACGAACGGCGTCCCGGACCAGCGCCGCCTGGTCATAAACCGGCTTCAGGTGTACGCCAGGCGGCAACGTGGGGGCGATCGCCGCCACGATACGGTCCACACTGTCGGCCACGGCCAACGTGTTGCCCCCGAGCTGGCGCGTGATGTTGATCAACGCCGCCGGCTTGCCGTCACCGGCGATGATCCGCACATGGTCCTCCGTCCCTACCTGCACGGTAGCGACGTCGCGCACCCGCAACCCGTTCGCGAGCACCACGGCGCCTATGTCCTCCGGCGCATGGGCCTCCTGGTCGGTCACGATGAGGTATTGCCGGTAGTCCTGCGCGACCCGCCCCACGGCTTGAACGGTCACCGCCTGGCGGATCGCGTTGGCGACGTCCGTGTACGTCATGCCCTGGGCCACCAGGCGGGCCGGGTCGAGGATGACCTCGATCTCCCGGACGTCCGAGCCCTGCACGCCCACGCGCCCGACCCCCGGAACCCGGGAGATGAGCGGCTTGATCTCGTAGCGGGCCAGGTCGTACAGCGTGGCTGCGTCGCCACCCTCCAGGTTGTAGGAGAGGATGGGGAAGAGCGATGGGGTGAGCTGCTCGATTTCGATGCTCACGTCGGGTGGTAGCGTGCCGCTCGCCTGATTCACACGCGCCCGCACCAGCTGCAGCGCGTAGGTCATATCCGTACGGGGCGCGAACGTGATCGAGATCTCGCTGGCGCCGCGGATCGAGTGCGATCGCACTCGGGTCACCCCCGGCACGATGCTCACGGCCTCTTCGAGCGGCCGGGTGATGCTGAACACCACTTGGCGCGCGCCCAGGGTGGAGCCCTGGGCGATGACCACGATCCGGGAGAACGCCAGCTCGGGGTAGATCGCGGACGGCAGCTGAAACGCGGCCCACACGCCGGCGACGCTGAGCAACCCCACCAGGAGATACACGAACCGGCGTTGCCGGCTCAGGACGTCGAACAGGGTCACCGCGTCGCCCGGACGATCTTCGTGCCGTCTTCGATGCCGTAGGCGCCGGTCGTGACGACCGTCTCGCCGGCGGTGAGGCCCTCGAGTATCTCGGCGAGCGACGCGTTGCGCGCGCCGACGGTCACGGCGCGTGTATGTGCGATGCCCCCGCTGTCCACGACGAACACCTGGAACCGGTCTCCAGACGGGACCAGGGCCGACACGGGCACGGTCACGGCCCGAGCGTGAACGGCGGTCACCAGCCTGCCGAATATCGATTCACCGATGCGCAGGGGCCGAACCGGCCGACTGATGCGGGCGCGCACGGCGACCGCGCGCGAGGTCGAATCGACGGCGGCGCCGACCGCACTGACCGAGCCCTGCCCCACCACCTCACCGCCCTCTGCGGCGCCGGCCGTAACGCGCACCGAGTCACCACGGTGGATCTGCGCGGCCTGCGTCGGGCTCACGTCGAACACCGCGTCCAGTGCAGCCACATCGACCACTTCCACGAGCGGCTGGCTCACGTCCACCGAGGCGCCGAGTACGGCGGTCATCCGCGTGACGACGCCGGCCAGCGGGGCCCGCAGGGTGGCGAGCTGCTGCGCGCGGCGGGCGTTGATAGCGGCGACCTGCGCCTGGGCCAGGTCCGCTGCCGCCTGATCGCTGTCCTTCTGAGGCAGGATGCCCGCCTGCGCTAGTCGCACCGCCCGGGCATAGGCGCGCTCCGAGTTGGCGAGCGCGGTCTCGGCGCTGCGCGCCGCCGCGTCGAACGGCGCCCGCTCGAACGCGATGAGAGAATCCCCCTCCGCTACGCGCTGGCCGGGGGCGACGAAGATGTGGGCGACCCGCGTCGGCCCGGGCGCCGAGAGGTCCGCGAAATACGCCGGTCGCGGGGTCACGATGCCGATGGCGGTCACGACTTGCTCGAACGGCTGCAGCGCGGCCACGGCCGTTCCCACGCCACCCACCGCCGGTCCCGAGGAAGCTGTGTCGGCGGCGGCGGCGCTTGCCTGGCGCTCCCCGCGGCAGGCCGCGAGCGCTAGCGCCGCGGCGACGAAGCATGTTTTGGTGATCATGGCGACTCGGTGGCGGTGAGGAGACGAACGGCTGCAGCGGCGTCGTTCGCCGCTGCGACGTCGTCGATGTAGCGGCCGAGCGCTTGACGCGCGTTGCGTTGGGCCTCGAGCACGTTCGGCAGAGCCACCACCCCCTCGGCATACGCCTGCAGCGACATCGCCGCGACCCGGTCCGCGCTCGAGAGCAGCCGGCGATCGCGCTCGAGGCGCGTCAGGGCCAGCGCGAATCCGCGCCGTACGCGCGCCAGCTCGGCGCCGGTCTCCCGTCGCGCGAGGTCCAGGCTGGCCTGCGCGCGATCGCGCGCCGCCGCCGCCTGCCGCACCTCGCCGCCGTTCCAGTTGAACAACGGCAGCGGCAGTGAGAAACCGATCGTCGGCAGGAGGCCGCGCTGCCCGCCGGGATCGTCGGCGTCGAAGCCCACCTGGAGGCTCGGGGCGGCGAACACGGTGCGACGGGCGAGGCTGAGCGCGTGCTCCGACGCGCGGAAGCTCGCCGCGGCGGCCGCCACGGGCAGCGGCTCACCCGCCGGCGCCGGGATGCTGTCCGCCGGTGGTGCGAGCGAGTCGGCGAGGGTGACGGTCACCTCTTCCGCGGGCAGTCCCATCGCGAGCTGCACCGATAGATGGGCTTGCACGGCGGCGATCGAATCGTCCGCGGCGACGTTCTCGAGCTGTCCGGCGTTGACCGCGGCGAGGCGGACATCCAGCTCGCTCACATCCCCCACTTCGCGCCGCAGCTGCGCCATTTTGCGGAGGCTGTCGGCGTCGAGCGCGTTGCGACGGGACAGACGCGCGCGGGCGAGGGCGGCGAGCGCTCGCGTGTAGGCCGTATCGACGTCGAACCGGATCGCGGCGCGCTCGAACGCAAAGTTGTATCGGGCGGCGTCACGCGCCGAGGCGGCGGCGCCGATCCGCGCCGAGCGGATCCAGGGCAGGTCGAGCGGCAGATCGGCGGTGACGTGATAGTGGGGGACGTCCCTGGAGTAGCTCCCCAGCGCGGTGGGGTTGGGATAGAGCCGTGCGGCATGCAGCGCGCCGCTGGCCGCCGCCGTGTCTGCGCGACCGAACGCGGCACGCGCGCCGCGCGCCAACGCGGCCGCGACCGCCTGCTCGCGCGTGACCGGCTGCTGGGCCGAAAGCGAAACGGCCGGCGCGCTGCACAGCGCGATGGCCGGCAAGCCAAGGGATAAGAGGTGCTGTTGCAGGGACATGTTGAGGTGACAAGCTACCTGCCGAACCTGTCAGGAGGCTGACAGTCCCGTCACCGCCATCCCGCTGCTACTCGCTACAGAGCCCAACTGGCTCTCGGTCGGCTCCGCTCAGCAAAACCAGGGCTCGGTGAGCCGCGCGGGAATAGGCCGTTCCGGGGGCGGTTCCCGGAATGCCCCCCTCGCCCCGCCTTTCCCGGCCCGGTCGAAGGCCAGGGCGCGGATTCGCCCGAACGTCACCCCCGGATCCGCGCTCGCGCGCGCGCCGGCCTCGGCCAGGGCGCTCACCTCGCGCTGCAGCGCGTCCATTCGCGGGTCGGGATGCACCCAGCGATACGTGAAGCCGGGGGCGTCCAGCTCCCGCAGAAACGGCTGGATACCGGGGTGGGAAAGGAGCAGCGAGCCCGGCGGAACGAGCAGCCGGATGGCGAATTGGACGGGATCGACCTGGTCGACCAACCCCTCGGACGTCACCCAATCGAGCAGCTCGAGGTAGTCCTCGATCGTGGCCCAGGGAGTGAACGGAACGAATGAGGGCCGGAGCGCGATCCCGGCGCGGCGCAGGACATCGAGCGCGACTTGTACGTCCGCGCGGGTGTGTCCCTTCTCGAGGTTGGCCAGCACCGTGTCCGACAGCGATTCGACCGCCGACACCACGAACACGCAGCCGGTGGCCGCGAACTCGGAGAGCATTTCGCGGTGGCGGACGAGGTGCTCGACCTTGGCCGTGAAGTCATAGGTGAGGGCTGGAAATTCGGCGTGCAGGGCGCGCACCAGCTTCGCCGCATGCCCGGGGCCATTCAGGAAGTCGGGATCGCCGAAGGTGACGTGTCCGGCACCGTCCGCCACCAGTCGCCGCACGTCTTCGAGTACGACGTCACGGGGCACCGCGAAGAAGCGGCCGCCGTACACCGGCGGAATAGGACAGTGCAGGCAGCTGTGCAGACAGCCGCGGCTAGCTTCGACATACCCCGCCGGAATGCGCCGGCCTTCCCGCAACAGGCTCGCGTACCGCGAGAGCGCCGGGAGTCCGTCACGCCGGGGGACCGGGAAGGACAGCCGATCGAGCGTAGGTCGCACGCGGGAGAATGGCTCCTCTCCTCTATCGAGCCGCTCCGCCAACGCAACCAGCGCCCCTTCAGACTCCGCGCTCAGCACGGTATCCGCATACACTCCGAGCAGCTGCTCCGCGTTGAGCTCGGCGTACAGACCATGGCACACGATGTGACAGGTCGAGTTGACCCGGCGGATCCGCTCGGCGGCGCGCACGCCCAGGCGCAGCGCCGTATGCATCGGCACGGCGATAGCGACGAGTCTGGCTCGACGGACCTTAGCTTCGTCGAGCGGCTCTACGGCGAGGTCGATGGTCGCCGGGGCGAAGCCGGCCCGTTCGAGAAACGCCCGTGGCCACGCCAGGCCGAGCGGCTGGTGGCCCAGCTCGTAGCACGACAGCAGTAGGACGGCGCCCGGCTCGCGCAGCGAGGTCATGGGGGCGGCGTCTTATCGGCGAAGCGCAGCAGGAAGGCTCCGCTCAAGAGGCCCACGGCAACCCACACCAGCCAGCGCGCGTCGATCGCTATCCCCAGGAGGCCGACACCCAACCCGACGCCGCCCAGCCACGCTTTGAGCTGAAAGAACCGTGTCACTTTTTGAGGAATGCCTGCAGGGCCGCGCGGAAGTCTGGCGCGGTGCGGCTCACCGCGTTCACGTCCGCTCCCAGTCGGATCCCCTCCTCGAATGGCAGGCCGTCGAGCTGGTAGAACTGCTGTTTGGTGAACGCCAGGGCCGACGGGCTGGCGGCGGCCAAGGCGCGCAGCACCTCGCCCACCTGATCTTCGAAGTCCGAGTCCTCGTACACGCGCGACACCAGCCCCAGCCCCGCCGCCTCCGAAGCGCCGAGGATCCTGCCCGTGGCCGCGAGATCGAACGCGACCTTCTCGCCCGTGGTGCGTTTGAGCAGCGTCATGACGATGGCCGGCACGAAGCCCCGCTGCACCTCAGGGTAGCCGAACTTGGCGGACTCCGTGGCCAGCACGAGGTCGCACGCGGTGGCCAATCCGCAGCCCCCGGCGAGCGCCCGGCCGTGCACCACGGCCACGATCGGCTTGGGAATGCGGCGCATGCGCACGAAGATCTCGGCGAAATGCAGCGCCGCCTGCCGGTTCTCCTGGACGCTCTTGTCCGCGGAGGCGAGCAACTCGTTCAGATCCATGCCGGCGCAGAAGTCGCCTCCAGCGCCGCGCAGCGCTACGACGCGCACGGCCGCGTCGAGATCGGCGCGCTCCAACAGCGTGAGCAGGGCGTCGATCATCGGTGTGTCGATCGCGTTCTTCTTTTCCGGGCGGTTGAGCGTTGCCGTGAGGATCCCGCCGTCGAGCGTGGCCAGCACCCGGTCGCTCACTTGGGGAGCTCCAGCTCGAGCCGCAACAGGGCGGTCGAGAACACCTTGCCCTGGGCGTCGGTCTTGAGTGAAATCGTGCCGCCGCCGTCCAGCGCGCCGTGCAGCAGGAAGTTCAGGGCGTGCAGGTTGGGCAGCTCGAAGCGCTCGACCGGGCCGGAGATCATGCCCTTGAAGTGCCGGGCGACGCGCGCCGCCGTTACATGCTTCACCAGGATCGGGTAGTACTCGGGCTTGAGCGCGATCAGTCCGACGTTAGCCGTGTCCCCCTTGTCACCCGAGCGCGCGTGGGCGATGTCCAATAGGCGGACACGCCGTGCCCTTCTCGTTGCCTTCTTTCTCATACCTGCACGACCTCGACGCACGGTTCCACGATGCGCTTATCGATGAGCGCGGGCCAGTACGCCACGATCTCCTCCGGCTTCGGACGCCCGCCCGCGAACCCCGTGACGCTGGGTGGTCCGTTCAGAATCAGGGGTGCGATCTCGCGCGTGAAGCGCTCCACCGCGGCCTTGTCAGGCGAGCGGACGCCGATCCGCAGTTGCACTTCCGGCAGCTGGTCGAGCGGCGCGCTGGCCCGCGCCAGCGGGCCGTGGGTCGCATCGGCGCCGACGAACTCCGTCAGCACCGCCT
Source organism: Gemmatimonadales bacterium (assembly GCA_035601435.1). Lineage (GTDB taxonomy): Bacteria > Gemmatimonadota > Gemmatimonadetes > Gemmatimonadales > GWC2-71-9 > AG41. The sequence continues at coordinate 8,098 of DATNOH010000117.1, read as the reverse complement.
CGAACTTGAGGCCGAGGTTGGCGAGCCGCTGTCGGAGAATGCGGTCCGCGGCCTGAGCTTTCCGGTAGGCGTCCGGCCATGCGTACACCAGCGTGCCGACCGCCTTGTAGCCGTAGAAGTAGCCGATCGACACTTTGAGCTTGTCGGTGGCGGGTCGCCCCCTCACGCCAGAGACGCGAACCCGATCTTTCCCCCGCTGCTCGAGCCGAATCGTGGTGAAATCCGCGATGCCGTCGGGCGTGATGTATTCCGCGGGATTCCCCATCTCATACACGAGCTGCTCCTTCACGCCCGCCACGCTGATGCGACCGCCGGTGCCGGGATGCTTGGTGATCTCGAATGTCCCGTCCGCAGCCGCTTCGACGATCGGGTAGCCGACGTTCGCGAGGTCGGGGATCCCGTCCCAATCCACCAGACAGTTGCCCCCGCTGCACTGCGCGCCGCATTCGATCGTGTGACCGGCGACGGTCCCGGCGGCGAGGAGATCCCAGGCGTCGGGCCGCCACCCGAACGTGTGAATCATGGGCGCGAGCGTGAGCCCGGTGTCGGTGACGCGTCCCGTGACGACGATGTCCGCGCCGCCGCGCAACGCCTCCACCACGGGCCAGGCGCCGAGATACGCATTGGCGGACACGACCCGGTCCTGTACCTCGGACAGGGGTCGTCCGGTGTCGAGGTTCCGGAGCTCGTGCCCGCGGGCCAACAGTCCGTCCAGCCGCCCCAGCAGATCGTCGCCCGTGACGACCCCGATCCGCACCTTGCCACCGAGCCGAAGCCGCCGCGCGGTCTCGGCCACCGCCTGCGCGCAGGCGCGGGGGTTCACCCCTCCGGCGTTGGCGGTGATCTTGATCCCCCGCTGCGCCGCGATCGGCAGGATTCGCTCCATCAACGGGATGAAGTCTTTCGCGTACCCGAGCGACGGATCGCGTGACTTCTGCTTCTGCAGGATGGACATCGTGACTTCGGCCAGGTAATCCATCATCAAGTAGTCGATCGGTCCGCCCGTTACCTGACGATACGGTGCCTCGAGCCAGTCGCCCCAGAACCCCTGCCCTGCGGCGATGCGCACCGAGGCGGGCTGCGGTTTCACGGACTGACCACCACTCGGCGAGCCGCATCGGGGCCGCCTCCCGATGCGCGTACCTTCAGCTCGATGAGCGGCGCAAACCCCTCGGGCAGGTTGAGGTCCCGCGGCCGCTGCGTCGGAAGCGGAGCGCGTCCGCCCGGAAGCACAGTGATGTCCCGGCCGTCGCCCAGCGGGCGCGGCTCGCGCAGCAGGAAGCGCACCCGCACCGTCGCCCGCCATGGATGCACGCCCTTGTCGCGGGCGAAGCCAGGATACAGCTCGACCGTGAGAGGGTGGCCCTGGAGCGCCGCAGGAACCGCGAAGGCCTGCCGTCCGAACGCGTACTCGAGCGGGCCCTGGGAGACCTGTTGTCCAGCGGAATCGAATTCGGTGACGCCGAAATCGGTGAACTCGCGCCATTGCTCGCGCGGAACCTCCACTTCGACGACCGCCGTGGCGGCCCAATCGGGCACCGAGACCGTGAGGCTTTCGGGCGTCGCGCCCCGACCCGCCACGTCCAGAGCGCGCTCTGCGCCGACCAAGGACTGCGTAAGGCGCCCGGTGACGGTCGCCGGGCCGGGGTTCGCCGCTTCCCGGTCCCCGAGTGCCAATGGTGCGAGCTGCACGCGGACCGTCGCGACGGCCCCGGAGCGGGGCGGCGCGACGACGTCCAGCTCGTACACACCGGCTACCGCGTCCTCCGCGCGGACAACGAACCGCGCGGTGCCCGCCTGGGATCCGCCGAGCGGGACGATCGAATCGCGCGCCAGGTCTCGAAATGGCGCGCCATTGGGCTCGTACAGGATCGCCTTGGCCCTCTGCTGTCCGGAGTCCGGGAGCGTGACGGTGGCGACCACGGTCGCGCCGGTCTGTGCCACGCGGAGGAAGTAGCGACGCACCTGGCCGGGGCCGACCGTACGCCGCTCGTCGGACACGGGCTTGTCCGCGAGGTCGTACGGGACAGCCACGACGTTGACGAGTCGGAACAGCGGGCCGGCGAGGGCATCGCTGGGATTCCAGGCCGTCACGGTTCCCACATACACCCCCGGCGCGGCGAGCGCGGAGGCGGCGTAGGTCAGGGGGATCTCGGTCTCGCGAGCTCCTGCCGGCAGCATCGCGGGCGCGGTCAGCCACGACGCGTCGCTCTTCAACGAGAACTGCGCCGCCCGCAGCCCCGTGACGTGGCGCGCGCGGAACGTTTCGATCGTATCCGCGGGCCCCCCGAGACCCTCGCGCCGAAACGCCGCCGATCCGCCGCCCGTCGTGGCCCGCACGACGTAGCCCGAGCCCTGATGGCCGGCGAGCAGCCAACGATAGGCTCGCTCGAGCTGCGGCAGGCCGGCCCCCTGATCGAGCACGCTGGCGCCGGGCAAGCCGGCCGCACCGGCCCGGAGCGCCGCGCTCACCTCGGCGCCGCCCGGCCGGCGTCCCTCCTGCACCAGCGCCGATATGAGGCACGCCGCGAGACCGGACACATAGGGAGCGGACATGCTCGTGCCGGCCTTGATCTCGTTTCCGGTATCGAAGGAGGGTACGGTCGAGAAGGCCCACCCCGGTGCGAGCAGGTCGGGCTTGCCGAACCGTCCGCCGCGCCCGCTGAACGAGCCGACGAAGTCCCCTGCCACCGGCGGGGCGCCGTCCTCCTCGAGCGGCAGGTAGATGCCCGGCAGCGCCGCGCCCACGGAAACGGCCAGGTCGGCCGACCCGGGCAGACCCACGGTGGAGAGCCCGGGCCCGTCGTTGCCCGCGCTGATCGCGAACACGATCCCCGGATGGGCGACGACAAATGCGTTGACGATCGAGTCCATGACGGCGCGTTCGCCGGGCTCGTTGCCGATTCCCCAGCTCAGGTTCAGCACGAGCGGCAGGTTGCGCTGCTCCGCGAAGCGGGCGGCGTACTCCATCGCGTGTTGGATGCTGCCGGTCGTCGAGATACCGCCCCGTGCGTCGTTCGCGATCTTCAACCCGAGCAGTTGCGCGCCCGGTGCAACGCCGTCGAAGCCCGCCACGTCGAACAAGTTGTGCCCCGCCGCGATGCCCGCGACATGCGTGCCGTGCGCGTTGTTGTCGAACACGAAGGCGAGCGTCGGCACGCCGTTCACTTCGCCAAAGTTGGCGGCCAGGGTGATCGGCTTCGAGCCGAGCGCGATCACCTCGCGGCCCTGGCGATAGTCGTGCAGCGGCATCTCGTCTTCGAACGAGCCGTCCAGGTTCGTGTCCAGGAACGCGACCCAGCCGTCCGTTGCCTTCACCACGATGACGGGAAAGGCATCGCTGTTGGTCCCGTCCCCGTTCAGATCGGCCCCTGGCATCTTCCCCAGCGGGCGCTCGGCCAGCGTGCCGGCGTACCACGTGTTCGCGGTCGTGAGCCGGCCGATCCGACCGGCGCCGGAGAGTGCCCGGCCGGAGATCGAGACGGTACCGTCCCCTGTCGGCGTGACGGGTGTGAGCCGCACCACTCCCTCGCCGGAGAAATCCCGCACATCCAGCAGCTTGGGCGCGCCGGTGCTGGTGACAATCAGTCCGTTCACTCCGGGGTCCACGCCCGTGTCCAGGATGCCGATCAGGACGCCGCGCCCATCATAGGTAGGGTGCTTGGCGCGGAAGTCGTCTACACCCGCACTGTGGAGCGGCATCAGGCCGACGAGCAGCGCCCGCGCCGGCGGCAAAATGGGGAGCCGGGTCGCGACGCCTGTGGCGGTCGGCGGGGGCGCGGTAGGGGACGCCGGAGGAGGCGTGGGCGCCGAGGAGGCCGGCGTCGGTCGCGTGGCCGGCGGTGGAGCAGAGCTGCCGCAGGCGGCGGTGAGGGCGAGGAGCAACAACGGGATGCCGCGTGATCTCATGGCTGGCCCGGCAGCACGAAGGCCCCGACGTGCGGGCCGGTGAATTCGCCGGTTGCCTCGAGGAGGAAAGCGAGCGTATCGCGGGTTTCCTCCGGGAGCACGATCGCGTCCACAAAGCCCCGGGCGGCGGCGAACCTGGCGTCGAGCTGATGCTCATAATCCGCGCGCATCGCGTCGACGGCGGCGGCGTTGTCGGGCTTCGCCGCATCGTTCCCGAAGACCGCCTGGATCGCCGACTCACCCTCCATCACTCCCATCCTTCCGGTCGGCCATGAGACGATGAAGTCGGGATCGAACCCCTGCCCCGCCATGGCATAGTAGCCCGCTCCCGAGGCATGGTTCACGGTGAGCACGAGTTTGGGCACCGTTGCCGTTGCCATGGCTTCGACGAAGCGTGCCCCCGCGCGAATGATCCCGGAGTGCTCCGCTTCGGTGCCGACCATGAACCCCGACACGTCCTGCACGAAGAGGAGGGGGATCCGCTCGCGGTCGGCGTTCTCGATGAAGTAGGCCACCTTCTCGGCGCTCTCCGTGTAAATGATTCCCCCGATCTTCGGGGCCTCGCCCTTCTTGCCCTTGATGACCCCTCGCGAGTTGGCGATCACGGCCACCGTCCGCCCCTCGATCGCGCCGTGCGCGCAGATCATCTCGGGCGCGAGGTCGGGCTGGAATTCGTCCAGCTTTCCCGCATCGAGCACGCAGTCGAGCACGGCGCGGACGTCGTAGCTCATGCGGTGGTCGGACGGCAGCAGGTCGTACAGGTCTTTAGGGTTGCGTTTCGGCTTGCCGCCCGGGGCGGGAGGTCGGAGCGTACGCGGCAGACGCTCGACGTATTCCCGGATGCGGACCAGACATTCCCGATCGTCCTTTGCGCGATAGTGCGCCACCGCGCTTACCGCCGTATGTGTCGCCGCGCCGCCCAGCGACTCCGCGTCCACCGTCTGCCCGGTCGCGCCCTTCACGAGGTTGGGGCCTCCCAGCCCCATGAACGACGTGCCTTCGACCATGAAGATGACATCCGACAGGGCGGGCAGGTATGCCCCGCCGGCGATGCACGGTCCCATGACCGCGGCGATCTGTGGCACGCGCAGGTAGTGTCGCATGATCGAGTTGTAATAGAAGATCCGCGCCGCGCCGTACTGGCCGGGGAACACCCCCCCCTGGTACGGCAGGTTCACGCCGGCGGAGTCCACGAGGTAAATGATCGGGATACGCTGGCGCATCGCGATCTCCTGGGCCCGGAGGATCTTCTTGATCGTTTCCGGCCACCACGAGCCTGCCTTCACGGTGGCATCGTTCGCGACCACCACCACCGGGCGGCCCGCGATCCGCCCGAGACCCGTGACGACGCCGGCCCCGGGCGCCTGCCCGTCGTACTGGTCGAACGCGACCAAAAGGCCGATTTCGAACCAGGCCGCGCCCTGATCGAGCAGGGCTTCGACCCGCTCGCGGGCGGTCAGCTTCCCCTGCTCGTGCTGGCGGCGCACCTTGTCGGGCCCGCCGCCCTGCTCGAGGCGCGCTTTGAGCTCGCGGTATTCCGCGGTCAGCGTTTTAAGACGGCTCAAGGGAGACGGGGGTGGACGTGTGGTCACGCCGAGACATGCTCGGCCGCCCACTCTTCGATGTATTTCACCAGGTCTGCTGTAGGGGTGCCGGGTCCGAACAACCGCCCAATCCCCTGTTGCCGCAGCGTGGCGATGTCTTCCGGAGGAATGATCCCACCGCCCGTTACCAGCACGTCGTCCCGTCCGGCGTCGACGAGCAGCTGCTTGACGCGCGGGAACAGGGTCAGGTGCGCGCCCGAGAGGATCGAGAGGCCCACCACGTCGACGTCCTCCTGCATGGCCGCCTGCGCGATCATCTCCGGGGTCTGATGGAGGCCCGTGTAGATGACCTCCATCCCCGCGTCGCGCAGCGCCGCCGCCACGACCTTGGCGCCGCGGTCGTGCCCGTCCAGGCCGGGCTTGGCGACCAGCACCCGGATGGGGCGTTTCGAGCCGGGCATCAGCGGCGGAACCGCAGCAGGCCGGCGAGCCCGTCCACCACGCGGCGCGCGCGCTGGTCGTACACGACGTCGACCTGGACGCGCTGGGCGAGGGCCTCCTCTACGGCGTCGTCGATGTGGGAGTCGTCGTCCTGACCGTCGGCGAGCAGGGTGCGCACCTGGCCCCGCTGGAGCGCCTTGCGCGTCTGGTCGATGCCGTTCACCGCCCAGCCCGTGCCGACGCCTTCACGCACCGCCTCGGCGTGCGCGCGCTCCCAGGCGCGCTCTCGCTCCTCTCGCAACGAGAGGGCCGCCTCGCGAACTTCGGCCGCCGCGACCCGCTTGGGGTTCAAGCGCACCACGCCGAGCACCAGGTCGTGGAGGTAGGTGTGCAGGTGCGGCAGCAGGGCAGCCGCGTCCACGCCGATGCCGGCGACCACGAGCCCGGCAAGCGGGCGCTGGGTGTGGATCTGGAAGATGCGATCCGCCACCTGCGCGTAGTGTCGCTGGCGCTCGACGCGGATCCGCATGTGGTAGTTGTGCTCGCCGAAGCCGCCCGCCAGCATGTTGCCCCGCTTGGCCTGCCGCTCGCCGTGGAACTTCCCCGGCCGCGTGGCCTCCGCAGTGAGGCTGGGCAGCTCGCCGACGTCGTAGGCGGTGACCTCGAAGAACCGCGCGCTGGTGCGGTCGCAGGCGGCGACGAGGATGGTGCCGAATTCCTCCTCGAGGGCCACGAGCTCTCGCACCAGGGGCACCGGTGCGACCGCGAGCCGCGAGCGGTGAACGTGGGGCAGCGGGAGCGCCTCGAACAGATCGAGCGCGCTGCATGCAAACAGCGCGATCCCGCGCGCCGGCGGCAGCCGTGTCGGCTCCCCGAAGTAGCCTTGCACGCGCTCCAGGTCGGCCGCCACCTGGGCCCGCATGGCGCGCTCGAGCTCCTGTCGCTGCAGGGCGGCGAGCGCTTCGCGGATGCGGTTCTTGATCTTGATCAGGTACTTGCCCCGGGTCTTGTCCCGCGGCTCGAGCTTCAAGTAACACGACACTACCTGATACGCGCCGGGCGCGACGCGCGACAACCGCTCGACGGCGGCGCGCACGGCGCTCTCGCTGGCGGAAATCGGCTGTGCGGACATGGTCTAAAAGAATACCGGTTCGCGGTAGGCGCCGTAGACGCTTTCGAGCGCGTGCCGGATCTCGTACAGGGTGCAGTAAGCGCGAGCGCAGTTCAGCATCGGGCCGATCACGTTCTCGTCGGCGCGGGCGGCGCGGCGCAATTCCTCGAGCCGCTCCGCGACGCGCCCGTTGTCGCGCTCGGCCCGGAGACGCGCGAGCCCGCGCCGCTGGCCCTCCTCGGTGTCACCCGACACCTTGAGGATCTCGACGGGGTGATCGTCCGCGCTGAGGTAGTCGTTCACGCCGACCAGAATACGCCCGCCGGCCTCGACGTCGCGCTGGAACTCCTCCGCGGACCGGGCGATCTGCCGCTGGAACCAGCCGGTTTCGATTCCCTGCACGACGCCGCCCACCGATTGGATCTCGGCGAACAGGCCCTCCGCTTCGCGCTCCAGCCGGTCGGTGAGCGACTCGACGTAATAGGAGCCGCCGAACGGGTCGATCACCTCCGCGACACCCGTCTCGTGCGCGATGATCTGCTGGGTCCGCAGGGCCAGGCGGACGGCCTCCTCGGTCGGGAGCGCCAGCGTTTCGTCCAGTGAGTTGGTGTGCAGCGACTGCGTGCCGCCGAGCACCGCCGCGAGCGCCTGGTAGGCCACCCGGACCAGGTTGTTCATGGGCTGCTGCGCGGTGAGCGTGACTCCTGCGGTCTGGGAGTGGAACCGCATCATGGCGGAGCGCGGATTCTTCGCGCCATAGCGCTCCTGCATGTGGCGAGCCCAGATCCGGCGGGCGGCCCGGAGCTTCGCGATTTCCTCGAAAAAATCGTTGTGAATGTCCCAGAAAAACGAGAGGCGCGGCGCGAACGCGTCCACGTCCAGCCCGCGGGCGATCCCCCGCTCCACGTAGGTGAATCCGTTGGCCAGGGTGAACGCGAGCTCCTGCGCCGCTGTGGCGCCCGCCTCGCGGATGTGGTAGCCCGAGATCGAAATCGTGTTCCACAGCGGCGTGTGCGTGGCGCACCACTCGAACATGTCCACGATGATCTTGAGCGCGGGCTCCACTGGATACACCCAGGCGTGCTGGGCCATG
>DATNOH010000116.1:0-19882 GCA_035601435.1 Gemmatimonadales bacterium | reverse complement strand
CCGGTGCGCGCGCCGCCCATGAGCGCGCGACCCATCAGGCTCTCGCTGTTGGGGAGCACGTGCTTCACCTTGTTGAATGTGTCGCCATCCAGGTTCATGCGCAGCGCCATGAGAATGGCGCCGATCCCCTTCTCGGCTTTTCCGGGTTCAATTTCGAGATTCGCGGCAACTTGGTGAACGAGATCCATGAGGGACTAGAATATGTGGTAAGACGCGATGACGCTACGTTGCACGTGCTCACGCGCGAGCAGCGTACAACGTAGCGTGGTACCGTCGGAGAACGACTATTGCCCTACCGTAAAATCCAGTCTCTTCAGCACCGTGCCCGCCGCGTCTTTCACCTCGACGTGCCAGGCTCCAGTCCACTCGGCCGGCACTGTCTTGCGGCTCCAGGTGCGCCAGGGTGACCCGCCCACCTGCAACTCGACGTCGCCCACTTGCGTGTCGCCGTGGAACCACACGTGGTGGATGCTCGCGCCGCCGGCGCCCTCCACCTTGGTCCAGCAGATCAACTGTGCTACGTCCGCCGGGAACACCGTGCCGGTGTCCTGCGGCTGCCGGTCCAGCACCGATCGCGCGACGACCGCCTCGACGACCGTCACGGATGGCGTGGCAGCGGCGGGCGCGGCGGGCGCGGCGGGCGCGGCGGCGGGTGCGGCGGCCTTGCTGGTGTCCTGCGCGGCGAGTCCCCGGCCGAGGAGCAGGGCGGACGCGGCGATCATTGCCATGCGCTTCATGACGGCTCTCCTTCAGAAGGTGTCCCTTGTACGGCGCGCCGGCGGCGATGTTCCAGCCACGTGACCAGCGTCGCCGCGATCACAACCCCGGCCCCCGAACCCGCCAGCTGAAACCTCGCCTGGTACTCGCGCTGTCGCCCGGCGCACTTGCCGGCAAACAGCGCGCCCACCATGGCGCCACACGATCCCTGAATGAACGTGAAGCCGTAGCCGGCGCCCCAGCCGAACAGGACGGGCAGCGCGCACAGGACGAGGTTACGGAGAAAGGTCTTCATGGCGAACCCAGGCGTAAAGCAAGAAAATGCTCCGCGGCTGTCCGCTCGATGACGGCGCTCACAGTCCCCGCGGTCGCATGTCGGGTCAGCGCCCCCGCTCGACCTTCCAGCGATCGACCTCTCGCCCGCCGTTTCCCGCCCCGCGGATGACGTGATACTCGTCGAACAGGGGGACGGTCAGACAGGAATGGTTGGGGATGATCTCGACCTGCGTCCCCACCGCGAAGCGGTCGTCGAGCGCAGCTGGCGATTCGGCACTGATCAGACCGTGCTCTTGTGACAGCGTCGCCACCGTGAGCTCGGGAGCCCCCCGCACGGCGCCCATCGCCTGCGGGGCCACGTGTGCCGGCCCCGGGTCCTTCGACAGCTCGAGTGCCCCGGCGTTCACGATGAAATGCGCCCCGCCCGGTTGATGGGACACGACGGTCGCGAGCACCGTCACGCCTACGTCCGCCGGCTCGCAACACCCGATCAGCACCATGGTGCGGTCGTAGAACACATAGTTGCCGGGGCGCGCCTCGGTGACACCGGCGAGGTCTTGCACGGCCGCCATTGCCGGCGTCGAGCCGACGCTCACCTCTCGCAACGGAATGCCCGCTTTGCGGACCCGCTCCGCGAACCCGACCATGACACTCCGCTCCTGCTCCGCCACCCGGGCCGCCTCCCCCTTGCTCGTCGTCCGGTAGGCATGACCGGAGTGGGTCAGGATGCCGTCGAACACCAGTCCTCGTTCCTTCCCCAATTCGGCCGCGACCTGCAGCGCGTACGGCGTGGCCGGGTCCACGCCCGCCCGGTGTAACCCGCTGTCCACCTTGAGCCACACGTGCAAACCCGACCCCGCGAGTGCGCGGGCCGTGCGCTCGTCGTCGACGGCAACGCGCAGCGTCGCGCCGGTCGCTTCCGCGATGCGACGCACATGAGGGATGTGGCTCGGATCGATGGGAAACGCCCAGGTGAGGTCGTTGAACCCGGCGCGGGCGAATACCTCCGCCTCGACCAGCGTCGACACCGTGAGCCCGCGCGCCCCCTGCTCGCGCTGCAGGCGGGCGACTTCCACGCACTTGTGCGTTTTGGCGTGGGGCCGCAGTGCCACGCCTAGCTGCTTGGCGCGCTTCGCCATGTGTTGGACGTTCCGCTCGACCGCGTCCAGGTGGAGCAGCAGCGCGGGGGTCTCGAGATCGTACATCTATCGCAGCACGTGGAACTGCGTCTGCCGGCGCAGGATCCAACGCACCTGGCCGTCGGCCCCGAGCTCCGCGTCCTCCTCCTGCGCCGAGCGCACCGGCTGGTTGCCCCATTCCGGCAATGGCGTCGTCGCCTGGAGCTCGATGGAGAACCAGGTGTTGGGTTGGAGGAGCACGTCCCCGCGCCCGGGCACGCCCTCCTGGTGATCCCACAGGCCGATGAGCGGTCCGGCGCCGTGCCCGCGATCGCCGATGGGGTGCGTGTAGATCGTGCCCGTGATCCCTACCGCCCGCATTCGCGCCAGCGCGGCGGCGAGCACGTCGTTCCCGGTCCGCCCCGGCCGCATCTCGGCGAGCAGGATGTCCTGGAGCCGGTTCGAGTTCTTGAGGGCTTGCTTCAAGCCGTCCGGGACGTCCCGCTCGCCCGGCCGCAGCACGTAGCCCATGTGTTGCGTATCGGTGTTCAGGCCCAGCGCCGTGATGCCGAAGTCGCAGTGCAGCACGTCGCCGCGCTGGATCACGACGGCGCCGGAGTCCGAGAGATCGACGCCCTGCCGCTGCACGTCCACGTCGGTGTGGAACCACGTACCGAATCCCAGGTCGTTTACCCGTTGCCGCATCCACCAGGCGACGTCGTCGGTGGTGGTCTTGCCGGGCGTGATGACCTTGTTCGAGAACGCGGTATCGATGGTTCTCCAGACGACCTGCATCAGCTGCCGGTAGGTGGCGAGCATCGCCGGCGCCCGGATCTCCTGATACTCGAGCGGCAGGCTCTCGGCGCGCACAATGCGGGCCCGGTATCGCTCAGGGAGCGCGGCTTGAAGCTGCTCCCACTCGCCCGCCGACAGGCCGTCGGAGAACGCGTGCGTGTGCGAGATGTCCACGGCGATGGTCTGCGGGTCCCGTTCCTCGATCACCCGGCGCAGCAGGTCCCACTGCGCCTGTCCCACCAACTCGGGGCGGCGGCCGATCGACGGATCGATCACCTCCCTCGCGTGATAAGCCTCGTATAACCCGCCCTGTGACGCGCCGCCCAGCGCGAGACGCTCGACCCCGCGGTCCGGCCCCCGGTCGAAGAAGACGTAGATGGTGCGGCGTCGTGCATAGAAAGAAGTAGCGGAGACCAGCGACCAGAACACGGGGTCCTCGTTGTACTCGCGCATTGGCACGACCCACATGGCGACTTGATACTGGCGCATCAGACGCGGCAGCACGGAGTCGAGCCGATAGCGCAGCCACTCCTGCTGGACAGCGGCTTGCTCGCGCAGCGTGCCGAGTGGACGCGTGGGGAACGACGTAAGGCGGGGCGTCCCGTTTGGGGGGGCTCCCTGCACGAGGACGATCGAGAGTACCAATGCGGCAAAGGTCATGTCGGTCGAGACACCGGAAGAGGTTGGGGTGGCGCGACGCGCCGAGCGACCAAGACGATGAGCAGGATGAGCGCGCCGAAATTGTACGTGTTCTGCCGCACGGTCCACAGCACCGCGGGGAGGTGGCCGCGGTATTGGCTCAGCATCCCGGATGTCAGCAATGCGCCCACGGCAAGCGCGGCGAACCACACGGCTCGTCCGCGCGCCGGTGCGGGCCGGCTGAAAGTATCCGTCCACGCCGGGAATGCGAGGACGTAATAGTGGAGTCGGTCGAGCGGCGCGAGCAGAACCGCGAGCAGCGCAGTCGTCCCGACCTCGTACGTCGGTTCACTGGCCGCACTGCCGCGCCACAGCACCGCCGCCACTCCGGCCATCGCGAGCAGATCCAGGATCGCGGCCGTGATGACGTTCCCACCCAAGCGCGCCACGAGTCCGCCGATCGACTGGCCGGCCAGCGCCTGAGTGCTCTGGGCGGTCAGCGCCAAGTGCACATAGTCCGACACGTTGGCGGCGCCGCCGAATCCCGCGGGGATCACCACGAGAAACGTGAGCCCGACCGCGGCCGTCACGCCCGCTACCAGGGGACGCCAGCGACCCCGCATGAGAAAGTAGAGAAAAATGGCACCGGGATAGCCCTTGAGCGCCGTGGCCACGCCAATCCAGAGTGCCGCACGCATCTCCCGTCCTGTGTCGAGGTCGGCGATGGCGAGGACTACGAGCGCGAGCAGTACGAGGTTGATGTTCAAATGCTGGAAGTTGCTCTGCAGCGGCTGGGCGACGGCGGCGACGGCGAGCACCACGGGCGTCCAGCGGCCAGCGTGACGATACCCCCGAACCAGACACCAGCCGAACAGCGCCACGTTGCCGACCGCCCACAGGGCCTTGGTGAGCGGCAGGCTGAGTCGTGCCAGCAAGGCGAACGGGGTCAGGGCGAAGATCGCAAACGGCGGCCAGGGGACGCCAATCGCGCCATCGAAGTCGACGTACAGCGGCTGACCGTGCAGCAGGCGCTCGGCCAGTCGGAGGTGGAACACGAAGTCGCCGCCCGAATGGACGCCGATGAACGCATTGACGACGGCATATAAGCCGCCGAGCGCGAGCAGGATGCGCCGCGCCCGGGGCGTCAGGTCCGCCGTTCGGTCCATCAGTCGAGCCGGCGGCCCGTCACTTCGATGCGGCGGTAGCGCTCGATGCGGCCCGAGCCTCCGACGAACGCGGAGGCGAACCAGCTCGTCAGGCCCACAACGATGGACGTGAGGATCGCGGCCCACAGCCCCGCGAGTGCGAACCCCGGCATGAGCCAGGCGACCAGGGCGACCGAAATCCCGTTCACGACCAGGATGAAAAGCCCTAGGGTGAGCACGGTGAGCGGGAGGGTGAGAATCAGGATGATCGGACGGATCACCGCGTTCACGATGCCCAGCAGCAGCGCCGCGACGACGAGGTTGCCCCAGCCGTCGATCCGCACGCCGGGGACGATGGTCTCTGCCACCCACAAGCCAAGCCCCGTGATCACGAGGCGGAAGAAGAACCCTTTCATGCGTTCAAAATACTCGGGTGCCTAGCGCCGCGCCCGGCCGGCCACGAACCGGGCCGTCACTCCGGGCGGCACCTTCACGCCGAGCTGCGAGTCGAACAGAATGGCGCCCGCGAGCGAATCCCCCACGCGCGATGCGCCGACGCCGGCGAACGGGCCCAGGTCGGCCGGCCACCCGTAGATCAGGGCCTGCTCCGGAGAGCCGTACCAGGTGACGGCGAGCGTTTCAGCGCGCGGCACCGCGAACACCAAGGCGCCCCCGAAGCGACACGTGCCGCCGACCGCGACCCGGGCGGTATCGAGAATCACGTCGGTCAACCTGAAACGGTCGCCCATCTCGGGCAGCGTGACGCTGTCGCCGCGCGCCACTACCCAGTGGCCGACGTAGCTCTGCGAGAAGCGCGTACGCAGGTGCATCTCCCCTGAGCGGCACGGATCCGTCGCGCCGCATGCGGCAAGCAGACCCAGCAGGAGCGAGATCCATCGCGCCTCCAGGAAACGAGACCTCACGGGGAGACGCTGTCCGTGGCCCGAATCCGGGCGTTCGTGGAATCGGCCGCCCGCATCGCCTTCCCCACGCCGCTCGCGCCGGGTATCCGCGACTGCGCGAGGATCGAGTCCCGCTGGCGCTCGGTCAGCGAATCGCCTTCGGCGGCGGATTTGGCGGCCTTGCCGCCGGAGCAGGCGGCGAGGAGGACGAGGGCGATGGTCAGCGAACGGGCGCGCATTGGACCTCCGAAGTGGGCCGACGTGAGACGTAATATGTAGGGGCGCAGTATGCTGCGCTCCTACCTCTGCGGAGGCTCGCTTCGTGAACCGGTTATGTGTCCTGTTGGTCGCCGTGGGCGCGTGCGCCCGCTCTTCCGTCACCGATCAGCTCGCCCGGGCGACGTGGGTCGACCTGACCTACCCATTCGACTCGACCACCATCTACTGGCCCACGGCCAAGCCGTTTCGCCTCGAGGTGGTCTCGGCTCAGCGCACCGCTGCAGGTTACTACTACGCCGCGAACAATTTCGCGGCCGCCGAACACGGGGGAACCCACCTCGACGCGCCCGTGCACTTCGCGGAGGGCAGGCTCTCGACGGACCAGATTCCTCTTGCGCGGTTGACGGGCCCGGCCGTCGTGATCGATGTGAGTAGCCAGGCGGATGCGGATCGCGACTTTCGCGTGCAGCCGGCCGACCTCGAGGCGTGGGAGCTGGGTCACACGCCGATTGCCGAAGGGAGCATCGTCCTGATTCGGACGGGGTGGGGCAGCCGCTGGCCCGATCGAGCGCGCTATCTGGGTACCACCAAGACTGGGCCTGCGGCGGTTGCCGAGCTCCATTTCCCGGGAATTCACCCCGACGCGGCCCGCTGGTTGGTGACGCACAAAGTGCGCGCCGTGGGCATCGACACGCCGAGTATCGACTACGGACAATCCACCACGTTCGACACGCACCAGACCTTGTTCGCCGCAAACATCCCGGCGTTCGAGAACGTGGCGCACCTGTCCGCCGTCCCCGCGACCGGGGCGTTCGTGATCGCCCTGCCCATGAAGATCCGTGGCGGCAGCGGGGGGCCGCTGCGCATCGTCGCGGTGTTGGCGGAGGGTGCGGTCGTGACTACGTCCCCTTGAGCCGGCGGATCAGCACTCCGTAGGCGACGAGATTCACGGCCAGCACGAGCGTGCCCAGCACTGCCTGAGTGGGCCGGGCGAGCCCCGCCGGGTACAATGCCGGAATCACGTAGTGCTCGATGAATCCGCCGCGGTACCCTTCCAGCCCCGCGCGCTCGCGCAACAGGTTTTCCAGGGGGGTGAGCGGACAGACCCAACCGCCGTACTCGATGGCGATCCCCCACAGGGCGCACGGGACGTGCAGCAGCACGACCGCGCGCCAGCGCCACGCGAGGAACCCGCCCAGGACGACGAACGCCACGAACGCCACGTGGACCAGGACGACACAATCGGCCAGGATACGGTAGACCATCTTCAAGCTCCCCTTATACGACGAAAACCCCCGCCGGACCAGGTCCGGCAGGGGTTCGCGCAGCCGTCGCGCCGTTCAGGCGCCCATCAACGTCTCACACGGGTTGAACAGACTCAGAATCACGAACTCAATAGCCCCGGGCAGCCCCAATAGATCCAGGAACGCCTGGTTCTCCGCCTGCGAGAGCTGGCTGCCGTCGTTATGGCGCACCGTGATCCCATTGTCGGTCCCGCTGACCCGGATCCAGGGCACGTCGTTCACGTCGATCGTTAAATTCAACGTCACCGTCTCCGTCGTCAGCGACAAGATCGTGATGACGACCGTGCCGTGCATGTTCACCGTCTGGCTACCGTGCGTGATGCTGAACTCGGTGATCGTGAGCGTGATATGGTTCGGGTCCGCCAGCACCAGCGCCTCGTGGAGCGCGACGTGAATCACCGGATTGTCCAGGTCCCACGTGATATCGATTTGGGCGTCCGGATTGTTCGTGTTGAGCTGCGTTGCCGCAAACGTGGCGCTGAACGTGAGGGTGTGCGTGCCGTCGCTTACAAAGCCGGCGGCCGTCGCAGTGAACGCCGTCGCCGGGTTGCCGGTGACCTGGCCACTGACCGTGTAATTGATGTACACGGTGCCGGGGCTGGTCGGCGTGCCGCCGCTGACGATGACGTGGAGCTTGTCGACGGCCGGTGACGTGGTACTCTCGTCCACCAGATCGACGAAGCCGGTGGACGTGAGCGGATTCTCGACGATCTGATCGGTGGTCGGGTCGACGGCATACAGAATGATGCGCACCCGATCGGTCGGAGCCGCTGGTGTGAACGTGCCGTCCTGCTCGTACTTATGGGTGGTGGGGTTCCATACCCACGTCGTGCCCAGCAAGGCCGGCGGGACGACGCTGGCATTGATACCGCTGGAGAAGGTCGCCGCGCCAGCGCGCAGCGCCTGCATCCGCGCCGCCGCGTTCGTCCGGAGTGCGCTCGAAATGGCCGGCGGGTTGAAGGGAGCGGCGCGAAGCAGCATGCCGATCCGGCTCGGGGCGGCTGCGGGGGAGCCCGTCGCCGTATCGCTCACCTTGCTGAAACTATGGAACGTCGGCGAGAGCAGTACGCCGGACACGGTCTGCAGATCGCTGCTGAGCGCCGCGGGGTCGGTCAGGTGAGCCTGCGGGCCGGTGGTGTCGCTGCAGGCCGCCGCGACGAATGCGGCGACGACCGCGAGGACCCACCAGGGGCGACGATGGTGTGCTGGCATACTGCTCCTCCGAAGTGAGGGCGTTGGGCGGGCAGGGGCCGGGCGCTCGCGCCTCGTCCAAATTGCAACGTACCCCCGAGTCACCAGATCGGGCCGTGACCGGGCGCACGCTTGCCCTACATGCAGACTGGAAGTAGGGAAGAGGCTTGCGGGGCGGGGAGTTAGGTGATGACGCCGCCGCCGAGCAGGCGGCCGTCCCCGTCGTACAGGGCGCCCGACTGCCCGGGGGTGATCGCCCGCACCGGCTGGGCGAGATCGAGAGCGATCGTCCCGGCGCCGAGCTCCCGAACCCGGCCGGGAACGGCGGCGGCGCGGTAGCGGCATTGAACCAGGACCGAATCACCCGGCGCCAGCGGGTCGGCGAGCCAATTCACCTCGGCGAGCGTCACCGTGTGGCCGAACAGCTGGTCCCCGGGACCGATCACGACCTCGCGCGTCTCCGGGCGGATCGCCACGACGTACATCGGCTCGCGGAATCCGCCGGGGAGCCCGCGGCGCTGGCCGATGGTGTAGCGCGCGAAACCCGCGTGCTCGCCCACCACCGCGCCGCCGGCGGTTACCAGCGGCCCCGGGCTCAGGGCCGGCGCCTCGGCGGGGAGATGGCGCTCGAGCACGCTCACGTAGTCGTCGTCGGGAACGAAGCAGATCTCCACCGACTCCACCTTCTCGGCGGTGACGAGACCGAGACGTCGTGCGACGTCCCTCGTCTCGCGCTTGGTCAGGTCTCCGACGGGCGTCCGCATCCGCGCCACCACGGCCCGGTCGATGCCCCAGAGGAAGTACGACTGATCCTTCCGCGGGTCGCGCCCGCGGAACAACGCGCCATCGCGCGCGATCGCGTAATGGCCGGTGGCGATGGCGGCGCAGTCGAGCGCGTCCGCGTGATACAGAAAATCGCGGAACTTGGTGAACGAATTGCAGCGCACGCAGGGGATCGGTGTGCGGCCGCTGGCGTACTCGGAGACGAAATTCGCGATCACGTCGCGGCCGAAGCGGTCCTCGAAGTTCAGCACGTAGTGCGGGATACCCAGCTTGTGGGCCACGAGCCGCGCGTCGGCGATCGAATCGAGCGAGCAGCACGGACGGTCGGGGACCGAGTCGCCATAGCAGAACAGCTTCATGGTGGCACCGACGACGTCGTAGCCCTGCTCGACGAGCAGCGCGGCGGCGACAGACGAATCCACTCCGCCCGACATCGCCACGAGCACGCGCTCCCTCACCGGTGCAGCACCGCGCTCAGCGCTCGCACCTTCTCGACAATCTTGGGGAGCACTGCGACCGTCGCCTCCACGTCTTCCCGCGTATTCTCCTTGCCGAACGAGAACCGCAGCGCCGCGACGCCCAGCTCGCGCGACACGCCCATGGCCGTGAGCACGTGCGACGGATCCACGGCGCCGGTCGAGCACGCCGAGCCCGAGGAGCAGGCGATCCCCGCGAGGTCCAGGTGCATCAGCAGCGCCTCGCTGTCCGTTCCGGGGATCGACACGCTGGTGACGTGTGGTGCCCTCCGGCCGTGCGCGGCGTTAATCACGGCGTCCGGGACGACGGCCAGCAATCGGCGCTCGAGCTCGTCGCGCAGCGCCGCCACGGTGGCCGCGAACGCCGCCTGCTCGCGCGCTGCGAGCGCGACAGCCGCGCCGAGCCCCACGATGCCCGGCACGTTTTCCGTGCCCGGCCGGATCCCGAACTGCTGGCCGCCGCCGTGGATGATCGCTTCGATGACGTGGCGGTCCCGCACCACCAGCGCGCCGATCCCCTTGGGTGCGCCGATCTTATGGCCGGAAATGGTGAGGAGCGTGCATGCGACGTCGCGTAACGACACGGGGATTTTACCGAAGGCCTGCACGCCGTCCACGTGGAACGGGACGCCGGCCTCGCGACATCGCACCGCGAGCCGGGCCACAGGCTGTACCACGCCGATCTCGTTGTTCACCCACATCACGCTCACCACCGCCACTCCCCGCGCGAGCGCCCGGTCCAGCGCGTCCTCCGCCACCTGACCGGCGCCGTCCACCGGCAGGACGATCTCCTCGCCACCGAGACGTGCCACTGCGTGCGCCGCCGCCAGGACGGCCTTGTGCTCGATAGCCGACACCGCGACGCGGAACGGTCTTCCGTGTTCGCGCGCCGCCAGGGCGCATCCGATCACCGCCAGGTTGTCCGCCTCGGTCCCGCCGGACGTGAAGATCACCTGCCCCGGCTCCGCCCCGAGCGCTTCGGCGATGCTGCGCTTCGCCTCCTCGACGCCGGCCCGCGCCGCGCGCCCGAAGCGATGGGGCGAGGAGGGGTTACCGAAGGCGTCGCGCCCCAGATAGGGCAGCATCGCCTCGAGCACCTCCGGGCGCACCGGCGTGGTGGCCGCGTTGTCGAGGTAGACCAGCCGCTTGGGCATGGGGAGAAATCTAGAAGCTAGAGGGACTGCACGCCAAGCTGCAGCACGTCGTCGACCGCGAGCGTCTCGTGGCAGAAGAACGGCTCCCCGTAGGCCGAGCGGATCAGCGAGCCATAATGCGCCGACTGGATCCGGATCAGCTCGTAGAGATCCTGCCCCGTGGGATGGATCTCCCCGGCCGCCTTGGCGCCGTCGAACTGCGAGGCGTAGCAGTGGATCGCCGCCATCTTGGCATCGAAGCTGTCTGAGATGTCCACGACGAACGACGGCTTGACCGGGTCTTCCCGGTACGCGAGCGCGTACAGGACCTTGAAGGGGCGGTGTGCGGCGCCCCCCCCGGGGGCACCGTACTTGGCGAGCCCGGCCAGGTAGCACGCGTCGCGTCCCAGCTCCGACGCAATGCGGTGATCGGGGTGGCGGCCCACGGGGAAGGGAAGAATCACGACCCGCGGGCGCGTCGCGCGCACCAGCTCGATCACCTTGGCGCGGGACGGCTCGTCGTTCTGGAGGTGGGCGTCGGGAAGCCCGGCATTGAGCCGCACGTGCACGCCGAGCGCCCGGGCCGCGCGCTCGGCCTCCGCGGCGCGAAGGCCTGCGTCGCCGCGCGTGCCCGTCTCCCCTTGGGTCAAGTCCACGATGCCGACCCGGTGGCCCGCCCGCACCGCCTTCGCGAGCGTGCCGCCACAGGTCAGCTCCGCGTCGTCGCGGTGGGCGGCGATTGCGAGAAGGTCGACCTGCTGGCTCACGAGTCCGTTCCCGCGTTTCATTATTCGTACCTCAGTGCTTCGACGGGATCCAGTCTGGCGGCGCGCGCCGCCGGGGCGATCCCGAAGACGAGCCCGACCGCGATCGACACGATCGTGGCGATCGCCGCGCTCCACACCGGCACCGTGGTACTGAAGTCGAGCAGTCGCTTCAGGAGCTCCCCGGTCCCGATCCCCACGATGATGCCGAGAATGCCGCCCATCAAGGTCAGGGTCGCCGCCTCCACGAGGAACTGCCACAGGACGTCGCGGCGCGTCGCGCCCATCGCCTTGCGCAATCCGATCTCGCGCGTCCGGCTCGTCACCGACACCATCATGATCGCCATTACGCCGATCCCGCCCACGAGTAGCGCGATGCTCGAGAGCACGAGCATCACGAAAAAGAACGCGAACGTCAGGCTGTCGAAGATGCCGAGGACCTGGTCCGACGTCAGCAGGTCGAAGCTGTTGGGCTCACCCACCCGCAGCCCGCGCAGGCGCCGCAGCTGCAGCGTGGCGGCGTCCATCGCGCGCGCGACGCTCACCTCCGGGCGCGGCTTGACGAGGATGATCAGGCCGTTCACCCGATCGATCTGGAAGCGCTCCCGAGCGGCTTCAAACGGCACGATTCCGGCGATTTCCGGCGCGCCCGGCACCTCGAAGATGTTGGTCGGTCGCTGCCACACGCCGATCACGCGGAACGGGCGGCCGCCGATGCGCACGATCGCCCCGATCGGATCATGCGCCCCGAACAGCCGGTCGACGGTCCGCTGCTCGACGACTGCGACCGGCGCTCCGCTGCGCAGCTCCGCCGTCGTGAAGACGCGACCGGTGACCAGTCCGCCACCCAGGATCTCCATATAGCGATCGTCGGCGCCGAACACGCCCAGGATCTGGGTGCGAGTGCCGGCGTATTCGAAACGGTAGAACAGCTGCGTCCAGATCGCCGCGTAGTGGATTTCGGGCAGGCGGGCGATCGCCTCGGCCTCCGCGGGGGCTAAGGCGGGCCGGATGCGTACCTCGCGCGGCAACGCGTCGGGATTGAGCGGCGTGGACGAGAAGAAGCGCAGGATGCGGAACGTGGTGGGGCCGACGACCTCGAGCGTGTTGACGATCTGCTCCCGGAACCCCGTCACGATCGACGCCATCGCCATGACCGTCGCGATCCCGATGACCACCCCCAGAATGGTGAGCCCCGAGCGCAGCTTGTTGATCCGGAGCTGGTCGAGCGCGATCACCCAGCCTTCGCGAATGGAGTGGAGGGCCATGCTACTCGGCGCGCAGCGCTTCGATCGGGTCGAGGCGCGCCGCCCGCAACGCGGGGTAGACGCCGAACACGATGCCGACGATCACGCCCACGCTCAACGCCAGGACCACGGACCACAGCGTCACGCGCGCCGGCAACGGGGAGGCGACCTCGACCAGCGCGGCGAGGGAAGCTCCGGCGAGCAGACCGGTGCAGCCGCCCAGCACCGAGAGCACGATCGACTCGGCCAGGAACTGGCGCCGGATGTCGCGTCGCGAGGCGCCGAGCGACTTGCGGATCCCGATCTCCCGCGTGCGCTCCGTGACGCTCATCATCATGATGTTCATGATGACGATGCCGCCGACCAGAACGCCGATCCCGGTCACGGCCGGCACCACGTTGAAGATGACCCGGGTGAGCCTGGCCCAGAACGCGATCAACCCCTCGCCGGTATCGACCGTAAAGTCGTCCTCCTCCCCTGGCCGCAGCCGGTGCGCGATGCGCATCGCTTCCTCGGCGCGGAGCATGCCGTCCGCCACCCCCGCGGCCGCCGCCATTTTGACCGAGATCACGCTGGTCTGGCGGCGCCCGTACAGGGCCTCGAAGGTGGAGAGCGGGAGCATGACGAACCCGTCCCAGGACTGCCCCAGCACCGTGCCCTTCTTCGCGATGACGCCCTTGATGGTGAGCTGCGCGCCGCGGACCCGGATGGTGTTGCCCACGGCCAGCTCCGGGGCGCCAAACAGCTTCTCCGCCACGTCGAAGCCGAGCACTGCCACCAGCCGCCGCTGGCGCTCGTCCACGTCAGTGAACGGCGCCCCGGCCGCGAAGGCGTAGTCCTGCACCACGACGAAGGGTGGCGTGACGCCGAAGACGAGGACGTCGCCTACCGTGCGGTTCCGCCACTGCACGTCCGCCATCGGCGTCGGCCATCCGGACTGGAGAGAGATCGCCTGCGCGTCGGGGAGGGCGCGCTCCACGTAGGGCACGTCCTCGGGCGCGATGATCGGCCGCCGCTGGATCTTCTTCCACTCTTCGTCGTCGATGAATCCGATCTGTATCGGGTCCCGCCGAATCTGGAAGGCGTTGACGCCGACGATCGCGCCCGCCAGGCGCTCGCGCACGTAGGCGTTCATCCCCTGGATCACGGCCACCACGGCCACGAGGAAGCCGACCGACACGATGATCCCGAGCAGCGTGAAGAAGGAGCGGAGCTTGTGACTCCACGCGGTCTGGAACGCCTGGAGAATCGCTTCGGAGAGGGGCATGGCGCTGGAAGCTAGTGCGGAATGCGGAATTCGGAATGCGGAATGGACGGGCGGACTTCGATTCCGCATTCCGCACTCCGCAGTCCACACTATTCGTAGCGTAAGGCTTCCACCGGATCCAATCTCGCCGCCTTGTTGGCTGGATACAGTCCGAATCCGACGCCGGTGAGGGCCGACGCAGCCAGTGCGGCGACGATCGACCACAGCGGGACGTGGGCCGGGATCGGCGTGAGGCTGGCGACGGCGAACGCGAGCACGCCGCCCCCGAGCATGCCGACCGCGCCGCCCACGAGGGTCAGGGTCGACGCCTCGACCAGGAACTGCCACAGGATCGCGCGCCGCGTCGCCCCGAGCGCCTTGCGAACGCCGATCTCCCGCGTGCGCTCGGTCACCGAGATCATCATGATCGCGACCACGCCGACGCCCCCGACCATCAGGCCGATGGATGAGAGCACGAGCATCACCAGGAAGAACATCCCCGTGACCTGGTTCCAGGAGTCGAGCAACTTGTCCTGAGTCACGATGGAAAAGTTGTTTTCCTGGCCCGGCTTGAGGCCCCGGAGGGAGCGCAAGGTCGCGATCACTTCGTCCATGGACTGCTGCTGGGTATAGCCCGGCCCGGGTGCGACCGCGAGCCGCATCATGCCCTTGAAGTACGGCACGTTCTTCACGAAGGCGCCATGCGGAATCCCGACGAACGGCGGCGTACTGCCGCTGAACAGGCTCGGCGGCGGCGTGTAGACGCCGATCACGGTGAACGGCACTCCGGCAATGTGAATCGTCTGGTCGATCGGGTCGCGGCCGCGGAACAGCTGGTCTTCCAGCTTGCGGTTGATGACCGCCACCGGGCTGCTCGCCAGATCCTCGAGTCTCGTGAAGGTGCGTCCCGGATAGACGTCGCCGCCGTTCACCTCCACCCACTGCGCCGAGAGCCCCGCTACTTCAATCGACTCGAGCCGCACGTCGCCGAACCCAACCGTGGCGGAGCTCTCGTCGCGACGGGTGACGTAGCGCACCGAGGGCAGCAGCGCGATTCGGTCCGCCTCGACTCCGGTCAGCTCCGGGTTTCGCCGCCACGGGCTCGACTCATCGGAGCCATCCGAGACGTTCACCCCCGCCCGGAAGAAGCGCCACACGAGAAAAGTGCGCGGAGCGATCGACTCGAAGATGTTCGATACGCTCCGGTTGATCCCGCTGATCATCGCAGCGATCACCATCACGACCATCACGCCGATGGCGACGCCGAGGATGGTGAGGGCCGCTCGCCCCTTGTTGCCGCGCAGCGAGTCGAGCGCGATGCCCACGCCTTCGAACAGGCCGGTCATGTCTCGTGCCGCAGGGCGGCGATCGGATCGAGCCGGGCGGCGCGGCTGGCCGGGTACACGCCGGCGACGATCCCTACGCCGGCGCCGAGCACCACACCGACCAGGATCGACCAGGGCGCGACCGCGGCGGGAAGCGGCGTGACGGAGGCCACGACACCCGCCAACCCGATGCCCACCGCGACCCCGCCCGCCGCCCCCACGGTGGCGAGCGTCGTGGCCTCGACCAGAAACTGCCGCAGGATGTCTCGCCGCCGGGCGCCCAGCGACTTGCGGATGCCGATCTCGCGGGTCCGCTCGGCTACCGCCATCAGCATGATGTTCATGATGACGATTCCGCCCACCACGAGCGATACGGCCACGAGACCGGGAAGGGCGACGAACAGCACGCGGCTGATCTTGCCCCAGAAATCGAGCACCTCGTCCGCGGTTTCCAGCGCGAAATCGTTCGGCTCGCGCGGTCGCAGATGGCGCCGACTGCGCATGACCGCCTCGGCCTGGGCCATCGCCTCACGCATTTCCAGCTGCGAGTTGGCCTTCATCGCGAGGGCGTCGACCACGCGCGGCTGGTTGACGTAGCGTTTGAGGGGCGCGGTCGCGGGCGCCACCGCGAATTTGTCGAGCGACAGGCCGAACAGGTTGCCCTGCTTCTCGACGACGCCGATGACGCGATACGGCAGGTCGAAGATCTTCGCCTCGCGGCCGAGCGGATCCTGGCCCTCGAACAGCTTGTCGGCCAGCTCATGGCCCAGCACGAGGACCGGCACACCGGCCTGGACCTCCTGCGCGGTGAAGGCGCGGCCCCGCTCGAGCCCGAGGGAGCGAATCTCGAAGTAGAGCTCCGTCGCGGCCGTGACCTCCACGTCCTTGGCCTGCCTGCGGCCCGCGGTGAGCGCGGCACGGGTGCTCGACTCCCATGCGGCAGACACCGGGATCGTCACGCCGCGCATTACGGCCTGTGCGTCCTCGTAGGTCACCCGGGGCCGCCGGCGCCACACCCGCCACGTCGAGTCGGTGACGTTGCCGAGCTGCACGTCGGGGAACTGCCGCAGCCGGAACGTGTTCACGCCGAGGATCGTGCCGGCGAACTTGTCGGTCATGTAGTGGTTCATGCCCTGCACGACCGACACCACGGCGATGAGGAACATCACGCCGATGAAGACGCCGACGATGGAGAAAGCGCTCTTCAGCTTCTGTGCCCGGATGGTCTGGAGGGCGAGACGGACGGCCTCGAAGAAGGCCATCTATTCGTACCGGAGCGCCTCGACCGGATCGAGCCGCGCGGCCTTTCTCGCGGGAAGGATGCCGAACAGCAGGCCGGTGAATGCTGCCAGGACGAGGGCCAGGACCACCGAGCCGACCGGTACGTACGAAGGCACGGGCGTCGCGCTGGCGAGCACCAGCGACACGAGCCAGCCGACCGCCAGGCCGATGATGCCGCCCACGAGCGTCAGGGTCGCCGCCTCGACCAGGAACTGCCAGAGGATTTCGCGTCGCGTGGCGCCCAGCGCCTTGCGCACCCCGATCTCGCGCGTGCGCTCCGTGACCGAGATCATCATGATCGCGACCACCCCGATACCCCCCACCAGCAGACCCACCATGGAGAGGACGATCATCAGGACGCGGGCCACCAGCGTGAAGCTGTTGATCGCCTGCACGTACACGTCCTGTGTAATCGCGTCGAAGTTGTTTTTCTGGCCGGGCCGGAGCCCCCGCTTCTCGCGCATCGCCATGGTCACGTCGTCGATGGCGCGCTCCACCGACACCGAGTCCTGGGGCACCACGAACATGTCCATCCAGCCGGGGAAATACGGCAGATCTTTGGTGAAGGTGCCGTGCGGAATCATCACTTCGGGTCGGTCGCCGTCGCCGAACAAGCGCGGCGGGGGGTCATAGACCCCGAGCACGTCATACGGCACGCCGCCGATCTTGATGCGCCGCGCGATGGGGTCGCGTTGGCCGAACAGGTTCTCGGCGAGCTTGGTGTTCACGACCGCGACGTGGCTGTTGGCGGCGTCCTCGAGGTGGGAGAACGAGCGACCGGGGTGAATGTGTCCGCCTTCGATCATCGGCCAGTCGGCATCCCGGCCCCGAACGTTGATCGCCGACAGGGTGTGGCCTTCGAAGTTGATGTCTGCCAGGGTGTTCTCGTCGACGACCACGAACGCGATGGACGGCAACTCCTCCAAGCGCCTCGCTTCCTTTATGGTCACCGGGGGTCGGCGCCGCCATGGATCGGGATCCTCCGGGTCCTCGTCCTGCCCGCCCCAATAGCGCCCGACCCAGAACGTCTTGGGCCCGAGCGACCCGAGCATGTCGGAGATGCCCTTGTTGAACCCGCTGATCAACGCCCCGATGACCATCACGACGGTGACGCCGATGGCGACGCCCAGGATGGTGAGGGCGGCCCGCATCTTGTGGGCCCGCAGCGAGGCCAGGGCGATCCCGACGCCTTCGAACAGGGCGGTCACGCGTTACTCCTGGCGCAGCGCCGCAATCGGGTCGAGGCGCGCGGCCCGGCTGGCCGGATAGACGCCGGCGATCACGCCGACGCCCGCGCCCATGACGACGCCCAGCACGACCGAGGCCGGTGACACCGACGCGGGGAGCGGGCTCACGGCGTTGATCAGCAGCGTGAGGGCGATGCCGGCGACGATGCCGAACGTGGCACCGACGGTGGCGATGGCAGCCGATTCGGCGAGGAACTGCCGCAACACATCCCGGCGCCGGGCGCCGAGCGACTTCCGCAACCCGATCTCGCGGGTCCGCTCCGCGACGGACATCAGCATGATGTTCATGATCACGATGCCGCCGATCACGAGCGATACGATCACCACGCCCGGGAGGACCACGACGAGAATGCGGCTGATTCCGGCCCAGAAGCGCTGCACTCCCTCGGACGTATCGAGCACGAAGTTGTTGTCCTGGTTGGGGCGCAGGTGGCGGCGGCTGCGCATGACCCCCTCCGCCACCTCCATGGCCTCGCGCATCTCGACCTCGGACCGCGCCTTCACGAGCAGGGCGTCCACCACGCCGGGCGGGTTCACGAGGTTCTGGGCGGGCGCGAAGGCGGGCACGACCACGAAGCGGTCGAGCGGGAATCCCAGGACGCTGCCCTGCTTTTCGACCACGCCGACGACGCGATACGAGATGCCACCGATCCGCACGCTGCGGCCGAGCGGGGTGCGATCGACGAACAACCGCTTGGCCACCCCGTCGCCCAGGACCGCCACGGGGGTGCCCGAGCGATTCTCCTGGGCGGTGAAGGGTCGTCCCATGGCGATCCGCAGGTTCTTGATCTCGAAGTACCGCTCGCTCGCCGCGACGAGCTGGATGTCCCGCGCTTCTTTGCCGCCGTAGAACACGGAGCCGTTATCGTCCGACTGCCAGGCCGTGACGACGGGCATGGTCAACGCCGCGGTCACGGCCTCCGCGTCGCTGAACTTGATGCGCGGGCGCCGCCGCCACGCGCGCCACACGGAGTCCGGCACGTTGGCCGCGAACATCGGCCGGCGCCGCAGCTGAAACGTGTTCACCCCGTACAGCGTCTGGGCGAACTTCTCGGTCATGTAGCGGTTCACGCCGTTCACGATCGACCAGGCGGCGATGAGCGAGGCGACGCCGATGAACACACCGAGCAGCGAGAAGCCGCTCTTCAACTTCTGAGCGCGGATGGTTTGGAGTGCGAGCCGGAATGCTTCGAAGACCGGCACTTAGGCGGCCTGGCGCTGGTCCGTGGCGATCAATCCGTCGCGCAGCGTCACCACGCGCGCCGCGTGCGCGGCGATGTCGTGCTCGTGCGTCACCATCACGATGGTCTGCCCCTGCCCGTGCAGCGCCGCGAACACCTGCATGATCTCGCCGCTCGTCGTGGAATCAAGATTCCCGGTGGGCTCATCCGCGAGCAGGATCGAGGGCTCGTTGACGAGCGCCCGCGCGATGGCCACGCGCTGGCGCTGCCCACCCGACAACTCGTTGGGCCGGTGCGCCATCCGATCGGCGAGCCCCACGCGCTCGAGGGCATGCGCCGCCTGGGCGCGCCGCGCGCGCGCGCCGTGCCCGGCATAGATGAGAGGCAGCTCCACGTTGTGCAGCGCCGTGGCGCGGGGGAGCAGGTTGAAGGTCTGGAACACGAACCCGATCTCCTTATTGCGGATCCGGGCCAGCGCGTCGTCGTCCAGATCGGAGACTTTCTGGGCGTTGAGCCAGTACTCCCCCGACGTGGGCGTGTCGAGGCAGCCGATCAGGTTCATGAGGGTGGATTTGCCGGACCCCGACGGGCCCATGACCGCCACGTACTCGTTCTTCTTGATCTGCACGCTCACGCCTTGCAGCGCGCGCACCACCTCGCCCCCCATGTCGTACGCCCGCGTCAGCTTGTGGGCCAGGATGACGATGTCGGGCAGCGGCGTGTCGCCGGTGCGGAACGCCTGGAGCGCGGGCGCCGTCATGGCTTGGCCTTCTTCGTGGCCGAGTCGGCCGACTGCTTCATGGCGCGCACCCGCGCGCCTTCCTTGAGATCGCGGATCGCCTGGTAGGGTCCCGCGACGATCGTCTCGCCGACCTTCAGGCCATCCGTCACCT
>DATNOH010000115.1:0-6669 GCA_035601435.1 Gemmatimonadales bacterium | reverse complement strand
AGCCGGCTGGGCGACTGGGAAGGAGGCGGCGCGCAGCGGGGGCAGAACACGCCGCCGTCGGCCACGCTGAACAACACGGGCGCGTCGCCCCCGGGCTCGATCGCCGCGTCGTCTCGCACGCATGCCGTGAGCGACGGCTCGAAGCCCAGCACTGACACGAGCCGCCACAGCGCGCGTACACCGCTCGCGTCCACGCGGTCGGGGGGCGCCGCCTCGAGCGCATCGAGCGCGGCTGTGAGCGTGTCGTACGCCACCGGGAGCGGTGCCGGAGGCGCCATCTTGAGCATCACTTCGGCGAGTGCCGCGGCGCCCGCGAAGCGGCCGACGTCGCCGGCCAGGTCGCGCCGCAGGTTCACGAGATCGAAGGCGCCGAGCGTGTGCAGCTCGCGCGTCTCGCGGAAGTACAGCTGGGCCATTCCCTCGCTCAACAGCTCGAGCCCCGCCCCGAACCGGCTCTTCGGCCGCAGCGCGCCCTTGGCGATGGCGCTGTGGACGCCCAAGTCCCGCGTGGCGAGCCGCACGACCTTGGACGTCTCGCTGTAGCGGTACGTCTGGAGGACGAGGGCGGGGGTGGTGACGAGGGACATCGCTATGGAGTCGCCGCCACGGCAGCGGTCGTCGGACAGACGCCCACGAGCACGGCGGCGATCTCACCGTAGTCGGGCGGTGGTTTCAGGACGTGGACCGTGCCGGCCGACGTACAGGCGCCGGGGTCGACTGCGTACACGCGTCCGCGCAGATCGAGCGCGAGTCCGGACACGCCGTGGCCTGCGGGCTTGACCCCATTCCCCGGGCCGCGCGTGATGGCGCGGATGGAGGTATTCACTTCGAGAATGCCCTCGGTGGCCGACGCGACCAGCAGCCGGCCGCCGGCCGGGTGAAACGCCGCGGCCCCGGGCGACTCCCCCAGACCGTTCAGCACCGCGATTTCGACGCGCGCCTGCGGATCCACGATCGACAGCTTCCCGTCCGCCGCACCCGTGTGACCGGACGCGACCACGTACACCAGGCTGTCGTCCCCGACGACCGCGAAGCGGGCGTTGGTCCCCGTGAGCGGAATCGAATCCGGCGTCCGGACGGAACAGCAGTCGAACGACGTCAACCAGCTCGGGCCCGCTGGGGACGAGCCCACGACATTGCTGTTCACGACGAACACCCGCGTTCCCACGATCGCTACCGCTTGCGGATGAACGCCGACCGCGATACTCACCGTATCGCCAATCCTGCGATAGTTGATCCGCGTAACTGCGTTGAGGTTGGGATTTGCGATCCAGGCAATCGAGTCGTCTTGAATGGTGACCCCGCTCGCTCCCGATCCAGGGGCAAGAGGCAGGACGTAGTCGGGTTGCACGCACAAGGCTCCTGGAGGGCAAGGCCCCGGGAGGAGATCCACACCTACCGCGTTCGCCTGCCCCAGCGGGACGAGAAAGACGTTCCCGCGGCCGTCGATCGTGCTCGGGGTGGCGCTGGGGCGCTGCCAATCCCGCGTGGACACGGTGAAATCCGTAGCGGAAACGAGCGAGAGCGTGCGCGCGCCCGAGTCTACGACGCCGATCACCTGCCCCGCCGAGCTCCTCTGCTCGAGCGCGTCGCTGCAGCCGGCCGCAAGGCCGAGCGCCAGCAAGAGGAGTCGTCTCACTGAGAAGGAGTCTCCATGAGATCACAATATACGAAGCGGCCGTCCCGGACCACGACCGGGCCTCGCGCGTGGCGCACCGGCTGGCGCAGCCCGGGTCCGGCGTAGACGAACGTATGGAATTCGCCCCGCTCCCCGCAGGGGTCTACCCCTGGTGGAAGGTCACGTAACAGGTCGGCGTCGAACTCCCGACCCGCGAACTCGCCCGCGAGCTGGGCGGCGTCTACGCACACCACCACGGCGCGGAACCCAAGCTGGACGAAGTCGTGAGCCAGCGCTCGAGTATTGCGGAGCCAGAGCGGAAACAGGCCCCGCATGCCGATCCGAGCCAGCATGCGCTCTCGGTAGGCGCGAATATCGGCGAGAAACAGGTCGCCGAAAACCACCGTGTCGAGCCCCGGGACCCGACTGCGGAGCGCCGCGAGCGTCGCGCCCATGTTCGACTCGTACTCGTCGTTCGATGCGCCGGGGGAGATCAGCACCTCTTCGAGCGGCAACCCGAGTGACTCCGCCTGCCGGCGCAGCAGCGTGCGGCGAACGCCGTGCATGCTGATCCGGTCATATTCCGCGGTCACTGTGGTGAGGAGCGCCGCGACCCGGTAGCACCTGTCGCCGAGGATTTCCCGCAGCGCGAACGCGCTGTCCTTGCCGCCGCTCCAGGCCACGACGACGGGCCGTGCCTGTGTCGCTATGCTCAGAAAGGGACACCCTTCGTGTATCCGCGGCTCAAGCCGCGCCTCGGCACGTACCGCTGAAGCGGCGCGGACGTTTCGCCGTTTCGGCTACGCCCACACCACCGCTCTGCCCTCGAGCGACGCACCCGGGAAGATATCGGGATGGAGCAGCGCAGCGACCAGCTCCACGCCGTCCGCGACGCGCGGCCCGGGACGGCTGAAGTGCGCGTTCGCATCGACCGCGTAGGCACGCGCGGAGCGAATCGCCCGCGGCGCCACGGCGCAAAGCGACGCGCGGTAGCGATCCGCGTCGGCGCGCGCCGCGACGAGGTCGAACCCGCACGGCATCACCAGCAGCACGTCGGGATCTAGACCGGCCAGGTCCCCCCACCGCACGGCGAACGAGGGCCGGCCGGCGGCCCCTCGGAGCAGGCTCCCGCCCGCCAGCGCGACCATTTCCGGCACCGAGTGGCCCGGCGCGAACGGCGGATCGAGCCACTCGAGTGCCAGGACGCGAGGCGCCGGTCGGCTGGTGACCCGCGCTTGGATGGCCGCGATGCGCCGCTCGATGTCGCGCACGCACCGCTCGGCGCGCTCCGGCACTCCGCCAGCTCGCCCCACGAGGCGAATCGTGTCGAGGACGCCCGCGACGTCGTGGGCATCGAGTGCCAGGACCGACGGGCAGGATGCGAGGCCGGCGGCGGCGGCCGCCGCGTCGCGCGTCGGCACGGCGCAGACCTCGCAGACTCCCTGGGTAAGCAGGAGATCGGGCCCGAGAGCAGCCAGCCGCTCGGTATCGACCTCGTACACGCTGCCGAACTCCCGCAGTGCCTGCCGCACGGCCGCGTCGATCTCGCCGCTCGAGAGCCCGTCGAGCGGGAAACGCGGCCGGGTGAGGCGCGGCTTGCCGCGGATCGGTGAGGGATGATCGCAGGAATGCGAGACACCGACGAGCCGATCCTCGAGGCCGAGCGCGCACACGATCTCCGTCGCGCTGGGAAGCAGCGAGGCGATGCGCCCGACGGGCCTCATCGGCCGCCGAAGCGAAGCTCTCCACCCACGAAGATCGCGCGCCGTCGCGCCGGGAAGTTCTTGACCTCCTCGTATGAGTGATCGAGCAGGTTCTCGACGCGCCCTGAAATCGCGAACCCAGGCGCACTGCCCCGCGGCACTACCACGTCCAGCTCGGCGGCGCAGTCGACCCGCACGTACGACGGAAGCGGCACGCGCGGCGACGAGGGACTCGAAAAGTCCCGATCCTGACGCTCCCCCACGTACGCCACGGCGAGAGACACGGTACCCCGGTGGACCGCGGCATAGGTGAAATCGAGCCAGGCCGAGTGTTTCGGGCGGCGGACGAGCGGTTGTCCCGCCGCCAGCAGCGCGCCGGACGACGAATCGAAGCCCGAACGGGTTACGGTGGCGGACAAGTAGGTGTAGCTCGCGGAGACCGTGAACCGACGGTCCGGCATGAGCTGCGCGCCCAGCTCCACTCCGTCCGCGGACGCGCGGGCCACGTTGCTGTAGTTGGGCTCCCCCGCGGCCGGGGTCGCGTTGTAATCGATCATGTCCACGAACCGTTGGCCGAAGTACGTGCCGCGGAGGACCACACGCCCCGGCGTGCGGTACTCGAGCCCGGCCTCCCAGCTGCGGGAGTGCTCGGGCCGCAGGTCCGGATTCCCGCGCACGAACCCGGTGGCGTAGTTCTCGAAGAAACTCGGCTCCTTGAATCCCGTGCCGACGGAGGCGAGCGCCCGGATGCCCTGGGCGAGCCGGGCGGAGGCGCCCGCGCGATAAGTCAGGTACGTGCCGAAGCGCTCATTGTCTTCCAGCCTGGCGCCGATCGTCAGGTTTACCGGTCGCGCGGGGCTCGAGACGGCCTGCAGGTAGATCGCGCCGTTGGTCCGCGACCGCGACCGGTCGAGGGTCGTGCCGGCCATCGCCTCACGCTCCAGAGCCGTGCCGAAGCTCAGAGCGTCCCGCGCGAGCAGGCGCACGTCGCCCCGCGCGTCCAGCCCGAGACGCGTAATCCAGTCGGAGCTGGCGTAAGGGAAGGTCGTCGTGTCGGTGGGGTCGTTTTTGCCGATGGCATACAGGTAGTTGGCCCGATGCCAGACGGCCGTGAGCCGACCGTCGACGCGGTCCGAAAAGACACGCCCCAGGTCGAGGCCCACCGACGGACCGCGCTCCAGCTGGTGCTGGTTGTTGCTCACGATGACGCCACGGTAATCTCTGGGAAAGTGGTACAGGGCATCGCCATAACGGACCGTCAGGGCGGCATCGGTGCTGCTGTCGGGTTGCAGGCGCGCGCGAGCGCTGAAGACTTCGTTCCGAAACTGATTGTTGATCGAGTCGAGGCCGTCGCTCGAAAAGCGCGAGACGCTAACGGCGTAGCTCGCCCGCCCATCTCCTCCCGAGAGGGTAGCGTCGAGCGCGCCGGTGCCGTACGTCCCGCCGCGCGCGGCCACGCTGGCGTGCGTCGGCCCGCCGCCGTCCCGCGTAAAAATCTGCACGACACCCGCCACGGCGTCGGACCCGTAGAGCACACTCGCCGGTCCGCGCACCACCTCGATCCGCTCGATGTTGTCGGTCGTGAGGTTGGCAAAGTCGTAGGCCCCCCCGGGCACGTTTTGCGGCACCCCGTCGATCAGGACCTTCACGTAATTGCTCTGCCCGCCTCGCAGGAAGAGCGACGTCTGACTTCCGTACGAGTTCGTGGTGACGACGCTCGCAGCGGGCACACCGCGCAATGCCTCGGCGACGGTGAGAATGCCCCGCTCTCGCAGCTCGGTTCCGCGGATCACCGTTACGGCCACGGGTACCCCACCGGCCGGGGTCGGAATCCGCGTCGCGGTGACAACGACCGGGTTGAGCACCACCGTATCGGTCGGTTCCTGACCGGCGAGCGCCACCGGAAGGATGAGGAGCGCAAGCGCACGGGGGGCACGGCTCATGGGGCGTCCTTTCGCTGACGTAAGGGGATCATCTGCGGGCGACCTTCGAACGGCTCGATCGCGACCGGCCAGGAGAACACGCGCTCGACCGTTTCTCGCGTGAGCACCCCGGCCGGCGTGCCGCGCGCGACGGCCCTGCCCTCCGCCAGGATCAGCACCTGGTCGGCAAAGCGCGCCGCCAGATTCACGTGGTGCGTGATCATCAGGGCCGCGAGCCCCTCGGTGTCCACGAGCAGGCGCACCAGTTCGAACAGCTCCATTTCGTGCCGCAGGTCGAGCGACGCCGTGGGCTCGTCGAGCACGAGCAGCTTGGGTTCCTGGGCGAGGGCGCGCGCCAGCCGGACGCGTTGGTATTCACCCCCGGAAAGCGTCCACAGCCAACGGTCGGCCAGGTCCACCGCGTCGCACGCGACCAACGCCCGCTCGACGGCTGCCCGATCAGCGGCGCGCACGCCGCCGAACAGCGAGAGGTGCGGGTAGCGCCCCAGGAGGACGGTCTCGTGCACCCGCTGCGGGAACAGGTTCTCCTCCCGCTGCGGCACGACGCCCACCACGCGCGCCAGGTCCCGTCGGGACCAGTCTCCCGCCGGGCGAGCGAGGATCTCGACACGACCCTGCACCGGTGCCACGAGGCCGAGCGCCGCGCGCAGCAAGGTCGTCTTGCCGCTGCCGTTGGGCCCGAGCAATGCGTGAAACTCGCCCGAGCGCACCTCGAGCGAGACGCCCAGCAGCGCGTCGCGCGGCGCGCCGGCGTAGCGGCACGTCAGGTCGCGCACGGCGACGATCAGCTCACGGTCCATCGACGCAGCAGGAAGGCAAAGAGCGGTACGCCCACGAGCGCCGTCACGATGCCCACGGGCAGCTCGCGCGGCGCCACCACGGTGCGCGCCAGGGTGTCGGCCGTGGTGAGGAGGATCCCGCCGGCGAGGAACGCGGTCGGGAACAGGGTGCGATGCAGCCGGCCCCACAGAAGACGAGACACGTGCGGTACGATCAGCCCGACAAAACCGATCACGCCCGCCACCGCCACCGCGGCAGCGGTCAGGAGCGACGCCGACAGGTACACCAACCGCTTGAGCCGTCGCACGTCCGCGCCGAGGTACTGCGCCGGCTCGTCGCCCAGCGCGAGCAGGTCGAGCGGCCGCGCGGCCGCGGCGAGGACGATGAGCGGCAAGGGTGCGTACACTAGGATCACCAGCACCGTCGTCCACGACGCACCCGAGAACCCGCCCCACAGCCACAAGAACGCGTTGCGCAGCTCAGTGGCTTCGGCGAGCGAGACGATGGCGGTCGTGATCGCCGCGGCGAATGCACCCACGGCCACGCCCCCCAGGAGCAGGATCCGCGCGTCGAGCTCCGCCCCACCGATGAGCCCGAGCCGATACACCAGCGCCATCGCCCCCAC
>DATNOH010000114.1:0-5116 GCA_035601435.1 Gemmatimonadales bacterium | reverse complement strand
CCTGGGCCGCGAGGTCGCGTCCCGCGACGAGACCCGCGACGAAAATCAAGCCGGCGCGCCGGATCATCGCGCGGCTCCGATCGTCTTCTCGATGCGCTGGGCGAACACGTGCGCTCCGGCCGGTGCCATGGTGCGCGCGTCCCCCTTGATCTCGTAGCTGTCGGCGAGCACCGGCTTCCCGGTCGTGGCATCGAACAGCTCGGCCGTGAGGAGCCACACGAGGTTCGAGAGATTCGAAATGGTCCCCTTCGCGACCCAGCGGGCGCCCAGCTGCCGCGCGACGGTCAAAGCGCAGTCGTTACCGCACGGGTTTCCCGCCCGCTCCGCGGTGGCCACCGCGGTCGCGACGACGCCCGAATCGACCAGGGCCACCTGCTCGGATGCCCGCAGCGTCGCGAGCAGCTTGCTCGTGGCGGCCGCCACGACGGCCGTGTCACCGGGGGAGAGTACATTGGCGTGCTCGCCGTCGAACCGCAGGTTCAGCACCACGACCGTCGGACGTGGGCCGGCCGTCTGCGCCGCGAGACGGGAGCCGGCGACAACGAGCACCATCGAGACAACGGCGAACACCCCTGCGCGCACGCGAATCCTCCGGGTCGTGGGACAGCGAGAACGGGTGTAATCTAGAGGTCCCTCGACCGGCGCACCAATGACCGCCAGCCAGCCCTCGACGCCCTCCCCGAGCGATCAGCGCGCCGCCGTCACAGCCGGATTTCTCGGCTGGACGCTCGATGCGTTCGATTTCTTCCTGGTCGTCATGACGCTCACGGCGATCGGGAAGGAGTTCGGAAAATCCGACGCCGCGATCGCCCTCTCGCTCATGCTCACGCTCCTGTTCCGGCCGGTGGGTGCATTCATCTTCGGGCTACTCGCGGACCGGTACGGCCGCAAGCTGCCTTTGATGATCGACCTGGTGTTCTATTCCGTGGTCGAGGTGCTCACGGGCCTGGCGCCGAGCTACGCCACGTTCCTGGTGCTGCGCGCGCTGTTCGGCATCGGTATGGGTGCGGAATGGGGTGTGGGCGCGTCGTTGGTGATGGAGAAGGTGCCGCCCCGCTACCGCGGCGTCGTGTCGGGGCTGCTGCAGCAGGGGTACGCGTTGGGCTACCTCCTGGCGGCGCTGTGCTACCTGTTCGTGTTCCCCCACTGGGGATGGCGGCCACTGTTCTTCATCGGCGGGCTCCCCGCGCTGTTGGCGCTGTACGTGCGGGCGCGCGTCAAGGAATCCGAGGTGTGGCGCGAGACCCGTCACGAAAGCTGGAGCGGTCTGGGCCGCGCGATCGTAGGCAATTGGAAGCTGTTTCTGTACCTCACCGTCCTGATGGCGATGATGAACATGGTGTCGCACGGGACCCAGGACATGTACCCCGCGTTTCTCGAGCGCGACTGGGGCTTCGGGCCCACGGGCCGCGCTGCACTCACCGCGTTCTCGCAGGTGGGAGCGCTGGTGGGCGGCGTGCTGTGCGGCCTCTACTCCGACCGGCTGGGACGGCGGCGCACCATCGGGCTCGCCCTGGCCGGCGCCGTGGTCACCGTCCCCATCTGGGCGTTCGCCCCCGCCCTGCCGCTGCTCGTCGCGGGCGCCTTCATCATGCAGTTCTTCGTGCAGGGGGCCTGGGGCGTCATCCCGGCGCACATCAACGAGCTCTCGCCTGACTCGGTACGGGGCTTCCTGCCCGGGTTCGCTTATCAATGCGGCGTGGCGGTTGCCAGCCAGATTCCGCACACGCAGGCGCTGTTCGCCGCGCACACGAGCTACGCACAGGCCATGGCGCTCTCGGCGGCGACGGTGTTCATCCTCGGCGCCGTGGTGGCGGGGGTGGGCCCCGAGCGCCGGGGAGTGGCGTTCGGGCGCGGCGCTCCATACCGTTAGACGCCATGACAACGTTCGTGAAAGCCACCCAGGCCTACCAGCAGGGGCAGCGCACGCTGCCCGGGCGGTACTACAACGCGCCTGAGATCTGGGCCGAGGAGCGGGAGCGTATCTTCGCGCGGCGCTGGGTCTGCGTTGGCCGCGCCGCCGAGCTCGCCCAGCCGGGGGATTACGCGGCCAAGAGCGTGGGCGGCGAGAGCGTCATCGTGGTATGCGGTCAGGACGGCGCGGTGCGCGCCTTCTATAATGTGTGCCGCCACCGCGGCACGCGGCTCTGCGAGACGGCGCGGGGCCGCCTCTCCGAGACGATCCAGTGCCCCTATCACGCGTGGACCTACACGCTCGACGGGACCCTGATCGGGGCGCCGCACATGAACGAGGTGGCGGGGTTCGACAAGCGGGACTACCCGCTGCATCAGGTCGCGCTCGCCGAGTGGGAGGGGTTCCTCTTCATCAACCTGGCCCAGGAACCGGAGCCGTTCGAGCGCGCCTTCGCGCCGCTCACCGGGCGGTTCCGCCGCTTCAACATCTCCGGCCTGCGCTCGGGCGGTCGCCTCGATTACGACGTGCACGCCAACTGGAAGCTCGTGTTTCAGAACTTTTCCGAATGCCTGCACTGCCCCATCATCCACCCCGGACTCGCCAAGCTGACCCCGTACACGAGCGGCGAGAACGACCTGTTCGAGGGGCCCTATCTCGGCGGCTACATGGTGATCACGGCGCCGGGCGGCAGCCTGACCATGAGCGGGCGGGCGTGCGGGCCGGCGGTGGGAGACTTGCCGGCGGAAGACCAGAATCGAGTCTACTTCTACACGATTTTTCCCAATCTGCTGCTGTCGCTCCACCCGGACTACGTGATGTTCCACACGCTGTGGCCGCAATCGCCCGACCGCACCCACATCACGTGCGAGTGGCTGTTCCACCCCGACGCCTTCGGGCAGCCGGGCTTCGATCCGGACGACGCGGTACGCTTCTGGGACGAGACCAACCGACAGGACTGGCACATCTGCGAGCAGAGCCACGCGGGGATCGCGTCGCGGGCCTATCAACCCGGTCCCTACTCACCGCGCGAGGGCATCTCCGCCGCGTGGGACCGGGAGTTTCTCAGGGCGATCGGGCACGGCATTGCCGCTTCAGCGGTAGACGCCGAGCCGCGGCTTCAGCCGCGACGACCGTAAGGGCGAACGATCGCGCTACTTCTTCCTTAGATACGCGTCCGTCTTGTTGAGCCAGTCCTCACGTGGCGGCGAGAACACGTCCACGTCGAGCGTATCTTCCAGCGCGTGCGCCTCGTGCGGCAGGTTCGACGGCAGATGTAATACCTCCCCCGCGCGCACCACGATCTCCTCGGCGCCGTCGTCGCCCACCCTGAACCGCAACGCTCCCTCCAGGATGTAGGTGAGCTGCTCGTTTTCGTGCGAGTGTTTCGGCACGACGCAGCCCTTCTTCAGGTAGACGTGCGCGAGCATGATCCGGTCGGCGGTGATGAGACGGCGAGACAACCGGTCGTTCACCTCCTCGCGCGGGAGGTCCTCCCACCGATACCATGTCGCTCGCCGCTTGCCGCGTTCGTTCACAACAGTCGCTCCGCAGGTTGAGGCACGGCAGTACGCTACAGCGCGCCCGATTCGACGTCAAAACCGGATAGCGGCAGTGCGGTCAGGCGGACATGTTGATCCAATGGGTACGCGACGTGAGGCGCGGCTGCTCCAACGGCTCGACCAGGCGTGGGAAGCACTGCGGGAGTCATACGCCGGACTGTCGGACGCCGAACTCCTGAGGCCGGGGGTCACGGGGACGTGGTCGGTGAAGGACATCATCGCCCACGTGACCTGGTGGGAAGAGGAAGCGCTCACGCATCTGCCGCTCATCATCGCCGGCGGCAAGCCGCCGCGCTATTCGGTCACGTACGGCGGCATCGATGCCTTCAACGCCAAGATGACGAAACAGCGGAAGGACCTGTCACTCGCCGACGTCCTGCGGCAGCGGGACGATGTCCACCGCCGCCTGATCGCCCTCGTTCGGACCGCGCCGGAGACCGAGCTCACCGGCGAAACCCGGTTTCGCCGTCGCCTGCGGCTCGATACCTACGGGCATTATCCGAAGCACACACGCGCGATACGCGTCTGGCGTGAACGACGGCTTGCCGTACCCGCCGTCGCGGAACTACCTTCGCGGCTCCCTCCGCGATAGAGGCCGCGCATGCCGCTCGCCGAGCTGTTGCTCCCCGAGTTCGATGAAGAGATGACCGCCACCCGCCGGGTGCTCGAGCGAGTGCCCGACGGCAAGTCCGCGTGGAAACCGCATCCCAAGTCGATGACGCTGGGGCGGCTCGCCACACTGGTCGCCGAGCTGCCGGCGTGGACGGTGAACACCCTCACCCGCGACGAGCTCGACATCATGCCGCCGGGCGGGCCGCCACCCAAGTTCGAGGTGCTCGAGAGCACGGCGCGGATTCTCGAGCTGTTCGACCGCAACGCGAAGGCGGCGCGGGACGCGCTCGTCAAGACTCCGGACGCCGAGTTCCAGAAACCCTGGTCGTTCAAGGTGGCCGGTCGCACCGTCGATACGAGGCCCAAGTACACCGTCTATCGTCGCACCGTGCTCAATCATCTGGCGCATCATCGCGGCCAGCTTACCGTGTACCTGCGGCTCAACGACGCCCGAGTCCCCGCGATATTCGGTCCTACCGCGGACGAGCCGAACTTCTAGAGCGATCGCGTGACCTGCCGCCTGCTCACCCGGCTGCCTCGTGCGAATCGGTTTGCTGTTGCTGCATCGGCTCGTGAGCCTGGGCGCTCACCCACACGCCCGGATGGGGAATCGTGACCACGAAGCCGTCGCTCACCCGCAGCGGCCGCGCCTGATAGTGGGCGAGCGTGTCGCGCCACTGGACCGGCAGCTCTTCCGCCGAACGCAGCGGCAGCGCGATGGCATTGCCGACCCGCCCGATCACCGTGTTCTCCACCACGTCGGTGAGCGGTCGGCCGGCGGGGTCGCGCAGTTTCGAGAGTGCGACGTGCCGCGCCGCTGGATCACCCGCCGAGATGATCGCGGTCGAGTAGTACAGCAGGTTCGCCTCGATATGCTCGAGCAGCCGGGTCCGCGGCCCGCCCGCGGGAGCCGCGCTCGGCTCGTCGCCGGAGAGCAGCCGCTCCAGATCCGGGAGCAGGCCGCGGTCGAGCAGCGTGCGACGGAACAGGTAGCCGAAGCGCCGCACCACGTCGGGCGTCGCCACGTGGG
>DATNOH010000113.1:0-3167 GCA_035601435.1 Gemmatimonadales bacterium | reverse complement strand
TGCTCCCGGTCACCACCGTGGCCGGCCTCCAGGCCGGGGCGTTGCTCGCCGGCGCGATCATCACGGAGACCATCTTCGCCTGGCCCGGGCTCGGGCGCCTCCTCGTGCAGGCGATCGACGCGCGCGACTACCCGCTCGTCCAGGGCTGCGTGCTGGCGATCGGGCTCACCTACGTCGGCGTCAACACGGCGACGGACCTGCTCCACCGCGCGATCGACCCGCGCCTCCGTGATGCGCGCTAGGGGCCGGCGCGGGGTGGTTGCCGGAGCGGCGGCGCTCCTGCTGCTCGCGCTCGCGGGCGCTGCCGCGCCCCTCCTCGCCCCCGATCCCTACGCGACCGACCTCGGCGCGCGGCTCGCCGCGCCGCACGCCGGCCACGCGCTCGGCCAGGACAGCCTCGGGCGCGACGTGCTCGCGCGCGTGCTCCACGGCGCGCGCATCTCGCTCGCCGTGGGCGTCAGCGTCGTCGTGCTCTCGCTGCTCGTCGGCGCGACGGTCGGCGCCGCCGCCGGCTACCTGGGCGGGCCGTTCGACGAGGCGGTGGCGCGCGTGATCGACGTGCTGCTCGCCTTCCCGGGGCTCCTGCTCGCCATCGCGCTCGCCGCCGTCCTCGGGCCGAGCCTCGGGAACGTCGTCCTGGCGCTCAGCCTGCTCGGCTGGACGGGCTACGCGCGCCTGGCGCGCGCCGAGGTGGCGGCGCTCCGGCAGCGCGAGTTCGTGCAGGCGGCGGAGGCGCTCGGCGCGGGACCGGGCCGCATCGTCACGCGCCACCTGCTGCCGCTCGCCGCCCCCGTCCTCCTGGTGCAGGCGACCTTCGGCATGGCGGGCGCGATGGTCGCCGAGTCGAGCCTGTCCTTCCTCGGCCTGGGGGCACCGCCGCCGCTCGCCTCGTGGGGCGCCATGATCGACGAGGGGCGGCCGTTCCTCCTGGTCGCGCCGCACGTGGTGGTCTGGCCGGGGCTCGCGCTCGCGCTCACCGTGCTCGCGTTGCAGCTCGTGGGCGACGGGTTGCGCGACGTCCTCGATGTCCGGTCGCCCCGCCAGCAGATCGTCACGAGCTGACGCCGCCCTTCGCCGCGCTGGGCGAGCGGGCTCAAGGCGGGCTCAGGATCGGCCGACACTCCGACCATGACCCGTCCCGCAGCGGCGGTCGTGCTCGCCGGCTGGGTTCTGCTCATGGGCGGGCCCTCCGGCGGCTGGCGGCCGCTCGGCACCTACGGGCAGGAGTGGCTCTGCGCGCACGTGCGCGCCGACGCGATCGATCGCGCGGCGGTGGCGGAAATCGGCAGCGCGCTGGCGAGCCAGCCCCGGGACAATCCCCTTCGCCGGGAGGCGTACCGGCGGGCTGAGACGCACCTGCGGGACCGCTACCGCTGCGAGTGGCAGTGAGCCCCGCGCCCTACTGAGCCCCGACGCCGGTCGCGCGGCGCCCGCTCGCTCTCACTTCTCCACCAGGGCGTAATAGCCGCGGCTGAAGATGCGGTACCGATCGAAACGATCGAGCTTGTTCAGCACGTAGAAGATGCAGTTGTGTATCGCCTTCAGCACCCGTCCGAAGCCGAGGGGAACGTGAGGGTAGAACGCCTCGGCCATGTGGCCAGCGACGTGAAAGAATCCTCCGAACGAAAAGATCTTCACGACGGAGTACTGGCGAAGAAGCGTGTGTAGACCCGACTTGGTGTACCGGAAGAAGTCGAACGGAGCACCGTGGCTCTTGTAGATGAAAGGAACCACGAACAGGCCCTTGGCCCCGGGCTTCAGTATCCGGAAGATCTCTGCGCTCACCTTCCAGGGATCGTGGACATGCTCCAGAACACTGTCGCAGATCACGAAGTCGAAGGTGGCGTCACCGAACGGAAGGGAAGCGGCGGTCGCCTGGATGTCGGGGCCGCTGAAGGCTTGCACATCGAGCCCGACGTACCGATTCCCGTTCTCTCGGAGCAATGCGCGCTTCCCGGCGGCGGCGCATCCGATGTCCAGGGTCAGCTTGCCACCACTCGCCGCGGTCTGCGCGATGATCTCGTCCTTTCGCGGCTGCGTCCCGTAGTGGCAGTGGAGGTTCATCGAGAAGAAGGTTTTCGCCTGGGGGTTGGGCGCCCGGTCGGGCGCGGCGTAGCGGACGGGGGCGAGGTATAGGTCCTCCCACCGCTCCTGCGTCCCCCAGAGCAGCCTCTGCTTCTGGAACTGCCGGTGCACGTCGGGGGTGGCGGTCCGGCTTCCGAAATGGGATCGGGGCACCGGCAGCTGCGAGAAGGCCCCCTGGTTGCTCGCGAAGAAGTCCTCGTCCGAACGCACGTCCCGGAGGACGTCGGGGAGCAGCCGCGGGATCTCATCGACGATGGGAAACCACCTGCTGCAGGCCTCGCAGCGGAGGACCCGCGCGCCATTCGACGAGGCGGATGCCTGGCAACCCCTGCCGCCGGAGTCGAATGCCGAGAGCGTCCCGCGGCACTCGGGGCACCGGATGATCTCCAGAAGCGCTCTATCCACCGCCATGCGAGTTCCCGGGTGGGCCCCGGCTCAGGGCCTTCATAGCAAAATCCCCACCGACACGGACGGATCCCGACCCGAATAGGCAACGACCTGCTGAGGGCGCCTGGGCCGACCGGGTGTCGAAGCCGGACGTCTCACCGGTCAGGCGTGACTGCAACAGACGCCCAGGTTCTTGCCATACTGCAAGAGCTGCCCGACCCCGCGATGCCCGGAACTGCATGCAGGCGCGCCCGACTCCGCTCCCCCGTGGCCGACCTTTTGCTTCCTCGTCCGCAAGGCGGAAGCCACCCGAGTTCGGTGTGGGCTCCGTGGCGGCCCGGAAAGTCCAGCCCGGCATGCGCGTCCATACCGCGAGACAGGCCGTGAACACGGCGCTCAACGAGGTGGAATTCCGCCTCCAGCGGCCGGTCGTCCGTTCGATGCCCCAGAACGTCGACATCGTGCTGACGAAGGCCTGTAACCTCGCCTGCGCATTCTGCGTCGACTACGAGACCCCGGGCGCCAAGCGCATCTCGCTCGAGAACTTCGAGAAGGTCGCCCGCCAGCTCTTCCCGACCGCCCGCCTGGTGAGCATCTGC
The DNA here is from genome assembly GCA_035601435.1 of Gemmatimonadales bacterium. Lineage (GTDB taxonomy): Bacteria > Gemmatimonadota > Gemmatimonadetes > Gemmatimonadales > GWC2-71-9 > AG41. Next base: position 96 of record DATNOH010000113.1, on the reverse strand, counting down.
TCCGGCGGCGAGCCCTACCTCCACAAGGGGCTCGAAGACCTTCTGCGCATCGCGCGTCGCTACCGCCTCGAGACCTGGGTGCTCTCGAACGGCATG
>DATNOH010000112.1:0-7397 GCA_035601435.1 Gemmatimonadales bacterium | reverse complement strand
GATCCGGCTGGAAGAACGCACCCGCGAGCGCCGGGTGCGACATGATCGCGAGCCCCGTGGTCGCGGCGATCTCGCCAACGGCGCCCAGGCCCGCCGGGAGCGCGTTGACCAGGACGCCGCGGCAGCCGGCACGCCGCGCTGCTCCCGCGCGCTCCATCATCGCGGATGGATCGCTCGTAACGTTCGGGAAGTACAGCGCGTTCCCGCCGGTCTCGTCGTTGGCCCGCACGACTGCCTCCTGGCAGCGCTCGACCCGCTCAGCGAACGGCGCGCTTGTCTGATCGGCCAGGCTGTGATCGTCCTTGATAAGATCGACACCCGCGCGGGCGAATCCATATGTGAGCTGGGCGAGCTGGGGAGCCGAAAGACCGAGTGGCTTGAGCACCGTGCACAGGAGAGGTCGATCACGGGCGCCCGTGAGCTCGCGTAGCCCGGCGATGCCGAGACGCGGACCGGGTAACGCGGTGAGCAGCTCCTCGGGCCACTCGAGATCCGCAATCAGGGTGCCCGATTTGAACGAGATATTGCCGAACAGGAGGTTCAAGAGCTGCGGCAGGTCGCTGCACACGGCACCCGCGTCGAACGAGATCACGGCGCGGGAGCGGCCGCGGCCGAGTGACTCGACGGACTCGACACGTCCGGCGACCCGCGCCGCGACCTCCGGCGGTACCGCGTCGGGGGGTAGCTCGACGGTCTGCTCGAATGCGATGTCGCGCGCCATCGCGGCGGCGAGCCGGCTGGAGCAGGCGAGGTGGTACGTCACGCGGAGGCGCATGGTGATCGCGGTCACTCTGGATGTTAGTGTCGAAGCGCGGCATCGCAGCCCAGTGTGCGACAGCCCGGGCGCCGGCGGTCGTCGTCGACCGATCCCCTATCCTTATAGCACGGGCCGACTTGTCTTGCACGCCCCCCGCCGGGCACACGCTTTGCGAATCAGGGCTCTGCGGCCGCACGGTGCGGCCGACGAGGAGTGACGTATGACACAGTCCTGGCGACCTGACGACTGGGCGGACGACGACGCCGCGTGGCGCGGCGAACACCATCGCGACGCCGACGATCGGTGGCGCGGCTTGGAGCACGTCGCCGATTGGCCGGAGGCGCAGGCGGGGCCCGAGTACTGGATGTACAAGCGGGCCGCCGAGGACTCGTGACGCGTTTCATGCGAGGGAGGTCAAGCGTCTAAAGGAGGCAACATGCCTGCTACGCTCCCTCGCGTTGTCGTGGTAGCCCTGCTCACCGCCGTCCTCACCCTGCCGCTCGCTGCCGCCGCCCAGCCGACCAAACCGCCCCGTCCGGTCAGCGGCGTCGCCCAGGAGCCGCACCCGCAGATCATGGCCGCGATCCGCGCGCTCGAAGCTGCCAGGCTGCATCTGCAGCGCGCCGCGCATGACTTCGGTGGCCACCGGGTGAAGGCGATCCGCGCGATCGATGCCGCACTGGTGCAGCTCAAGCTCGCCCTCCAGTACGATAAGGATTGAACACGCCGCAGTGACTTGCCACACTCCTCGGGGGACGGTAATCTGCGAGCCCGGCCCCTCCGAGGAGACGCGTGGTGACGTTGGGTACGTTGGCGCTTCTCGCATCGCTCGTCGCGGGCGGCGACACGCTGCACGGCACAGTGGTCGACACCGCTGGTCGTCCCCTCGCCGGCGCTACTGTGAATGTGCCTGAGCTCGGTCTGACCCTGGTCACTCGAGCGAATGGAGCGTTCCAGGTCGCCGACCTACCCGCCGGTCGCTACACGTTGGTCATTCGCCACCTGGGCTACGCGCCGACCCTCGTGACCGCCGCCGTTCCTGGCCCACCACTAGCCCTCGTGCTGCGGCCCAGCGCGCTGCACCTGGGCGCAGTCACGGTGACCGCCACCCGCTCCGCGATCAGCCCACTCGCCTCGCCGCTGCCGACCGCCGAACTCGCTGGCGAGCAGCTCCGCCGCGCCCACGAGGTATCGCTCGCGCATGCGCTGGACGAGCTCCCAGGTGTCCGCACCTTGAGCACGGGCGAGCAGGTCGGCAAACCGATCATTCGCGGCCTCACCGGACCCCGCGTGTTGGTACTCGACAACGGACAGCGGCTCGAGGACTACTCGTGGAGCGACGAGGACGGTCCTTCCGAGGACGCCCGGCTGGCCGAGCGCGTGGAGCTGATCCGCGGCCCGGCGAGCGTGCTTTACGGCTCGGACGCAATCGGCGGAGTGATCAACGTGATCCCCCAGGAGGTGCCCGACGGCCGCGGCCGTGCCCCCTTCATACGGGGCGCCGCGGAGCTGTACGGCGCCACCAACAACACCGAAGTGGGAACGGTGCTCCGCGCCGAGGGAGCGAGCGGCCGGTTCGGCTGGAGCGTGACGGGTATCGGGCGTCGCGCGGACAACTTTCATACGCCGCCCGGCAACGATTCCACGCCGACGGGCGATATCTACAACACCGCGTATCACGCCATCAACGGGGAAGCGGAGGCGGGCTTGCGTGGTGACCGCGGGTCGGTCACCCTCCGCTACACGCGGTATGGAGGCGCCTTCGGGTTGCTGGATGGCCCCCCAGTGCCCGCCGACAACACCAACGGCCCGTTGCGCCGGCTGTCCGACAACAGGCTGCAGCTCACGAGCAACCACATGCTCGGCGGCGTGCGCCTCGAAACGAAGTCCCAATGGCAGCGCCACTCGCTCCAGGAAGTATCCGACCAGAGCCGCAACGGGGATTCGACTCCGAACTTCGATCTCCTGCTGAGCACGTACTCGACGGATGTCCTGCTGCACCACTCTTCGCCCCGCGGACTGACCGGGACCGTCGGCGTTTCCGGCCTGTACCAGGACAATCAGACCCGCGGTGTCGAGCCTCTCGTCCCCGGGGCCCGTATCGTCAGCGGCGCGGTGTTCGCGCTCGAGACGGCCACCCTGGGCCGCTGGACACTGTTGTTCGGCGCTCGAGGCGACGCCCGCCACTTGAGCGCCGACTCCAATGCCGCACTGCAAGTGTCGGCGCAAACACGGGACGCCTCCGCGCTCACCGCCAACTTGGGGGTGGTGTATCGGGCCGCCCCGGGGCTCGCGGTCGCGGCGAACGCCGGTCGCGCCTTTCGCGCGCCGACGCTGTTCGAGCTCTTCACCAATGGGCCCCACCTGGGGGAAGACCGCTACGAGATCGGACTGCCCAACGCGCGCCCCGAGGTGAGCGTCAACGCCGACCTGAGCGTGCGGTGGCAGAGCAGGCGCGTCCGAGGTGAGGTCGCCGCCTATCGCAATCAGATCGACAGCTACCTCTATATTGCGCCGACCGGGGCGACCGACCCCGGGTCCGGGCTGGCGATCTATCAGTACCGGCAGGCGCGCGCCGTGCTGGTGGGCGCGGAGGTCGGGGCGGAAATCGTCGCCGCCCCGGTGCTCACGCTACGCGCACGGGCGGACGCGGTCCGCGGCACCAACAACGAGACAAACGAGCCCTTACCGCTCATCCCGGCACCGCGCGCGGATGTCGAGGCGGAATGGCACACGGGCGGGCTGCAGTGGGCGGAGCGCGTCTATCTGCGCGCGTGGCTCCAGGCCGTGATGCGACAGACGCGACTCGGTCCGTTCGACGAGCAGACCCCGGCGTACCAGCTCCTCAACGTGGGGGCGGGCCTCGAGCAGACGGTCGGCGGACGTCTCATCTACCTCGACGTCCGAGTCCACAACGCCACCAATGCGCGGTACACGGACTTCCTCAGCCGCTACAAGGTATTCGCATTTGGGGAGGGTCGAAACGTCGTGGTGCGCCTCTCCACCGGACTGTGAGGATCACCCTCGTCACCGCGGGGCTGGCGCTGTTCGCGCACTTCGGGGCCCCGGCGCAAAGCTTCCGCCAAAAGGATTTCGACGCCTACGTCACCCGAGGACTCCAGGTGCTCCGCACCCCGGGCGCGAGCATCGCCGTGGTGAAGGACGGCCGGGTGCTGTTCGCCAAGGGGTACGGCGTCCGCACCGTGGGCGATACGGCCCGCGTGGACGCCCACACGCTGTTCCAGATCGCCTCGAACACCAAGGCCTTCACCACCGCCGCGCTGGCGATGCTCGCCGACGACGGGAAGCTGTCGTGGGACGACCCCGTGGCGAAGCTCCTGCCCGGGTTCCAGCTGCACGACGCGTACGTGACCCGTGAGTTCACGGTACGGGACCTCGTGACGCACCGGAGCGGCCTGGGTTTGGGCGCGGGCGACCTGCTGTGGTTCCATTCGAATTACAATCGCGGCGAGATCGCCTACCGGATCCGCTTCGCCAAACCAGTGTCCAGTTTCCGCAGTGCCTACGCGTACGACAACGTGCTGTACATCGTGGCCGGTGAGATCTTCCCTGCGGTCGCCGTGCAGAGCTGGGACGAGTTCGTCAAGAACCGCATCTTCACCCCGCTCGGCATGAGCGAATCCGGCACGACGACGGCCTTCTTCACGGCGAGCCGAAACGCGGCCGCGCCGCATGCGGTCGAGGACGGCAAACTGCAGGTGGTCCCGCTCGATTCGGTCGACAACATCTCCCCGGCCGGGGGGATCGCGTCCAACGCAACCGACCTCGCGCGCTGGCTCGTCTGTCGGCTGGATTCGGGCCGCTACTCAGGCGGACGCCTCTTCAGCGAGCGGCAGGCGCGCGAGATGTGGTCGGGCCAGACCATCCTCCCGATTGGGGAGCCCGACCCGCCGCTCGCCGCGCTGCGGCCAAACTTCGCCGAATACGGCTTGGGCTGGCGGCTGCGGGACTACCAGGGACGGAAGATCGTGTCGCACACGGGCGGCCTCGCCGGTATGTCGTCCCAAATCACGCTCGTCCCGGCCGAGAGGCTCGGGATCGTGATCCTCACCAACTCGGAGTCCGATCTCATGGCGGCGCTCACCTACCGCCTGCTCGACGATCTGCTCGGGGCTCCACGCCCGCGAGCTGACTGGGTGGCGGCGTTCGCCCAGTCCGAACAGATCGCCCGGGTGCGCGCCGACTCGACGCTCAAGGCCACGCGGGTAGACCGGGATTCGGCGTCCCGGCCGTCGCTGCCGCTCGCCAGGTACGCGGGCTCATACCGCGACGAGCTGTACGGCGACGCCAGCCTGGCCCTCGAGAATGGCCACCTCGTGCTCCGGTTCGGCCGCTCACCCGCATTCGTGGGTGATCTCGAGCACTGGCAATACGACACGTTCATCGCGCGCTGGCGCACCAAACACCTCGAAGACGCGTACGTGAGCTTCGCGCTCGCCCCGGACGGATCGGTCGACCGGTTCCAGATGACGGCCGTGTCACCGCTCGCCGACTTCAGCTTCGACTACCAGGATCTGCTGTTCCGACCGGTCGCGGCGCCAAGCGGGAGTAGGTGATGCAGGCAGGGAAGGGCGTGACGAGCGTGAGGCTCGCGACGGCGGCGGTGGTCCTGATCGCCGTCGTCTTGCTGCGCGCCTACGAGATCCCACCTATCCCCACGTGGTTCTACGTGCTCGCCTGGTACCCCACGCTCATCATCCTGGACGAGGTGGTCGTACTGCTCGGCGGCGAGTCACTGCTCGCCCGCCCCCGCGGGCTGGCGCTGATGTTGTGGTGGTCCGCGGTGATCTGGTTCCTGTTCGAGGCGATCAACTTTCGGCTGCGGGATTGGTACTACGTCTTCCTCCCGGCGGGCCGGCTCGAGCGCTGGCTCGGCATCACGGTATCGCTCGCGACGGTGGTCCCCGCCGTGCTGCTCCCCGAGCGCCTGCTGGACCGACTGGGCGTGTGGCGCGACCTCCGGCTCCGCGACTTCACCCTCGAGCCGCAGCACCTGGAGATCGCCGGCTGGGTCGGCTGGGGACTGCTCGCGGCTGTACTGGCCTTCCCACGCTATCTCTACCCGCTGACCTGGGGCGCAGTCTGGCTCATCGCCGAGCCGCTCTTGTACCGGCGCGATCCCGCGCACTCGCTGTTTGCGGATATGACCCACGGCAGCTGGGGGCGGATCGCACGGCTCATGGCCGCGGGTCTCTTCGCCGGGGTGCTGTGGGAGTCCTTCAACGCCATCGCGCGGGGCCGCTGGATCTACACCGTCCCCTTCCTCGAGCACCTGAAGATCTTCGAGATGCCGCTGGTGGGTTTCCTCGGCTTCCCGTTCTTCGCGCTTGAGGTGTGGTCGCTCTATCACCTGGTCGCGCCGCACACCAATCGCCGTACCCTGCTCGGCTCCGCCGCATTCGTGGTCCTCGTGCTCATCGGGATCGACCACTGGACCGTGAGCTCCACGACACCGGCGCTGCGCGATCTGCCGGGCGTGACGAACGCGGTGATCTCGCGATTACAAGCGGCCGGCTGGGACAACGTGTTTCGCGTCGCGCGAAGCCCCGTGGCGGAGCTCGCGTACCGCGCCAACCTGAGCCCGCGCGACGCGCGCACGGCGCAGGACGCGGCGCGTCTGGTGACACTCCGCGGCATCGGCACGGCCCACGCGGCGGCGCTGATCGGCGGCGGCGTGGGGAGCGTGGAGGCGCTGGCCGCCTCCGACCCCGACTCGGTGTGGGAGATGGTGCGGGCCGGGGGCGGCGGCGCCCGCCCCACGCCCGCAGAGGTGCGGGTGTGGGTGCGCGCCGCCCAACGACAAGCGCGGCCTACGCTACCGTCGGCTCCGGGACGGCCGACCACTCATCCACCAGCTCGTCAACCGTCCTAAGCTGGCGCGCCGGGTCGGTCGCGTACCAGGCCTTGAAGTACTCGAGGCCCGCTCGATGCGCCTCGTCCGTGAACGCCTGCAGCCCGTCCGCCACCCATACCAGATCGTACCCGCGCTGGAACGCGTCGCCCGACGTGTGCCGGGCGCAGCAATCGGTATGTAGGCCGGTGATGTAGAGCCGTGTCAGCCCCCGCTCCTCCAGGGTGCGCTCGAACTCCGGGTTTAAGAACGGGCTGTAGGTCTGTTTGCCGAGCACCACGTCGCCGGGCTCAGGTGCGAGCCCCGGCACGATCTCGGCGTTCCACGTGCCTGCCATGGCGTGCGGCGGCCACTTCCGGAGCTCGCTGTCGCCCGGCGTGTGGGCATCGGTCGCGTACACGACCGTGACGCCGGCGCGCCGCGCCGCCGCGAGGAGCCGGCCCAGGGGTGGGATGATGCGCTGGGCGCGCTCCTGGTAGTCAGGACCGCCGGCATCGGCGATGACGCCACCGGGATAGACAAAATCGTTCGCCATGTCGATCACGACCACGGCGCTGCGCTGGAGATCATTGCGCTGCGAAGGCATGGAATGCTCCCATTGTTGTAGGACCGACGCCGGGGGGCCGGTTGGGCAACGCCTAGGTCCGGCGGAACTGCCGGACCACTCCCGGTGCGGGGCGCGGGCGAGGCCGCGCCGCTGGAAATATAACCGCGACGCGGGTTACGGAGTCAGCAACACTTTTCCCGTGGTCTTCCGTCCTTCGAGCA
>DATNOH010000111.1:0-4580 GCA_035601435.1 Gemmatimonadales bacterium | reverse complement strand
CCGGCGCGCTGAGTGCCTTTGAGACGTTCCGTCGCCGCTTACAGCAGGAGTACGAGGCGACGCCCTCGCCCGAAACCGACGCGCGTATCCGGGCGATTCGGGCACGCCAGACCCCGTATGCCGCTGCCGCGCCGGCTCCCCAACCGATCGTGACGTCCCTCACTCCGGCGCGACGTCGTCGTCTCTGGCGACAAGGGTTATGGCCCGTGGTCACCGGTGCAGTCGCGACCGCGACGATCGGGTGGCTGGTGGCCTCGGGACCGCACCGAACCTCGGTCGCGGTGCTTGGCCTCGGTAATGACACGCGGGACACGGCGCTCACATATCTGGCCGACGGGCTGGCGCAGGGCGTAACCGCTGCCCTGTCGCGCATGCCCGGCCTACGCGTCGCAATGCCCGCGGCCATCCAAGATGCCGACGCGGTGGTGGCCTGGACGCTGCGCCGCCAGGGGGACTCCCTGGTCCTCGCGGTCGAGTTGCGGCGCGCGGCCGCAGGTGCGCGTCAGTGGGCCAGGGAGTTCCCGCTGTCGCCGTCGGGCGCGCTCGCCGTCGAGGGGCGGGTGGTCGGCGACGTCGTGCGGGAGCTGCAACCCCGCGCCGCCGATTCGATCGACCTGCGGCAGCTGCATCGAACCACCACGAGCGCCGATGCCTACCTGCTCTACCTACAGGGCAGGTACTTCTTGGGGAGACGATCCGGGGAATCGATCGCGCGAGCGCGCGGACTGTTCGCACAGGCCATCGAGCGGGATCCCGTGTACGCGGCCGCGTACGCCGGCTTGGGCTACTCGTACGTCGGAATGGCATACTATTGGGTAATGCCGTCGCGCGAGGCATATCCATTGGCAGAGGCTGCCGCCCGCCGCGCACTGCAGATCGACTCCACGCTCGGCTTCGCGCGCGCGCTCCTCGCAGAGGCGACGGCGAGCTTTCATCGGCGGTGGGCGGCCGCCGAACCGCTGTTTCGCCGCGCTCTCGAGCTGGATCCGAACGACCCGGAGCCGCACCAGATGTTCGGTGTCTATCTTCGGAACCTCGGTCGCTTCGACGAGGCCGAAGCCGAGATGCACCGAGCAGTCGAGCTGGATCCGTTGACCCGCCATTTCACTTATCAGCTGGCCCGGGTCTTGGCGTGCGCGGGTCGTCCGGCAGACGCGGCTGCGCAATTCGCGAAGCAGCTCGCGCTCGACTCGATTTATCCGCCGGCCCACTATGAGCTCGCGAAGGCCCTCGCCAGCCAGGGAGACTATGACGCGGCCATCAACGAGTTCGCGACGGGCGCCCGCCAGTGGGGGGATACCGCTTACGGGCGCCTCATCCATGGGAACCGGGGCAGCGCCGGCTACACCGCGGCGCGCTTACTCGGGGCCACCCGATCCCTCGAGCGGCTTCGGACGCGAGCGAAGCGCGCTTTCGTTCCACCGGTCGCCTTCGCTCGCGAGTACATCGTACTCGGCCAGCGTGAGGAGTCCATGGCCTGGCTGCGGCGAGCGTTCGAGGAGGGCGATGTCAATTTGGCGGCGGCGGTTAGCTGCGAACCCGAGTACGCGCCGCTCCGGGCTGACCCAGCGTTCCAGGATCTCCGGCGTCGCATGGGGTTGTGATAGGCGGTTTCCGCAAGGCCCCTCAAAACAGCTCAAGCTGATACGCCACCAGGCCCCTGAGCTTTTCCAGCAGCTTGACCATCGCCCACGTGTCCCGCTCGCAGTACCGCAGCAGCGCTTCGCGTAGCTCGGCCCGCTCTCCAGCAGGCATCTCGGCTCCCTGGAACATCAGCCGCTGCAGCTCGACCGTCGCCATTTCTCCATCCTGCACCTTCAGATCCGAATAGGACAGACCGGGCACGAGTGCCGGCAGCGTCTTCTTGATGCTGAACCCGCCCGCGAAGTCCGGGTGGTACACATGACTCCGTATCGTGGGCAGCAAGTCCACCAGGCGTTTCTCGATCCGTTCGAGCTCTTTGGCCAGATGCGGCGCCCCCTCCCGGAGACGCTTGATGCACTCGCGTTCGAAGCTCGCGTGGTACGCCACGACCCGGCGCGCACCGGCGCACGCCGCGACCACGGCTTCGGCGAGTGCCGGTCGCGGATCCTCCGGCCCGTCCGCGATCCACTGATGATGCGACCATCCGCCGCCCCGCTCTTCCACGTGCGCGCTGAACTGCACGGGTACCTGCTGCCAGGGCCGGCACCTCGGCCAGCGCGGGATGGCGAGGCTGACCGTCTCGAAATCGAGAAACGCGAGCGGCGGCGTGAAATGGGCGAGCGCCCTCGCGAGCGTGCGCTCCACCACCATCCGGCCGGTCTGCACCGCCTTCACCTGGCGCGCGTGGATGACGGACAACTCCAGGTCCGACGGCAGATCGTAGATCGTCGCATACCCGTCGGCCTCGAGCTCGAGCGCCCGTTTGCGCTCGATGCGGTATAGCTTGCTCACGTGGTGGTCGGGAAGCTTGGGCCAACAGCGCTCCAGGAACGGGCAGTCGTACGGTCGCGTGCAGTGGTCTCCTATCGGGACGTCCGGGAGCGGACCCGCGAGCATCCGCTGCTGCGCCGCGAGCTCGTCCGGCACGTCGATCAGCGCGGCCTCGACCAGCGGTGTCACGTCCTCCCGAGTGAAGAGATTGGACAGGTCCGGAAAGCGGCATTCCGGGTTGAGATGCATCACCTCGGTGCGCTCCACCTGGAGACCGGCGCGCCGCAGCACGTGCACCTGCACGGCCGCATCGGGAAGGTGCTCCGGCTTGCGGCTGTTCGACGCCTTCACCTCGATCACCGTGTGGCCGCGGGACGTGCGCTCCAGAATGTCGACGCCCACGTAGGTCTCGTCCGCCAGGAACCAGGCCTCATAGATCGCCGGCAAGCCGCGCTTCAGGGCCTCGCGCGTGGCCGTCACCTTGTTGTCGTACTGGTAGAACGGCACATCGATCAGCTCGCCGCCGGGGACGTGACCCCGCGCCCGCTCACCCACGTCCCGCCCTTGCGAGAAGAGGTTCTGCTGCCCGGGCGTAGGGGTCAGCTCCGGGGCCTCGGGCTCATGCACCCGCCACCACAACTGCTTGTGACATTGCAGGCCGCACAGATAGCGCGACTTGGAGAGTCGCAGGGACTCAGGAGACATAAATGAACAGTAACCGATAACTCGCTACCGGACGCCCACTTCCGGCTTGCGGTGACGCCGGTCGCTTGACGCGGGGCCGTGTCGCTCCGTATAGAGGAGCGCGGAACCGCGGAGGAACGATGTCGCTACGCGTAGTGCTGGCCGACGATCATGCCGTGCTGCGTCAGGGCGTGCGCGCCCTGCTCGAGCGGCACGGCCTGGAGGTAGTGGCCGAGGCATCGGACGGCAGGGCGGCGGTCGAAGTAGCGCGCGAGCACGAGCCCGACGTGGCGGTGCTCGACATCATGATGCCGCTCCTGAACGGCATCGATGCCGCGCGTCAGATCGTCGAGGCGCGACCGGGAATCCAGATAGTGATGCTCACGGCGCTCGAGCAGGAGCGCTTGGTCACCGAGGCGGTCCGCGCCGGCGTGCGGGGGTTCGTGCTCAAGACCCAGGCGGGAGAGGACCTCGCGCAGGCCATCCAGCAGGTGTCCCGCGGCGGGTTCTACGTGGGGGCGGGCGTCTCTCAAGCTGTGGTGGATGCCTGCCGGGCCGCCGCGGCGGAGGACCGCGGCCGGCTGACCTCGCGGGAGCGTCAGGTCGTGCAGCTCGTGGCCGAAGGCAAGTCGACCAAGCAGGTCGCCGCGCTGCTCGCGATCACCCCCAAGACCGCGGAGTTCCACCGCTCGCGGGCGATGAAAAAGCTGGACATCCACGACGTCGCGGGCCTGGTCCGTTACGCGATCCGGGAAGGCCTGATCACTCCTTGACCCGGGTCATCTCCCGGCCGTAACTAGGGTTTTGCCGGGTTCTCCCCCGCGTCGTCGTAGCCACATTCACGCGCCATGCCTCCGCGCATGCCGTTCACCCGTTCGCCCGTCGTGCTCCTCGCGAACTCCGGCACGTGGCTCAACCAGGCGCTCGACAGCATGCTCGAGCCGCTGGGGTATCGGGTGGTGTCCGTGGGGAGCGGTCGCGAGCTCCTGGACCGGGCGCCCGCCGCGCGGCCCGACGTGATCCTCATGGACGCGAACCTCCAGGACCTGGACAGCGTCGCGGTGTGCCGCAGCCTTCGCCAGCATCGGGCGGTCTCCTGGCACACCCCTGTTTTCCTGATCACCTCCACGCCGGCGACCAAGCAACAACGCCTCGCCGCGCTCGAGGCGGGAGCATGGGATTACCTGAGCCTGGTGGTGAACGGGGAAGAGCTGGCGTTGAAACTCGACGCCTTCACGCGCGTCAAGCTCGAAACCGATCGGGCCTTGGAGGAGGCCGCGGTGGAGCCGGCGAGCGGATTGTACACCATGCGCGGCCTCGAGCGGCGCGCCCGCGAGGTGGTCTCGGATGCCTTCCGCCGTCACGCACCGGTTGCGTGCGTCGCGCTCGCCGTCGAGCTCGAGTCGCAAGACGGCCATCCCACGCCGCTGGCGGCGCCACCCGTAGCGGTCGCGTACGCTGGAGAGATCCTCCAGGCGCGC
>DATNOH010000110.1:0-2473 GCA_035601435.1 Gemmatimonadales bacterium | reverse complement strand
CGGCCGCGGCCGGGAATGCTCGAGGAGACTCATCGCCAGTAATCTGCAATCGACGATCCGTGATCTCCAACGCCGCAAGGCGCGTGGCCGCCGCGGCCTCGCCTTGGTCGAGGGTGTCCGGCTCGTGGAGGAAGCGCTGGCTGCCCGCGTCCCGTTCAAGGGGGCCCTGGTCGGCCCCGACCTGGCGCGCACCGCGCGCGGCACGGCGCTCGTCGCGGAGCTCCAGAGCCACGCGGTCGAGGTGGAGGAGGTCGGCGCGCGCGTGTTCGCGCAGCTGGCCGACACCGAGACGCCGCAGGGGATCCTCGCGGTCATCGAGCCGCGGCGCTGGACGGCGGCCGACTTCGCGCCGCCCCCGGGGGCGGTGGCGCTGGTGATCGATGGCGTTCAGGATCCCGGTAACGTCGGCACGCTGATCCGGACGGCCCACGCCCTCGGAGCCGCGGGCACGGTCGTGCTGCGGGGCACGGCCGACCCGACCAGCCCCAAAGCGCTGCGGGCGGCCATGGGAGCTACCTTCCGCCACCCCATCGTGTCGCTCGACGACAGCGGTTTCATCGCGTGGACGAAGCAACACGGCGTGACGTTGTGGGCCAGCGCCGCCGATGGCGTGCCGCTGCATCGGGCGCTCGATCGCGGACGAGGACAGGGGGAAGCGGGACGGGTGAACGGACCTATCGCGGTGATCGTGGGGAACGAGGGGGCGGGCATCCGCCCCCAACTCAACGCCGTCGCCGCGCAACGCGTGGCGATCCCGCTGGCCCAGGGCGCCGAGTCGCTCAATGTCGCGGTCGCGGCGGGTATCCTGCTCTACGAGGTGTCGCGTGGTCGTTGATCCCATCCTGCTCGTCGGCGCGGGACTCCTGGGGCTCTGTATCGGGAGTTTCCTCAACGTCTGCATCCTGCGGCTCGCCAAGGAGGACAAGAAACAGCGCTCGCTGTTCCGTCCACCGTCCACCTGCCCCCGCTGCGGCCGCGGCATCGCCTGGCGGGACAACATACCCGTGGTCTCGTGGCTCTTGCTGCGGGGCCGATGTCGCTGGTGCGGGCAGCCGATCTCCGCGCAGTACCCCATCATCGAAGCGGTCGTGGCGGTCCTGTGGGTCGCGGCGATGCTGGCCTACGGGCCGACCGCCCGTTTCGTCGAGGCGGCGGTGCTGGGCACCATCCTCCTTGGTATCGCCATTACCGACGCGCGCCATTACCTCATCCCCGACGAGTACAACTGGACGGGGCTGATCCTCGGGCTCGGCCTGTCACTGACAGCTGGCGTCCCGGGCTTCATCCAAGGCGTGCTGGGTGCGGCCACCGGCTTCGCCCTGCTGTACGCCGTGGGTCTGGTGGGCGGCTGGGTCTTCAAGGAGGAAGCGATGGGCGGCGGCGACATCAAGATGATGGCGATGGTGGGGGCGTTCGTGCACTGGCAGGGAGTGTTGTTGACGATATTCGCGGGCGCGCTGTTCGGTAGCCTCGTGTACGTCCCGCTGCTAATGCTGGGGAAACGGAAGCGTCATGTCCCGTTCGGGGTATTCCTGGCCATAGGAGCTGCGGTCGCGTTCGTGTTCGGTCCCACGATCTATGACTGGTACCGGCGATTCCTGGGAGCCGCTTGACCTGAATGGGTGATCCGTTCGAAGGGCTGTTCGACTCGGGTGAAGTGCTCGAGCGCGTGGGCGTTAATCTCACCGCGCAGGCGCGGCGCGGCGACCTGGAGCCGGTGCGCTGTCGCGACGCCGAGATCGCGCGCGTGGTGGACATTCTGCTGCGCCAGAGCAAGAACAATCCCGCCCTCATCGGGAAAGCCGGGGTTGGGAAGACGGCCATCGTCGAAGGGCTCGCCCAGCGCGTCGCCGCGGGGGACGTGCCACCGGCCTTGAAGGACGTCCGCGTGATCGCCCTGGACCATGTCGCGCTGCTCGCCGGCACCACGTTCCGCGGTCAGTACGAGGAGCGCATCCGAAAGCTGGTCCGGGAGCTGTCCGCCGACCCGGACCTGATCCTGTTCGTCGACGAGCTGCACAACCTCATCGGGCAGGGCACGGCGCTCGGCGCCGCGATGGACGCGGCCAACATGCTGAAACCCGCCCTGGTGCGCGGCGATATCCGAATCATCGGCGCGACCACGGGCGGCGAGTACGACAAGTGGATCCGTGGTGATCCGGCGCTCGAGCGCCGCTTCCAGCCCGTCCTGGTGGAAGAGCTCGACGCCATTCAGACGTGGGAGGTGCTCGTCGCCCGGCGGCCCCGGCTGGAGCGCCATCACGCCGTCGCGATCACGGACGACGCGCTCAAGGCCGCCATCGTCCTCACCGACCGGTTCGTCCCCGACCGCGCCCGGCCCGACAAGGCCATCGACGTTTTGGACGAGGCGTGCGCCCACGCGCAGGCGACCGCCCGCGTGTCACCGGAGCTCGACCGGCTGATCCGCGAGCGGCGCAAGGTGGACACCATGATCCGGCGCGGCCTGACGCAC
>DATNOH010000109.1:0-11055 GCA_035601435.1 Gemmatimonadales bacterium | reverse complement strand
ACACTGCCCAGGCCCTCGCGGGCGAGGTCCGCCGCGGCCGCGAGCGCCGCGGCGACGTCTTCCCCGGGCATGAATCGCCGCGTGGCGCGTCGAAAGAACGCACGCTGGGACAGCTGCCGGGCGAGCCAGGCGCTGCGGGAGGCGCGCAGCAGCAGGCGACGGGAGATAGACATGGAAAGCCAAGAAATAGGGGAACGGGAGCCGGGGGAAGGGGTTGCTCGATCGTGCCTGTGATGATACAATTGTATCATCGACATGATACTGCTACGGTGGCTTACCACGATCTGGAGGGCGATCGCCGCTCCGCCACCGGCACTCCTCCCGGGCCCACGCGCGCTGCCCTCCTATGCGCGCATGGGCCGCTACATCGCGGGTGGGGCTGCGCTTGACTCCCGCCTCGACCTGCTCGTGCGGCACCTGGCCGCCGAGCTGTCGGGGTGCCGCTGGTGCATCGAGCACGGCCTCCATCGGTGGCGCAAGGCGTTTCTCCCCGCCGCCGAGCTCGCGGCGCTGCGACACTACGCCGCGAGCCCGGTCTTCTCCGCGCGGGACCGCGCCGCGCTCGCGTTCACCGAAGCGGTGTCGCGCTACGCCGAAGCGACTGGTGGGATTCCCCAAGCGGTCCTGGCCGAGCTGCGCCGTCATTTCTCCGAGCCGGAAGTCGCTGCCCTCACATTGGCCGTGGCCGGCGAGCATTTTTTCAATCCCGCGACCGGCGCCCTTGGCGTCGACGCGCGCGTCGCAATGACCGGCGCCGCGGCCGGTGAGCAGGTCTTGGCGCGGCTGGCCGCGGGCTCTGCGATGCGGAACCTGTGGTAAGGCGGCGGGGCACCAGCCGGAAGGTTGCGAAGCGTGTTCCCTCTCCGGGAGGGCGCTGGTTGCTCCTCATCCATCAGCTTCCGCCCAAACCCGACTACTTCAGGGTGAAGATCTGGCGCCGCTTGCAGCGGATCGGCGCGGTGGCGATCAAGAATTCCGTCTACGTCCTGCCCCACACGGGGCAAGCCAGCGAAGACTTTCAGTGGCTGCGGCGCGAAATCGCGGCAGGGGGCGGGGAGGCTTCCGTTTGCCAGGCGGCGTTCGTGGACGGCTTGTCGGACGGGCAAATCGAGGCGCTGTTTCGGGCGCAGCGCGACGCCGAGTACGCGGAGCTGGCGCGCGCGGCGGCGGAAGTCGCCCGGGAGAGTGGGGGTGGGGGTGGGGGTGAGTCGTCAGGCGAGGTGGCGCGCCTCGAGCGCCGGTTGGCGGAGATCGTGGCGCTCGATCACTTCGGCGCGCCGGGTCGCCGCGCGGCGGAGACGGCGCTGAATCGAGCGCGCCAGCGACACAGACCCGCCGGGCCCCGAGCGGCCGCCTCTCGTCCCACGCGCCCCGTCCACGGCCGGACCTGGGTGACCCGGAGCGGCGTGCATGTGGACCGGATCGCCAGCGCCTGGCTCATTCGCCGCTTCATCGACCCGAAGGCCCGCTTCCGATTCGTCGCGGCCCAGGATGCGCGCAGCGCGCCACATGAGCTGCGTTTCGACATGTTCGAGGCCGAGTACACGCACGAGGGCGACGGCTGCACCTTCGAGACGCTGGTGGCGCGGTTCGGGCTCGCCGATCCGGGGCTGACGGCCATCGGCGAGCTGGTGCACGACATCGACTGTAAGGATGGCAAGTTCGGGCGCAGCGAGACTGCCGGGCTGGAGCGGATGATCGCCGGCATCGTGCGACGGCACGCGGGCGACGAGGCGCGCCTCGAGCGCGGCGCTGCCGCGCTCGACGACCTGTACGAAGCGCTTCGGGGAGTGGGGCTAGGGCGCTAGCCCGCTGCCGCCCAGCTCGGGGTCTCCACCCGGCGGTCGCCGTTCACCCGGCGCTCGGGGCCGCTCCAGGTCGCTGCACCCACCAGTGCCAGCTGGCGCCGGTCCGCCGCACGGCGATCGGCCGTGGCGCGGGCCAGGACCTCACCGATGGTCACCTCCGGTGGGACCGGCCGGAACGACGACCACTCGTCGCGGAACCAATCGCGCGAGGCGCGCACGGCGGCCTCGGCTCCCTGCTCGGTCTCGAACAGCGCCATGCAGGTCAGGATGTCGTTCCCGGCATCGAGCAGGTGGCAGGAGACGAAGCCCGGGATGTCACGGACGATGGGCAGAAACCCTTTCTCCGCATAGTGGGCTGCCTGCTCCACCGTGCCCAGCCTTACCCGGTACCGCCTGATCACTCCGTGCATGAGCCCCCCTTCTGGTTCAGTTCGTGCCGGCACGCCGGCGGGCAATCGCAAGTCCCGCGCCCCCGTGCGCGCCTAGCGGCGGTGGTTCCCCCAAGCGACACAGCGCATGTGCGGGCGACCGAACCGGCAACAAAACTGGGGCCGCCCCGCTACAGGTCACCGGTCCGGGCTCAAGAGACCGGGGCCTGCGCTGGCAAAGGGGACCACAAGGGGAGGCTAGCGGCCCGGGTGTTCCCGGTCAAGCGCCGCGAGCCTCCCCCCTGGATTGCGTTCAGCCTTCGACGATGATGAGGTATTTCGAATTGGCCCAGAACTTCGCCGGGTCGGCGATCTTCACCGCGTGTCCGCTGATTTTGCCGTCGTGGTCCGGCGGCGTCTCGAGCGCCGAGGTGTCCTGGCGCGACACGATCCGGTACTCCTTGTCCGATGCAGGCAGCGGCAGCTCCGTAAAATGCCGCCGGTCGGCCACCGTGAAGACGCCGGGATCGAGATTGCGCGCCGGCACGAGCGTCTTCCCGCTCTTCCACAGGACGAAGAGGAAGCGGGCGCCGCCTTCCTCTGAGATGATCCCCTTCTGCTCGAGCTCGTCTTTGGTGCCGACCACGTAGTAGACCGTGTTCGAGATCGTGGACATGTTCTCGAGCGTGTCCCGGAGGGCCGAATTCTCCGCGGTGAGGGTCTCCACCTGGAGCGTGAGCGCGTCAATCGTTTCCTTCTGATTGTCGATCACGCCCTGGAGGTTCTGCATCGTCGCCGCGAGCTCGTTCCGCAGGCTGTCGGACAGGCTGGTCAGATCCTTGATCCGCTGCTCGCTCTCTTTGAGCCGCGGCTCCAGCTCCTTCACCCGCGTGGTCATGTAACGGATCTTCTGGATCAGCGTATCGCGCGATGCGCGAAGTGGCGACTCGCCGGACACCTTGAGCGCTCGCGCCGGGACGTTCACCCGAGCGAGCTCGCGGCTGATCTCGCTCACGAGGCGCGTGTTCTCGGCGACCTCCTGCATCAACCGGTCGCGCTGGGACGACGCCTGAGACAGGCTGTCGAGGCGCGCCTGTACCTCGGGGGACGGTCCCTGTTTGCACCCTGCGGCGACGAGGAGCGCGATGGGGAGCCATGCGCCGCGCACAAGGCGACGGCAATTGCGGGTCATCTTTCTCAACCTCCTGCCATGTCTGGCGTGACGTAGATCACACGGGTGTCGACACGGACAACCGCTGTGTAGGACACGTGCTACACCGGAAGGCGAGGCACGGTTCGACTCGGGACAGAGGCGCGTTCTCCGCATCATTATTTACCGTTTCCGCGGCGAGGGCACAACGGCAGACATCACCGAGCGTTTGGCCACCCGTGCCGACCAACCGGCCTACGTCCTCTCGCGCTGGGTGTTCCTCCGCCTGCTCGGCGTCGTGTACTTCGTCGCCTTTTTCTCGCTAGCGCTGCAAATCACGGGCCTCGTTGGAGATCAGGGCATCCTGCCGGCTGGCGGATTCCTCCAACGGGCGCACGCCGCCTACGGGAGCACAGCGTACCGGCTATTCCCCTCGCTCTGCTGGCTGGGCGCAAGCGACGGGATGCTCCACGCCCTGGCGTGGGCCGGCGCGGGGCTCGCCGTGCTGCTGGTGGCGGGCGTGGCCCAGGCCCCGGTTCTGCTGCTTCTCTGGATTTGTTACCTGTCGCTCGTCGTGGCGGGCCAGACCTTCCTCTGGTTCCAGTGGGACGCGCTGCTGCTCGAGACCGGACTCCTGGCGGTGCTGTACGCGCCCACGCAGCTGCGGCCGAGTCTCGCGCGCGAGGGCCCGCCCTCGACGGCGATGCGTTGGCTGGTGTGGGCGCTCGTGTTCCGGCTGATGTTCCTCTCCGGGATCACAAAGCTCGCGAGCGGCGATCCCACGTGGCGGCACCTCACCGCGCTCGACTTCCATTTCTGGACCCAGCCGCTGCCCACCGGGCCGGCGTGGTACGCGCAATGGCTCCCCGAGTGGGTGCACCACGTCATGACGCTGGCGATCATCGCGATCGAGCTGCTCGTCCCGTGGCTCATGTGCGTTCCCGAGCGGTGGGCGGGGCGGTGGAGTCGTCGCGCGCGCCACCTAGCATGTGCGCTTCTAGTGCTCGGACAGCTGGCGATCGCGCTGACCGGCAACTATGGTTTCTTCAATCTGCTGGCGATCGTCTTGTGTGTGGCCCTGCTCGATGACGCCGCGTTGCAGCGCGTGCTGCCGCTGCGGCTCGCGGCCGGAGACCCGGAGCCCCGCTGCAAGCAGTACGCGATCCGGGGGTTCGCACCGCTGCTCGCGCTGCTCGCCGCGCTGGCCTTCGCGCGCGAGATCATACAGACGCTGCCCGGCACGTGGGGCGGAGGCACGTTCGCCAACCCGCTGCTCGACGCGGTGGCGCCGCTGCGCTCGGTGAACGGGTACGGCTTGTTCCGCGTGATGACCACGGAGCGCTTCGAGATCGTGATCGAAGGCGGCGCCGACACCGTGCACTGGCGCGAGTACCAGTTCCGCTGGAAGCCCGGCGATCCGGCTCGTGCGCCGGCGTTCGTGGCGCCACACATGCCGCGGCTCGATTGGCAAATGTGGTTCGCGGCGCTCAATCCGGAAGGCGCCCGCGAATGGCTCGTGCCTCTGCTCCAGCGGCTGCTCGAGGGCTCCCCCGAGGTCCTCGCTTTGCTGCGCGACAACCCCTTTCCGGGCGCGCCGCCCCGCTACGTGCGGCTGGTTTACTACCGCTACCGCTTCAGCACGCCGGCCGAGCGGGCTGCGGGCGGCATGTGGTGGCAGCGTGAGCGGGTGGGGTATCTGACGCAACCGCTGTCGCTGGGGGAGCCGCCCCGTTGATTCCGCTACCATCCGGCTTATCTTCCCGCCTCTTCTAGAGGGCGTTCAGTTAATGAAAGCAACCGACATTCGCCGCGGCCACGTCATCATGATCGACGGGCAGCCGTGCCGCGTGATGGACTTTACGCACCGGACGCCGGGGAATCTCCGCGCGTTCGTTCAGGTGCGGTTCCGGAACCTGGTCACCGGGAACACCTTCGACACGCGCCTCGCCGCCACCGACTTCATGGACGAGGCGCCGCTCGAGACTAAGGAGTTCCAGGTTCTGTATCGCGATCAGGGTAGCGTGCACGTGATGGATACGACGACGTACGAGCAGCACACGCTCGACGCCGAAGCGGTGGGCGAGCACGCCGACTGGCTGCAGCCGGAGATGCACATCCAGGTGGAGTGGCTCGACGGCCGCCCGGTGGGCATCGAGCTGCCCTCGGTCGTCGAGCTCACCGTGGTGCAGACTTCTCCGGTGATGCGGGGGGCCACCAAGACCGCGAGCACCAAGCCGGCCAAGCTCTCGAACGGCGTGACGATCCAGGTGCCAGAATTCATTTCCGAGGGTGAGAAGGTCCGGGTGGACCCCCGCGAGGGTGCCTATTTGGAGCGCGCCAAGTAGGCCCCCCCGATTGGGTAGGGCAGGGGAGCGGCCGTACACGTAAATTGAGTGGCAGTGCCGACCCCGGGGGATCGCCCCGGGGTTTCGTTATCACCGGAAGGATCGTGATTCGTCTATGCATTCGGCTGCACGGCTCGACACGCTCGGTACGGAACAGGCCTACGTGGTCCTCGCTGCCGCGAGGCGTCTCGAGGCCGCGGGGCACAAGGTCGTGCACCTGGAGATCGGCGAGCCGGACATGCCGACTCCCCCCCACGTGGTGGAAGCGGGCGTGCGTGCGCTGCGTGACGGCCTCACTCGTTACGCCCTCGCCGCAGGCGTGCCGGAGCTGCGTGACGCGATCGCGCGCTCGCTCGCGGCGCGCGGCGTACGCGCCACCGCAGAGAATGTCGTCGTTACTCCCGGGGCGAAGCCGGCGCTCTTCTGCACGGCACTCTCGCTGATCGCGCCCGGCGACGAGGTGCTCTGCCCCGACCCGGGGTTCCCGATCTACGAGTCCGTCATTCGCTTCGCGGACGGGCGGCCGGTCTATTATCCGCTGGACGAGACGCGGGAGTTCGCGCCGCACGTGGAGGCGATCGCGCAGCGCATCACGCCGCGCACCCGCGTGCTCATCCTCAATTTGCCCCACAACCCCACCGGTGGCGTGGCGACGGCCCGCGACCTCGCGGCGCTCGCCGAGCTGGCCCTGCGCCACGATCTGTGGGTCATCTCGGACGAGGTGTACGGACAGATCCGCTACGACGGGCGCCGCGACTCGATCGCGGCGCTCCCCGGCATGGCGGACCGCACAGTGATCGTGGATGGGTTTTCGAAAGGCTACTCGATGACGGGGTGGCGTCTGGGCTACGGGGTGATGCCGACGTCGCTCACCGAGGCAATGACCACGCTCGTGATCAACAACGTTTCCTGCACCGCGACGTTCGTACAGTACGCCGGGATCGCCGCGCTCACGGGACCGCAGGACGCGGTCACTCGCATGGTGGCGGGACTGCGCACCAAGCGCGATCTCCTGGCGCGGGGCCTGAATGCGATCGAGGGGATCAGCTGCGCGTCGCCGGCAGGCGCCTTTTACTGCTTCCCAGACCTCAGCGGAGTGCTCGAGCGCACCGCCCTCACCTCCAAAACCTTTGCCGAGCGCCTACTCGCGGAGCGGCACATCGCGGTGCTGGCTGGAACGGCGTTCGGGCCCGGCGGCGAGGGGCACCTGCGGCTGTGCTACGCCACCGAGCCGGCCGAGCTGGAGCGGGCGCTCGCCGCGATCCGGCGCTTCGTGGGGGAAGTGGCCCCGGTTGCGGCCGATTAGATGGCCGAGTATTGTTAAGATAGACAGTCGACGACCCGTGGTGCTTTGCCGCGTATTGCCGCCACGTTAAACAAGGTGCTAAAAAGCGACCGCCCGCGGCAGTTGTTGCCCGGGTTTTTTTGTTGAGGCTCACATGCCGGCTACCATCGCTTCCCCGCCGCTCACCGCCCGGCCGCTCCGCTGCCGTAGCTGCGGCACCGAGCGCGCCGCCGCCCCGACCGCCATCTGCGAGGAGTGCCTCGGGCCGCTCGAGCCCGTGTACGAGCCGGGACGCCCGCTGCCGGACCGCGAGACCATCGCCGGGCGGGCGCCTTCGCTTTGGCGTTACAAGGAGTGGCTGCCGTTCGACGGCGATCCGGTGTGGTCGCTCGACACGGGGTTCACGCCGCTGGTCGATGCCCCGGCGCTCGCACGGCGCTTCGGCGTCGCGCGGGTGTGGGTGAAGAACGACACCGTGTCCCATCCGTCGCTCTCCTTCAAGGACCGCGTGGTGGCCGCCGCGATCAACGCCGCCGCCGCCTTCGGGCTCGATACCATCGGGTGCGCGTCCACCGGCAACCTCGCGAACGCCGTCGCGGCGCATGCCGCGCGAGCCGGCCTCAAGGCATGGATCTTCATCCCCGACGAGCTCGAGGCGGGGAAGGTGATCGGCACGAGCGTGTACGGCGCCCGCCTCGTGCGGGTGCGCGGGACCTACGACGACGTGAACCGGCTGTGCGCCCAGGTTGCGGATCGGTTCGGCTGGGGGTTCGCGAACGTCAATCTGCGCAGCTACTACGGCGAGGGGTCGAAGACCGTGGCGTACGAAATCGCGGAGCAGCTCGGTTGGCGGCTCCCGACGGCGGTCGTGGCGCCCATGGCCGGGGGCTCGCTGCTCTCGAAGCTGGGGAAAGGGTTCGGCGAGTTTCTCGAGGCGAAGCTGGTGCACGGCCGGTCTCCGCGCCTGTACGGCGCGCAGGCAGCCGGGTGCGCGCCGATTGTCCGCCTGGTGGAGCGCGGCGCCGACGCCATCGCGCCCGAGGTGCCGCAGACGATCTGCCGCTCGCTCGCGATCGGCAATCCGGCCGACGGCGTGTTCGCGGCGCGCGCCATGCGGGAGACGGGTGGCTGGGCTGCAGCGGTGAGCGATTCGGAGCTGGTCGCAGGGATCCGCTTTCTCGCTCAGGACACGGGCGTGTTCGCCGAGACAGCGGGCGGCGTCACCGCCGCCGGCGCGCTCGCCTTGGCGCGCGCGGGCCGATTCGACGCCCAGGACGAAGTGGTGCTCTGCATCACGGGCCACGGCTTGAAGACGGTCGAGGCGGTGCACGGAGCGGTTCCTGAGGCCCCGGTCATCGCGCCGCGGTTGCGGGAGGTGACGACTCTAGTAGAGGAGGAACGGACATGGCCATCACGCTGAACCTGCCATCGGTGCTCGCCGCCCATACGGGCGGCGCCCGGACGATCGAGGCGACCGGCCGGACCCTGGGCGAGGCCGTGGCCGATGTGGCCGCGCGCTACCCCGCCCTCGCGCCCCGGCTGCGGGACAAGGAGGGGAAGCCCTATCCTTTCGTCAACTTCTATTTGAACGACGAAGACGTGCGCTTCCGGGGTGGCTTCGCGGCCCCTGTTCAGGACGGCGACGAGGTGACCGTCATCCCGGCGATCGCGGGGGGGTGAGCCCGGCGTCCGCGGCGGCGATGCGGGCCAAGGCGGCCCAGTCGAGGTCGCTCCAGCCGCGCGCCACGCCGGAGAGGTAGCGGTCCCGGATCAGGCTCGCCAGCGGCATGGGCGCGGCCACCTCCTCCGCGGCCCCCAGCGCGAGGCGGATGTCCTTCAAACCGTACTTCAGCTTGAAGCCGGCGGGCTCGTAGCGCTCCTCGGCGATCAGCTTGCCGTAGTTCTCGTAAATCGGCGAGCGGAACAGCCGGCCGTTCACAATATCCAGCACATCGGCGGGCGCGACGCCGTATTTACGCGTCAACGCGAACGCCTCACCCATCGCTTCGATCGCGGCCGCAAGCAAGAAGTTGCCCGCGAGCTTGATCACGTTGGCGCGCGCCGGGTCGTCGCCCACGACGCTCACACCCTGACCCAGCGCGTCCAGCACCGGCCGGCATCGTTGGAGCGCATCCGCGGGTCCTGCGGCCACGATCCACAGCTTCTTTGCCTCCGCCGCTTCCGGCCGCCCGAACGCCGGCGCGGCGACGTACGTTTGGCCGGCGGCTTCGTGTCGCTCGGCCAGCCGGCGCGCCAGCGCGGGGCTGATGGTGCTCATCGAAACGTGAATCGCTCCGTGGGGCAGCGCCGCAAGCGCGCCCTGGGGGCCAAGCAGCACGTCTTCGAGAGCGGCGTCGTCCGCCACCATGGTGACCAGAACCTCCGCGTCTCGCGCCGCGGCGGCGGGACTGTCAGCCACACTAGGATTGAGCTGCTTCAGCTGGTCGGCACGGGCACGCGTGCGATTGTAGACGGTGAGCGTGTAGCCCGCTTGCAACAGGTTCCGCGCCATAGGCAGGCCCATGCCCCCCAACCCGATGAACCCGATATTCATGAGGAACCCCCTTGTGCCGGCACGCGTTGTCCTAGCTTCTCAACTCAACTCGCCCTGACATATATGGACCTGCAACCGACTGGCAAGACGGCCGTATCTTCATTTCGAGCGAGTCCGCGGTGCAGATTCCGGCCGAGATGATCCGCTACGGCGTCACCAAGATCGCGCAGGTCGGACTGGCCCGCGGGCTCGACGAAACGACCGCCGGGACCGGCGTCACCGTGAACGCGGTGCTCGCCGGACCGACCCGGTCGGAAGGCGTCGCCGGCTTCGTCGAGCAGCTCGCTCGGCAACGCGGCGCCGGAGCGCGCGAAGTGGAGCGCGAGTTCTTCCAGAGTGCCCGCCCTTCGTCCTTGCTGCGGCGGTTCGCGAGTCCGGACGAGGTCGCCGCCCTCGTGGCATTCGTCGCGAGCCCCCTGTCCTCGGCTACGAACGGCGCCGCGCTGCGGGCCGACGGCGGCGTCGTGCGGGCCGCTCTCTAGATGAAAGCCATCCGAGTGCACGCGCCGGGCGGGCCGGAAGCGCTACGCTACGAGGACGTCGAGCGACCCGTGCCGGGGCCTGGCCAGGTGCTGGTGAAGATCGAGGCCGCAGGCGTGAACTTCATCGACGTATATCAGCGCACGGGGCACTACAAGGTCCCGGTGCCGTTCACACTGGGACAGGAAGCGGCAGGCCCCGTGGCCGCCGTTGGCCCGGGTGTCGCCGAGCCCAGAGTCGGGGACCGCGTCGCGTACACCAGCATCCTCGGGGCGTACGCGGAGTACGCGGTCGTATCGGCCGACCGTGTCGTGGCGCTCCCGGATGGTGTGAGCGTCAAGCAGGGCGCCGCGGCGATGCTCCAGGGATTGACGGCACACTACCTCGCGACCACGACCTATCCGTTGAAGCCCGGAGACACTTGCCTGGTCCACGCCGCCGCCGGGGGCGCGGGCCTGCTGCTGTGTCAGATTGCCAAGCTCCGGGGCGCGCGCGTGCTGGGCACGGTCTCGACGCGCGAGAAGGCGGCGCTGGCACGGGGGGCCGGCGCCGACGAGGTGATCCTTTACACCGAGCAGGACTTCGAGGCGGAAGTGAAGCGTCTGACGAACGGAGCTGGACTGCAGGTGGTCTACGACTCCGTCGGCAAGACGACATTCGAGAAGGGCCTGAATTGCCTCGTCCGCCGGGGGATGATGGTACTGTTCGGCCAGTCGAGCGGGCCCGTGGGGCTGTTCGACCCACAGGTGCTCAACCAGAAGGGCTCCCTCTTCCTCACCCGACCCACCGTCGCGCACTACATCGCAACTCGCGCCGAGCTGCTCGCGCGGGCGGGCGACGTGCTGGGCTGGATCAAGGACGGCAAGCTGAAGGTCCGCATCGACCGCGAGCTCCCGCTCGCGCAGGCGGCGGAAGCGCAGCGGCTGCTCGAAGGACGGAAGACCACGGGAAAAGTGTTGCTGACTCCGTAACCCGCGTCGCGGTTATATTTCCAGCGGCGCGGCCTCGCCCGCGCCCCGCACCGGGAGTGGTCCGGCAGTTCCGCCGGACCTAGGCGTTGCCCAA
>DATNOH010000108.1:0-7640 GCA_035601435.1 Gemmatimonadales bacterium | reverse complement strand
GACCTTGGGGCCGGCCGGGGTTTCGACCACCAGCTCTGCCCCCTCGCTCCGGCCGATCCAGTTGCGCTGCAGCGTGCGCGTCGAGTCGGACCAGTCGAGCCGGTCGAGGTTGTTGAGCAGCCGCTCCGCGTAGCGGGTGATTGTGAAGAACCACTGCTCGAGGAACCGCTGCTCGACCTTGGTGTCGGGATGGCGCTCGCAGTAACCGTTGATCACCTGCTCGTTCGCCACGACGCTCATGTCCTTGGGACACCAGTTGACCGCGGCCTTCTTCCGAAACGCGATCCCCCCCTTGAAGAGCTGCAGGAAGATCCACTGCGTCCACTTGTAATAGCGGGGGTCGGTGGTGGAGAGCTCGTGACGCCAGTCGAACATGCCGCCGAAGCGTCTCAGCTGGCGGCGGAACGTCTCGATGTTCTGGGGAATCAGCTTCGCCGGATGCGTGCCGACCGAAAGCGCGTAATTCTCGGAATGAATGCCGAATGCGTCGAATCCGATCGGCTCGAACACATCGTAGCCCTGCAGCCGCTTGAACCGGCCGTAAATATCGGCGCCGGTGAACGCGAACATGTTCCCCACGTGTAGTCCCTCCGCGGAGGGATAGGGGAACATCATGAGGTTGTAGAACGGCCGGCGTGGCTGGTCCAAGTCGGGCTCGTTGGTGCGCTCGCGCGCCCACCGCTCCTGCCACCGCGCCTCGACGACCGCCGGGTCGTAGCTGGGCACCTGAGTCATAAGTGCATGAAATTAAACAGGCTTGCCCCGCCGGGTAACCCTGCGTACCTTCGCTCCCGACCCTCGACATGGCCAGCGGCACCCAGCAGTTCCGGCACAGCTTCCTCCTCACGGGGGCCGTCGTGGCCCTCGTCCTCGTGACCGGGTTCGCCCTGGTGTCGAGCCGCAGTGTCACCCGCATCGTCGAGCGGCAGGCCGATGAGCGCGGCCGGGACGTGGCCACGCACGCGGCGTCCCTGGTCGGGATGTATCTGCGGGAGCGTCGCCGCGAAGCGGAGGCCCTGGCGCGGTCGCCCGCGGTCGTACGGGCGGCGCTGGATGGGTCGCAGCAGGCGGTCAGCCAGGGCCTGCCCCGGCTCGACACGCCGACCCTGGAGCGGATGTTCAAACAGCGCCGCATGTTGGGCGGGGATCCCGACCTCGCCGCCTACCTCCGCGACTACATACAGCGGTCCGAGTTCGCCGAGCTCTTTTTCACCGAAAGCCACGGGTACTCCGTCCTCGCCTCGAACCGGACATCCGACTTCCTGCAGTCGGACGAGGAATGGTGGCGGCGGGCAGTGGCGGACGGTGTGTACGAAGGCGTGCCGCGTTACGACTCATCGGCCGCCGCGGTGTCACTCGAGTACGACGTGGCCATCCAGGCGCCACGCCGGGCCGCGCCGGCAGGCGTGCTCAAGGCGGTGTTCGCGCTCGACCGACTGTCCCGGCTGCTCACCCCCGCCGACGTAGGTGACAGAGTGCGGCTGCAGGTCGTGGACGCGCAGGGCGTGTTGATCGTGGGTGGCGGCGGACCGGATCAGGCCGATTTACTGCATCCGATTCCCGACGCGGCGGCCGTGCCCCGC
Organism: Gemmatimonadales bacterium; assembly: GCA_035601435.1. Classification (GTDB taxonomy): domain Bacteria; phylum Gemmatimonadota; class Gemmatimonadetes; order Gemmatimonadales; family GWC2-71-9; genus AG41. The sequence goes on along the minus strand of DATNOH010000108.1, from coordinate 6,057 downwards.
CGGGAACGCCCCGACACGGCGACACTCTCCGGGGCGGCCGGCGAGGAGCTGGTGGTGACGGTCCCGGTCGACAACGGCAAGTGGTGGGTCGTGTTCCGCCAGCCCAAGGCGGCGGCGTACGCGGCCGCGCGCACCACGGCGGCCAACATTGTACTCTGGACCGTCGTGCTGTTCGGCGCGGCGCTCGCGTTGCTGTTCGCCTTCTGGCGCCGGCTCAACCAGCGCGTCACCTTGCCGGTAAAGGCCGCAGGCGCGATCGCGAGCCGAGTTGCTGGGGGTGACCTCTCCGTGACCGTCGTGGCCGAGCGGACCGGCACGGCCGAAGTGGGCGACCTCCTGTCCTCGGTGCACACCATGGTCGTGGCGCTGCGCCGCCTGGTCGGCGCCATCCGCACGGCGGCGGACGAGGCGGCAGCGATGGCCACCGAAATCTCGGCGTCCACCGAGGAGATGAGCGCGTCGACCGAGGAGATGTCCGCCACGTGCCAGGATTTGACCAAGCGCGCGGCGGATCAGGCCCAGCTGGTGCGGGCCGCCGCGGACGACGCCGCCAAGATCCTCCAGATCGCCACGATTCTCGCCGCGGGCGCCGACGACTCGGTGCGACGCAACACCATCGTCGCCGAGGTCGCGCGGCGCAACAAGGACGTGTTGGATCAGAGCACGACGCAGCTCGCGAAGCTGGCGGAAGAGGTGAACCGTGGCGTCGCGGAGGCCGAAGCGCTGGCGCGCGCCTCGTCCGACATCCAGAAGTTCGTGACGCAAGCCAAGTCCGTGGCCACGCAGACGAACATGCTCGCGCTGAACGCGGCGATCGAGGCGGCGCGCGCCGGGCCGCAGGGGCGCGGCTTTGCCGTGGTGGCCGACGAGGTGCGAAAGCTCGCATCCGTGGCAGCCGCAGCGGCGGGCGACACCGCCGACACGGTGCGCGGTGTGCTGACTCGCGTGCAGGCGACGCGTGACCGGCTGGCGCAGCTCGCCCAGGGCACTGGCGTCGCGCGGGACGCAGCGCAGACGGCCGCGCAGGGCCTCGGCACCGTGGCCGCGGAAGCGCAGGCGAACGACGTGTGGGGCCGGGAGATCGCCAAGATGGCGGGCGAGATGCGCACCCTGGTGGAAGAGATCAGCGCGCGCCTGGGATCGGTCGCCCACGGCACCGAGACCCTGCTCGCGTCCGCGCAGGAGATCGCCGCCTCGAGCGAGGAGCAGAGCGCGTCCACCGAGGAGATCGCGTCATCGGCGAACCAGCTCGCCGAGGCGGCCGACAAGCTCACCGGCGCGGTGAAGTCGTTCCGCCTGCTGGCCGACGAAGAGCCGCCCCCCCAGCAGCAGGCGGCGGACTAGTCCCCGAAGTTCACCAGCCGGACCAGTTGGATGTCCGCCACCTTCGCGAGGGCGTCCAGCACGCCGTTGGTGAGCGGCTGATCCACCGTGATGGCTGCGAGGGCATCGTGTCCCGGAAAAGGGACGCGAGCCTGATGGTAGCTGCCGATGTTGATCCCCGCGCCGCCGAGCAGCGTGCCGACGCGGCCGATCACCCCGGGCACGTCGCGATTCCGGATCACCAGCATCCACCCCTCGGGCGCGACGTCGACGTGGTAGTCGTCGATCCGAATCACGCGACCGTGCTCGTTGCCCAATACCGTGCCGGCCACTCTGGCCCGGCCGCGGGCCGCCTCGAGCGTGATGCCCACGGTGGTTTCAAAGCCCGGCTCCGGGGTTCCGGTGCGGCGGGCATGTCGGATGCCGCGCTCTTCGGCGATCAGCAGTGAGTTCACCAAGCTCACCGGTTCGACGCTCATCCCAGAGAGCAGGCCCTCGACCGCGGCCATCAGCACGGGCCGCGGCGCCGCGTCATCCTTCCCGCCGTAGTCCACCTCGACCGACTTGACCGGCCCGTCGACGAGGGCCATCGCCAGGCGACCGAGCCGCCGCGCCAGGTCGAGCAGCGGTCCGAGCCGTCGCAGCAGATCGCCCGAGATCCCGGGGACGTTGATCGCGAACGAGAGGTCGCCCACGAGCAGCGCATCGCGCACCGCCCCGCAGATCTCGACGCTCACGCGCTCCTGCGCCTCGGCGGTCGAAGCCGCGAGGTGCGGCGTGAGAATGACGCGCTCGAGCTTGCGGAGCGGCGCGTCGGCGGGCAACGGCTCCACCGCGAACACGTCGATCGCCGCGCCGCCGATGCGCTTTTCGCGGATCGCGTCGGCCAGGGCCGCCTCGTCCACGAGCTCGCCCCGCGCGGTATTCACGAGCACCGCCGTGGGTTTCATGAGCTTCAGCCGCTCGGCGTTGATCAGGTGATGGGTCTGCTCGGTGTGGGCCACGTGGAGCGTGACCACGTCCGCCTGGCCGAGCAGCTGGTCGAGCGGCAGCAGCTTCAGCTGCAGCTCGGCGGCGCGCTCTGGCGACAGGTAGGGATCGTGGCCCACCACGTGCATCCCAAACGCCCGGGCCAGCTGCGCCACGTGGCCGCCGATGCGGCCCAATCCGACGATGCCGATGGTCTTGCCACGGAGCTCCGTCCCCTCGAACCGCTTGCGATCCCACTCCCCGCGCCGCATCGCTTCCGCGGCCCCGGGAATGTGGCGGGCCTGGGCGAGCAGCAGCCCCATGGCATGCTCCGCGGCGCTGACGGTATTGGCGCCGGGAGCGTTCATCACGGCAATGCCGCGCCGCGTGGCGGCATGCACGTCGATGTTGTCCACGCCGGTCCCGGCGCGGGCGATCACGCGCAGGTTGGGGCCGCGCGTGAGCAGGTCCGGCGTCACTCGGGTCTCGCTCCGCACGATGAGCGCGTGCGCGCCCGCGAGCGCCCGCTCGAGCTCTTCGCGCGGTTTTCCGGCGCAGTTGGCGACCTCGATCTCCGGCGTCGCTGCGAGCAGCTTGAGTCCCGCCTCCGCCACCTTGTCGGCCACAGCCACGCGGTAGGTCATGCCACGAGTCCGGCGAGCAGGTCCAGGAGCTGATCGAGCCCGGCGACGGTGTGGTCGCCCATGTGCCCGATGCGGATGGTGGACTCCTTCAGGGATCCGTACCCCGACCCGATGGTCCAGCCCGCCTGTTTCAGCGCCCCGACGATCTGCTTGGCGCTCTTGCCTTCGGGGACCTTGAGACACGACACCGTCCAGCTACGACGGCCTTCTCGCGGCAAGTAGGCGATGCCGTGCTGCTCGCTCCACTCTTCCACGCGGCGTCGCATCGCATCGTGCCGGCGCCAGCGCCCTTCGGGGCCGCCCTCGCGCTCGATCCGCCCGAGCTGGGCCTCGAGGGCGAACAGCAGCGATACCGCGGGCGTGTTGGTCGGCTGATGCTTGGTCGTGGCTTCCAGGAAGCTCACGAGATCGAAGTACAACCCCCGTGCGGGCAGGGTGCGGGCCCGCTCGAGCATCCGTTCGGAGGCGGCGCCAAACGCCAGCCCCGGCGGCAGCGCGAGCGCCTTCTGCGAGCCGGTGAGGACGAAGTCGAGCCCCCCTCCCCAACGATCGGTCTCCACGGGAGAGCCCGCGAGCGAGGTGACCGCGTCCACCAGCAGCAGCACGTCGTCGAACTCGCGCACCACACTCGAGAGCGCCTCGACGTCCTGGAGGACGCCGGTGGACGTCTCCGAGTGCACCAGGGTCACCGCGTCGACCGGCGTCCGCCGCAGCGTGTCGCGCAGCATGTCGGGCTCGACGGCGCAGCCGAGCGGCACGTCGAGTCGGACGCACTCCTTGTCGCAGGCGCGCACCAGATTCGCGAACCGCTCGCTGAACGAGCCGTTCACGAGCGACAGGGCGCGGCGCCGTACGCCATTCCGCACCGCCATCTCCATGAAGCCCGTGGCGGACGTGGTGCCCACGAGCACGGGCCGGGAAGTCCGGAACAGCCGCGCGAGCGGCGCTGCGATGCCGGCCAGCAGCTGCTCCATTGCTCCCGAGCGGTGTCCAATCATCGGCCGCTGCATGGCCGCGAGGACCTCGGGGTGGACGTCGGTGGGACCGGGTAGAAAAAACCGCCCGAACGCGGGCGGCGGCGGGACGGGCGCGGTCATGCGCCGGCGCGGGCGAGATCTTCGACGAGCCCCTCCTCCACGACTTCGTTCGTCTTCACGAGTCGTACCCCTTCGTCTCCCCAATCCTTGAGCAGTTGTTCGGAGACATCCTTGTCGATCCCTTTTACGGCGTCGGTGACCACGAAGAGCCGCGTATGAGGCCGGCGCTCGAGCAGGCCCTCGACGGCAGCCTTGTCGCATACATCCGTCGCCACGCCGTACAGCACGATGTCGTCCGGCGCGAGTACGTCGAGCACCGTCGCCAGGTTCTCGTTGGTGAACACGTCGAAGCGGTGCTTGTGAAGCAGCACGTCCCCCCGATGCGCCCGCAGCCGTTCGGCCAGCGCCTTCGCGTCGACCCTCGCTGGCTCGATGACGAGCGGATCCTTGAGCCCGGTCTCGGGAATCTTCTTCTGGCCTGGCGTGCCTCGCATACAGTGTGCCGGGAACGTACTCTGCCAGTCGGGCTTGTCGGAGATCTCGGGATGACTCATCACGTGATCGTCCGCGCTCGCCACGATGCGGACGCCGTGGCTATGCGCATAGTCCGTCAGGCGTTTCAGGTTGGCAATGACCCGCTCCGCCTCCGGAACGTACAGCTTGCCGTCGGCGTGCATGAAGTCGTACTGGGTATCGACGTCCCAGAAGATGACGCGTGCCATGGCGGGGAATCTCTCCGAGGACACGGGAGCGTGTCAACGGCAGGGAGGACGGGCGAAGGCCTTGCCCGGCCTAAAGTTTGAGGACTACTGCGATCTCGTCACAGCAGTTGTTGCGCGGGCACCGCACGCAGTCGGCCCACACCTTGAGCGGAAAGTGCTCGCGCTCGGCGGGCGCGAACCCGAGCTTCACAAAAAACTCGGGTTTGCGGGTCAACGCGAGGACCTCGGCCAGGGCGTGCGCCCGCGCCTCGGCAAGCAGCGCCGCGACCAAGGCGCCCCCGACGCCCGCCCGCTGCCAATCCTCCCGCACGGCGAGCGCGGCGAGCTCCGCCAGGTCGCGGGAGTACACCTTGAGCGACCCGCAGCCGATGATCTCGTCCGTCGCCGCCTCGGCGACTACGTACTCCTTGATGTGGCGGCAGAGATCGTAGTTCGAACGTGGCAGCAGGTCGCCGCTCTGGACGTACGGAGCCATCAGGGCTTCGAGCTGCGGCACGTCAGCGAGCACCGCACCCCGCAGTGCCACGACGGGGAGCGGGGAGCGGGAAGCGGGGACCAGAGCGCCCTGCTCCCCGTAAATGGGTAGCGCGCTCACGCGAGGATCTCTTCGAGAATCGCGACTCCGCGCTCCAGCTCTTCAACCGCGATCACGAGCGGCGGAAGCAGGCGGATCACCTGCGGCCCCGCCGTCACCACCAGCAGCCCTCGCTCCCGCGCCGCCGTTACGAACGGGGCGGCCGGTTCGGTCAGCTCGAGCCCCCACATGAGCCCCCGCCCCCGCGCCTCGCGCACCCGGGGCGTCGCGGCGGCCAGCCGCGCGAGCCGCGCGGCCAGCCACTCGGCCTTGCGGCGAACGTCGGCGAGGAACGCGGGGTCGGCGATCGTGCGCACCACCTCGAGCGCCACAGCGGCGACGAGCGGCCCGCCGCCGAACGTGGTGGCGTGGTCGCCCGGCTTGAGCGCCCCCGCTACGGCGTTCGTCACGAGGACCGCCCCCATCGGTAATCCTCCGGCGAGCGGTTTGGCCAGCGTCAGGATGTCTGGAACGACGCCGGCCTGCTCGTAGGCGAACAAGGTCCCCGTCCGGCCCAAGCCGCACTGTACCTCGTCGAATATGACGGCCACGCCGCGGGAGTCGCACAGCTCGCGCACGAAGCCCAGCCACTCGGCGTCCACGGGCCGCACTCCGCCTTCCCCCTGCACCGGCTCGACGATGACCGCCGCCGTGCGGGACGCCGATACGGCGTGATCCACGGCTGCCCACTCCTCCCGCTCGACGATGCGGATGCCCGGGACGAGCGGCTCGAACGGCTTGCGGTAGTCGGGACGGTCGGTGGCCGCGAGGGTCGCGAACAACCGCCC
>DATNOH010000107.1:0-10362 GCA_035601435.1 Gemmatimonadales bacterium | reverse complement strand
ACTGGGTGAGCTGACCGGTTTCGAGGGCTTGCCGTCTCCCCGCCGGCCGGAGGTTGCGCCGTACGTAGTGACGAAGAATGTGTCCGTGTCGACCGGGAGCGCTTTTGACCGTTCGCAGAAGGTGACGGGCGGGGCCGACCTGAAGTATGGGCTCACGCCGAACCTCACGCTCGACGCGACGGTCAATCCCGATTTTGGCCAGGTCGAGGCGGATCCAGCGGTGCTGAACCTCAGTGTGTTCGAGACATTCTTCCAGGAACGGCGGCCATTCTTCGTTCAGGGCGCGGGGATCTTTCGCTTCGACGTGAATTGCAGCGCGGTGAACGATTGCAGCACGGGCGAGGGTCTGTTCTATTCGCGGCGCATCGGCCGGTCGCCCCAGCTGGCGGGTTACGGTGGTGCCGACGCCGAGTAGCGAGCACGATCTACGGCGCCGCGAAGCTCACCGGCCGGCTGCCGGGCGGCCAAACCATTGGCGTGCTGGACGCTGTTACGGGCCGCGAGGCTGGTACGCTGGACCGCACCATGGAGCCGGCGACCAACTACGCCGTGGTGCGCGCCCAGCAGGACTTGCGTGGCGGAGAGAGCGGCATCGGGGTCATGGTCACGGCGGTGCATCGCAATCAGGATGCGTCAACCTGGGATTCGCTGCGCCACCACGCGTATGCGGCCGGGTTGGACTTCCGCCACCGCTTCCCCGGCCGCAAATACCAGCTCTCGGGATCGCTCGACCTGAGCCGGGTCACCGGTACGCCTTCAGCCATTGCGGTCACGCAGCGCGACCCGGTGCATTACTACCAGCGGCCGGGCTCCGGGGTCTCCTACGATCCGACCCGGACGTCGCTCTGGGGAGACGCCGAAGAGATCAAATTCGGCAAGGTGGGCGGTGGGATCACTCGGTTCGAGACCAGTTACCAGCGCCGCTCTCAGGGCTTCGAGGTGAACGACCTTGGCTTCCTGTTGCAGGCGGACCAGCAGAGCTGGAATACCTGGTTTGCGTTTCAGTCCCGGCACCCCAGCTCGTTCTATCATACGGCGTTCTGGAACTTCAATTGGTGGCAATTCTGGACGGCGGCGGGGACGCCCGTGGAGCGCGCCGCCAACACGAACGTGCACGCCCAGCTGAACAACCTCTGGTGGGTGCACTCTGGCGTGACGGCCGGGCAGCTGGGAACCACATTCTGCGATCGCGACTGCACTCGCGGTGGCCCGGCAGTGCGAGCGGATCCGTATCTATCGATTTTCGCTGAGGTGGACGGTGATGAGCGGCCCGCGTTCACACCGTACGCATGGATTAACTACTTGCGTGGGGATGGGGGACGGACGGAGCGGTTCAACGGCAACATACAAGTCGCGTTTCGAGTGGCCTCCCAGTTCAGAACGTCGCTGATCCTGAGCGCCACGCACCGGGTGAAGGACATTCAGCCGCACGGTACCGTCACCGACTCAACGACGCACTACACCTTTGCGCGCCTCGATCAGAACGAGGCGTCGCTTACTGGGCGGATCGACTACACGGTCTCACCCACCCTTACCGTGCAGCTCTATGCCCAGCCGTTCGTCAGCAAAGGCACCTACTCGAACCTGAGCGAGCTCGCCGACCCGAGGGCCGCGGCATACGCCGACCGCTACAAACCGTACACGGGCGTGCTCGATGGGTTCAACCGGAAGCAGTTCAACTCGACCGCCGTGCTGCGCTGGGAATATCGCCCAGGCTCGACGCTGTTCGTCGTGTGGACACAGGGTCGCCAACTCTTCCTGGACGCCGAAGGGACGCGCTCCATGAGCCGCGAGTTCCGTGACCTCTTCGACCTCCACCCGGACAACACGTTCCTCGTGAAGGCGTCCTATTGGCTCAACTGGTAGCACGGACCGCAGCCTAGCGGGCCGCGATTCCGTCCAGCACCAGCCGTACCGCGGCTTCCTTCCAGCGCTCCCGCAGCGCCGGCTCGTCGGCGCCCAGCGGAGGCGCGCTCATCGCGATGAGCGATTCGAGCCCCAGATAGGCGACCATCAGCACGAGCGCTTGGGCGGCAGCCAGGTGCGGGTCGAGATCGTCGCGCACCTGACCGCGGCCCTGCCCCTCGGCGAGGAGCACTACCAGCCGCTTGACCGCCGGGGCAAAAGGCCGGGCATCGGACCGGCCGGCCTGCGTGAGCAGCGCGACGAGGTCCGGATGCGCCGCCAGGAAATCGAACTGGGCGCCGAGCGTGACCCGGATCCGGTCCAGCGGTCGGTCGCCATTCGTCGGGAGATCGGCGAGCGCCTGCTCGAGCTCGGCCGCGCCGCGGGCGAGCACGGCGGTGAACAGGCCGCGTTTGGAGTGGAAGTAGTAGAAAAGCAGCTGCTTGTTTACGCCGGCGCGCCGCGCTATTTGATCCACGCGCGCGCCGTCGAACCCGCGACGTGAGAACTCATCACGGGCCGCGGCGATGATCCGTAATGCCCTGGAATTACTTAGCTTAGGCTTCACTGTGCCATTTCATCAACCGTACGGTTGATGAAATATATCGTCCTACCGCACAGACGCCAGGTCGGTCGGGATCCGGGGCAGGCCGTCCTTCAGAAACCGGATCATCAGGTGGTTCACCTCGTCCGGCGCCTCTTCCTGCACCGAGTGCCCGGCGCGCGGCACGCTCACGAACGCGGAGCGCGTGATCCCGGTGGCAAGCGCATGGCCCAGTGCAATGGGTACCCACCGGTCCTCCTCCCCCCACAGCACCATGGTTGCCGCTGCGATGCGCTCGAGACGTCCTTCGAGAGCGGCGAAGCGAAATTGCCGGAGCACACCCACCAGCGCCCGTCCGTACTCGGGCTGGGCCACGGGCGCGTAGTATTGATCCACGTCGGCCTCCGTGACCTTGCTTGCATCAAAGTAGGTGGCCCTGAGGAGCCGGCCTGTAAAGCCCCGTCCGCGGAATGCGAGGGCTATCCGTCCCAGCACTGGCCATCGGGCGATCCGGAACAGGAGCGGCTCACGGGCGCCCAACCCGGCCGACGCGATGAGCACCAGCCCCCGCACGCGCTGTGGGTATTCGATCGCGACGTGAGCGGCGATCGCACCACCCATCGAGTGCCCTACGAGCACGGCATCGCTAAGACGCAGCGAGTCCATAAGGGCGACGGTGAGGCGGGCGTAGGCGGCGTTGTCGTAAGGGGCGGGTGGCTTGTCGGAGAGACCAAAGCCGCGGTTGTCGAACGCGATCGCGCGGAAGCCTGCCGCGACCACAGCGGGGAGATTCTTGCGCCACGTATACATCGAGGCGCCGAGACCGTGCAAAAAGATGACAGGCGCGCCCCGCCCCGCGTCGATGTAGCGGATCTTCGCCCCGTCGACCAGGAGATAGCGGGCGGCGAATTGGGTTCCGGCGGGAAAGAGCTGCGACTCGGGCAGGGCGGAGGCCCGGCAGCCGGCTAGGGCGCATACGCCCAGCAAGAGAAATCGCCTCACGCGAGACCCCGGATCCAAGCACGGGCCAATGCGGCGACGGCCGGATGCGAGCTCCACACCCCCGTCATCGCTTCGCCGCTCCCCGCCACGACCACCGCCTGAACGTCGTCGATCAGCAGCACGGTGGGGAAGTCTCCGGACGCCGTCCCGCTGAGGATCGCCCCCGCCTCTGCGGGAGCGTCCCCGGAAACCCGCAGCTCGAGCGCCGCGCGTTCCTTGGCGCGGCGCCAGGCAGGCAAGGTCGGGCGGAGCAGCTCGGCCGAGAGCACGCCTTCCGCCCGTCGTGCGGTGCGGGCGACGACTTGCATGATCAGGTTGGCGACGGCGCGCCCGCCCGTGACGCTCCGAGTTTCCGGCTCGAAGGGGCCGGCGGCGTCATGCAGCGAGCGGCTGAGGTGGTCGAGGGCTGCACCCTGGCGCGCGGCCAACTGGGCAATCAGCGCCGCCGGGTCCGTCGCGCGATAGCGGGCGGGGCGCCCCGCGAGGCGCAGCGCGGCGGTGCGACTCACTAGGCCCTCGAGGGCACCATAGGCGTTGGCGCGCGCGATTCGCGTGGCATGAGCGACCGAATAGCCAGTCGATGGACCGAGCCGGAGCAGCGCGGCATACGCCTGGGACTCGGTGGACGTGAACCCGAAAGGCGTGAGATCAATTGCGCTGGGCATGAGCGTAGTAGCGGTTACTACTACGGAAATAAGCTCCCAGGCGCAAGAGGAAGGCTAAACGATCTCGACGGGAATCCCCATCAACCGGGCGATGAGCCCCAGCCGGAACGTGGCGTCCGTTTGCCGCTGTGCCGGGCTCTTTCCCGGTCCCTCAAGCGGGAAGTAGTGCGCCGTGAGGGGGCTCGTCGCCTTGGGCATGGCGCGCAGGCTCTTCGGGCTCCAGATCCCCTGGTCGTCGCACTCGTTGAACAGGCGGGCCAGCACCCGGCTGACGCTCGGAATCTGGCGCACGAGGCCGAGTCGAGCCATGAGCTCGATCCAGTAGAGCGCGAAGGGGATGTCGGTGATATGGCCCTGGGCGTCCGCACGCAGTGGGTCGCCGAGGAGCTCGAAGATCGGCTTCAGGAGCCTTTTGCCCGCAAGGATGAAGAACGCGCGTCGCGGTGCGGGCGAGGAGAAGTAATGGCCCAGGCGCTCGATGAAACCGGCTCGCTCCCGCTGCACGGGGGGCAGAAATGCGAGCATCTCCACGGCGAAGATCGTGGGCGGGCAGGCATGAGGGTCCAGCACCGTCTTCCCCTGCGCCTTCTTGAAGGGGTTGGCGGCCAGCTCGCTGCGCAGGTACAGCGAGACGTTGCTGGCGATGGTGTGTGCAGTGCCGCGGACTCGCGGATCGTCGCTGTGGCCGCCGCGCGCCAGGGCGCAGGCCGCTCCTTCCCGCCCCATGCGCCGTGCCCAACGCCCCAGGCCGGGGTCCGCCTTGGCGGCCCTTTGAAACTCGACCAGGAGTTCCAGCGCCCGCTGGGCGACCGCTCGATCGGGATCGTCGGTCTCGATGCGCGACAACAGCTGAAACAGAAACCGGTCGGCGTTGCGGAACACCCGCTCCGACGGAGGCCACCCCAGCTCGAGCAGGCGCCGGTATTGGTAATCCGTGCCCGGCTCGGTCCAGCCGTACGCCTTGGACGCCGCGGGCGCCAGCAGGTTTCCGCCCCACAGTCCGGACGCCTTTTGCTTGCGAGCGATCGCCAGGGCCGGCTTGTACTCGAGCACCGCTTGCCGCAGCGCCTCGAGCCGCGCCGGATCCCGCTCCGCCTCCGGTACGACTTCGCCGTAGGCTCGATACACGATCGGCGGGCTCGCCGCCTCGAGCAGCCACGACAGCGGCAGCCGATGCGATGTGGGGAGTTCCAGGTGCTCACTCCGGAGTGCGGGAGGTGCGACCGCCGAAAGGCGCGCAAACTTATGTGGGCGCCTCCCAATAGGCCAGAGGCACCCACGTTCGGGTCTCCAGAATGTTCTCAGCGCATTTATTTACAGTAACTTACAGAAGCTGCAACATTCTGCACTCAGGGACTGCCGCGGCCTGCCGGCCGCTGGAATGCCGAATTGGGAAGCCAACGCGGCATGGTAGGCGCGTTTGCCACCGCAAGCGCGACTCGCAACGCCACCCGTACCTCCTGCGCCATCCCCGCGTACGTGAACGCCGGGCTGTACTCGTCGCTCGGCTGGTGGTAGCGCTCGCGGTTGTAGCGCGCGGCCTCCTGCTCGCCCCAGCCGGCGGGGCGGCCGACGAAGTCCCTGCCCGGCTCGATGGACAGGGCCGGAACGCCGGCCTTTGAAAACGGGAAATGGTCCGACCGGTAGAACGAGCCGCGCACGTCGGGCTCGTGGACCACCGCCAGCGATTCGGCACGGGCTGCCGCATCGAACACCGCTCCCAGCGTGGAGCGGTCCACGCCCAGCGCGTCGATGTCGCGCGTCGCTCCGCGGACGTTGGTGACATCGAGATTGATCACCGCCGCTGTCTGGTCGAGCGGAACGAGGGGATCCCGCGTGTAGGCCTCGCTGCCCAGCAAACCGCTCTCCTCGGCCGTGGTCGCCACGAACAGCAGCGTCCGCCGCGCACGGGGCTGTACTTGAGCCAACGCCGCGGCGGCGCTGAGCATGGCCGCGACCCCCGACGCGTTGTCCTCGGCGCCGTTGTATATCGAGTCGCCGTTGGCGATCGGCCCGATGCCCTTGTGATCCCAGTGCGCGGTGAACAGCACTGCTTGGCGCTTGAGAGAGGGGTCGCTCCCAGAGATCCGGGCCACGACGTTTTCCGATCGGACGTGGCGCAAGGCACTCGTGATCTCGACCGCGACGTTGATCCCGGTTGCCACCGGACGAAACTCGCGGCGCGCCGCCGCCCGTGTGAGGGAGTCGAGGTTGAGGCCGGCCCGAGCGAGACCAGCTTGGGCGGCGTCGTGCGTCACCCATGCGGCGAACGCAATGCTCTGTGCGGCCGCCCGGTCGAGCTTGAATTGCTCCACCGACCAGGACCCACGCACCACATCCCATCCGTAGGTCGCGCTCTCGGTGGTGTGGAGCAGGATCGCGCCCAGGGCGCCGCGGCGGGCCGCTTCTTCGAGCTTGTACGTCCACCGGCCGTAGTAGGTCAGGGCGCGCCCATTGAAAATGGTCGAGTCCTGTAGGCCGGGATCGTTCACGAGCATCAGAAGCACCTTGCCGCGAACGTCCACGTCCTTGTAGTCATCCCAGCGCCACTCCTTGGCCTCGATGCCGTATCCGACGAACACGACCTCGCCGTCGGCCACAATGTGACTCTCCGGCCGCTCCGCCCAGGCCACGAAGTCATCGAGGAACACGAGCGGCCGGGTCGCGCCACCCTTGCCCCAGACGAGCGAAGGGCGGGGCGTCATACCGACGAGCGCCACCGGCTGGAAGTATGAACCATCGTTCGCTGCGGGCTCGAGGCCGAGCGCCTCGAATTGGGCGGCGATGTATTTCGCCGCCAGTCGGCCGCCGCGCGTCGCCGGGGCGCGGCCCTCGAGCAGGTCGTCGGCGAGGTACTTGAGATGCGCGTCCATGGCCGGCGTGCTCACGGCCGGGAGGGGGGCATCGAGCGTCGCCGGAGTGGCTGTAGACCCCGACGCTCCGGCGCAGCCGAACGAGATCATCGCGGCGGCGAACGACCATTTCAACGACACGTGTGGCTCCTCCTCAATAGGGTCACTCGGGGCATCTCACGGTGTGAATCCACCCGCGGCCGTTATCTCCGGTGTCCACGATGTACAGGCAGGCGCCGCGCCGGGCAGGACAGGGGCCGAGCGCGATGTCCTCGCAGTCCAGGGCACGGGCGCCCTCTATTCGAACGAAGCCGCGGTCCGCATCACGGCCCCAAGGAAATCGGCTTGCTCGGGCCTAGGCAAGGGGTAATCTTTCGCCCGATGCTCGCTGCGCTGCGCTCCCGTCGCGTCGAGAAGCTGCCGGACCAGGTAGTGCTCCGGGGGCGCATCCTGTTCCTGGCCGAAGACGCGGCGCTGGTGCGCCGGCAGCTTGCGGGAGAGGACTTCGACTGGCATCCCGAGACCAGGCTCCGCGACAACATCTCCACCGACGAGATCACCCCCGCTTACATCTGCTACTACTACGACGAGACCCTGGGGGACTTTCCCTACCTGGGGCTCAAGTGCGGCGACGAGTTTCCCATCACACGCGGCTCGGTGAAACGCGGTGGTTTTGTCGCCTCGGTGAGCGGCAAGCGCCGGGGTAAGGGCTCGTCGCGCGAGCAGTCGCCGTACGCCGAGATGTGCGCCGGGATCAAGCTGGTGGTCGCGGAAAACATCGAGCGCATCTATCGGGAGAACTGTCAGAATCTGGGCGTGCTGGCCACGACGGACTTCTCGATCATCGACAAGGTGCGACGCGGCGAGCCGATCCCCCTCAGCGCCTTCACGGCGGGCGAAGGCGAGATCACCCGCGGGATCATCGAGTACGGCGGGCTGTTCAACTTCAACGTCGCGCGACTCCAGGGAAAGGTGACGCTCTCCCCACCCGACACGCCGCCTCGCCCCATGACGCTCGGCGAGAAGATCATCGCCCGCCACTGGGTTGTGGATCCGTCCAAGGGAAAGGTCGGCGTCCCGGCGGTCAAACCGGGGGACGAGGGCTTCGTCGTCACGGACATCCGGTTCAGCCACGAGTACGTCACCCCCATGGCGGCGATCTTCTTCGAGCAGCTCGTGGGGAAGGATGAAAGGGTCCACGATCCGGCGTCGATCCTCATGTTCCGCGATCACCTGACCTTTCTCGGCGAGGCGATGACACCCGAGCGCGTGAAGGAGGGCCTGCTCGACGTGGCTCTCGAGCTCGAAAAGAAGCAGCGGGCGTTCGCGGAGAAGCAAGGGATCCGGCTATACGGCGAGCTGCGCCTGGGCCACCGCGGATCTGAGGCGATCTGCCACTCCAAGATCCTCGAGGGGCACGCCGAGCCGGGCATGGTGATCATCGGGAGCGACTCCCACACGCCGCATGCCGGCGCCGTGGGGTGCGTCGCGTTCGGGGTGGGCACGACGGCGATCTTCAACTCCTGGATCACGAAGGATGTGCGGCTCACGGTGCCCGAGACCGTGAAGGTCGTCGTGCGCGGGCGGAAGCCCGACAACGTGACGGCGAAGGACTTCATGCTCGAGATCCTGCGCCACCCTTACGTGAAGAGCGGCCGTGCGATCGGCAAATTGGTGGAGTACTGTGGTGATGCTGTCGAGTCGCTGTCCGTGGATGAGCGGGCCACGATGACCAACATGACGGCGGAAGTCGGCGGTTTCACCGGCTACGTCGCTCCCGACCACAAGACCGTCGCGTACCTGATGGAGTATCGAGGGATGACGCGCGACTCGGCGGAGCGGCTGTGTCAGGGACTCTCGAGCGACGCGGGCGCGGAGTACTGCCAGGTGATCGAGATCGACGCCGGGGCGGTCCGGCCGCTGATCGCGCTACCGGGCGACCCGGGGAACGGACGCGCCATCGCGGAGGCCGGGGAGCGGGTGAGGGTAGACATCGCGTACGCCGGGTCCTGCACCGCGGGAAAAAAGGAAGACATGGACATGTACGCGCGCGTGCTCGACGAGGCAGCGGAGCGAGGCGAGCGCGTTGCGCCGTGGGTGCGCTTCTACATCCAGTCCGGATCGCAGGACGTGAAGCGTTACTGCGAAGAGCGGGGATACCTCGAGTTGTTTCGGAAGGTAGGTGCCACGTTCCTCGAGCCGTCCTGCGGCGCGTGCATCAATGCGGGCCCCGGGGTCTCGAAGACGGGCGACGAAGTGACCATCAGCGCGATCAACCGCAACTTCCCGGGGCGCTCGGGTCCGGGCCAGCTCTACCTCGCCAATCCCTATACGGTCGCGGCGTCGGCCATCGCGGGCTACATCACCGAATGGCAGCCCGGGATGGCGCTCGCCGAACCATCGGCCTAGCGGCCGCCGCGGCTGGAGATGGCCTGTCCCGCCGCCGGCTCGGTACCGTCCTTCGACCGCAGCGAGCCGCGCTGGTACACACTGCGCGGGTTCCACAGCACCCACGACGTGATTCCCAGGTCTTCCACTGCGCGGATTTGCTCGCGGATCTCGAACGGAGTGTATCGGGGCAGCCGCCGCCCGAGCGTGAACGCCTGCAGGAACGGGCGGATTTCGGCTGAGCCTGGGAGCGGTCCCGAGCGCTTCAGTGCGTCCGTGAGGGCGCTGCGCACGATATGGTATGGCTGGCCGTTCGGCCACGCGTAGCCGAAGGCGCCCCGGTAGTAATGACTCGGATATACCATCGGCAGCACGACGTCGGCCACGCTCACGAAATCTTCCCACACCTGCCCGATGCCCAGATCGCCGCTCGTCACCGAGGCCGTCAGCCCGAAGATGTCGAATGTGACGGGAACCCCGAACGGCCGCAGCCGGTCTTTCAGCAGCGCGACGTGTTCGCGCACCGCCTCGCGCTGGGTCTGCCCCGCCCGGTGCGCGGGGAAGATGGCCGTCGCCATCCGCTCGCGCGGCTCGTCGGGGAAGCGGACGTAGTCGAACTGCACCTCTTGGAATCCCATCTGCGCGGCTTCCTGCGCGAGTTGGGCGGAATAGATCCAGACGGAGTCGTTGTAGGCGTCCACCCAGGCGATGTTGATCCGGTCGCGCCACAGGCCGCCCGTGGTGCGGTCCTTCACCGACCACGCCGCCTTGCGCTCGGCGAGCAGCGGATCCTTGGCGACCACGATGCGCGCGATGGGGTAGATGCCGTGAGCGGCCAGTGTATCGAGCCGCGCCTTTGCATCCTTCGCTCGCACGCACTTGTTCGCCCCGATCTGCTCGGCCGTCGGCACCGCCGAAGGATACAGCAGGCAGCCGGTGTCATCCTTCACATCGATCACGAAGGCGTTGATCTCGGTCTCATCAGCGAGGCGCACGAGCTGCCACA
>DATNOH010000106.1:0-3288 GCA_035601435.1 Gemmatimonadales bacterium | reverse complement strand
CGTGCTGGTGCATCATCATCATATCCGCCATCACGTCGGCGTTCCCCGAGAGGATCGTGGCCGCCAGATCCCGTTGATACAGCGTATCCTGGGTATCGACCGCAGGCCACTCGGCCCCGCGGTCGGGCACGAACAGTCCCGCCGCCGCTCCCATGCCGCCGTCGCGGATCGAGCGTCTGGTCCGGTTCTGGTACACGGCGGTCAGCCGGTAGCGGTGCGTGGGGACGACGCGCACACCCAGCCGACGCCAGTTGTAGAAGCGGGCCAGCGGAAACGTGATGACGCGCCCGGCGGTATCCGTCACCGGTGCTCCTCGCCACAGCACCTTCCCGGTGGTCATGTCCTTCAGCTCGAGGCTGACGCCGTAGTCGTGCATATGCCCGCCCAGGCCCAGCATGGTGCCCGCGATGGCGGGACTGCCTTCCCAGGAGCGCTCCGTGCGGCCGGGGGGGAGATCGAACGCCTTGCTCCCGGTGGGCGGCCGCCCCAGCGGATACTGGACGTCGATGGCCCAGGGGTATGTGCGGTACAGCGGCCAGGGTCGGCCGCCGGGAACGTAGCGCAGCACCAGGCGCACGTGCACGCCGCGGTATGCGGCCTCCGAGCTGTTGGCAAGCATCGCCCCCGCGATGAGCCGCTGGCCACGCGCCAGCGGCAGGCCGAACAGCAGAGGCGGGATGGTGATCGCCGGGGTCTCCCGGCTCATGGCGAGCAGATGCAGGCCGATCGGGAGGAACAGCTCCCTGCGATCCGGATCGCTGAGGTTGAAGTGATGCAGCATCTCGTGGGGCAGCACGCGCCCCGATCCGTCCACCAGTTCCACCCGCGAGCTATGGAGCGACGCGTTCAGCGGTACGAGGACCTGGCACAGTGGCAGCCCGACCATTGCCTCGCCGCCGTGGCTCGCCGCGGGGACGTCCACCGGGGGCAGCTGGATGACGAGCTCGTGCGACCCGGAGTCCACGAGCACCGTCGCGTGGGGCAGCCCATCGATACCGGGGCCGGGGCGCCCCGCTAACTGGGAGAGCAGAAGGAGAACCGCCCACATGCCTGGGGCTCCAGAGACTAAAGAGAGGGACAACATACCGGTGGCTGTGCCTTTGCGCGACGGCCGCGGCACCGATTGCTAGGGTTGGCGCTGGCGCAGAAGGTCCGCGAGGTGTTGGGGTAGAAGGGGAGGCGGCTGGCGGCGCCGCGGGGAGTGGGCCGAGAGCCCGCAATCCTGTCTCCGTTCCTCATAACTGAGCGAAGCAGGGGGCACGGCTCACTCCCCGCGAGCCGTCCGGCTTGTATTGCAAGGCTGGTGCCACGGGCCGGAGGAGACGGTCGTCGAGGCAGCGTGTGTTACTGAGGCAGGTTCGGCGCAGCCTGTCGCCCCAATGCGACACAAACTGGACGGGGTGTGGCGGGAGCGTGTAGGAATCGAACCTACCGAGGTCCAAAAGGACCCCAGCTGGTTTTGAAGACCAGTCGGACCACCAGGCCCGATCCGCCCCCGTGCACCAAATCGCCCGCGCCAGAGCACCCTTCTGAGGCAGGATGACCCCGGCGTGACTGTCGTCACTTGCTTCCCGGCCCCAACACTCCCATTGTGGAACCCCATGAGTGCCGCACCGCACACCATCCTCATCGTCGACGACGACGCCGTCCTGCGCAGTTCGCTCGAGAGCGTGCTCAGCTCCCTGGGGTACCGGGTGTTGAGCACGGGCAGCCCGGACGCCGCCTACCAACTGCTCGCGACGGAATCGGCCATCGCGGTCCTGCTCGACGTGCGCTTGCCGACGATGTCGGGACTGTCGCTCTACCTCGCCATGACGCACCGCTGGCCGCAGCTCCAGGGCCGGGTCGCGCTGATGACCGCGGACGCCGACGCGCCGGACGTGCGCACCTGGAGTAAACGCAACCCCTGCACCGTGATCCGCAAGCCGTTCACCTTCCGGGAGATTACGGCCTGGCTGGACGCCGTGGCCCACCCGCTCGACGACACCGCGACGGCGGGGTAGTTCGCTACCGCGGCGGGGCGATCGCCACCGACACGGTCGCGCCAGCAATCGACAAATCCGCCGCACCAGTTCCGACGGGCTTGAACGTCACCGTCGCCGCGCCGCCATCCGATTCGACGCTGATCATTTTCAAGAGCTGCGACTGCAGGTTGAACCGATTGCGCATCTTCTGAATCATCCGCGCCAGATCCGCCGTGGGCACCGGATTGCCGTACGCGTCTTGCGCGGACACCCGCAGCCTGAAGGCGACGCCGGCCGTGGCGATCACGGTACCGCCGTCCACCCGGTTCCCGTCCCGCTCGATGATGACGCCGGCGGGCGCCGCCGGGTCCACCGAGAGCGTCGCCTGGCGCTGGAGCGAGTCCACGGTGGCGGAGACGAGGGCCGGGCCGGCTTGCTTGCCCAGAGTCACCTCTACCCGGGCGAGGCCCGCCGAGTCGGTCGCGACGCTGTCGGTCCCGACCTCGGCGTTCACCGCTCGGAACGTCACGATCTTGCCCGCCAACGGCCTGCCGAGGCTCGAGCGCACCTGAAACACCAGCGGCTCGTTCAGCCGGGTTCGGGCAATGCCGCGTTGTCCGATTCCCGACACGAAGCCGGTGGTCGCCGGTGCCAGGACGTCGGTCCGCACGACGTCTACCGATCCGAACTGCTGGCCCCGCACCCGAATCGCAAGCTTTCCGCCGTGGCGTATCGCTGCGCGCTCGACGACGAACGTCACTCTCCCGAGCGAGTCCGTGGACCGAGCCTCCGGGGCCACTCCCATGTCCGGGCTGTCCGGCTGCAACGCGACCGTCTCACCCGGCACGGCGTTCCCCAGCGAGTCCCGCACCGTCACCAGTAGGGAGATCGGCCCGCGCTCACCGGCTCGCAGCTCCACGCGGCCGGGCTGTACCGCCGCGACGGCCACCCCCGAAGGTCCGACCATCAGCTCGAGCGGGGGGGTTCCGGGGAGCGAGAATCCTCCGGCGGTGACTACGTCGAACGTGTAGGTCGCGGGGAGTCGACCGACGGGAAACCGGAATAGGGCGACGCCGTTCGCATCGGTGCGGGCGTGCACATCTTGCGGCGGCCCGCCGGGAATTCCGGAAGTCCCACGCAATACGAGCGGCACGCCCGCCTGCGGCAGCTCACCCCGCCTCACCTGTACGCGCGCCACCGCCTCGCTCCCAACGGTGACCGCCAGCCGGGCCGGGAGCGGCACGGCCGCAAGCGGAAGCGTGGGTGCGGCGCGCTCCGCGGCGGACGTCGTCGCGCACCCGCCGATGCTGTTCAGTACCTCGGG
>DATNOH010000105.1:0-8578 GCA_035601435.1 Gemmatimonadales bacterium | reverse complement strand
CGCTGGCGCGCGATAAAGTAGCGATCGCCCTCGACCAGAACCTCAGGCGGCCGAGGCCGCTGGTTGTAGGTCGAGCTCATCACGAAGCCGTACGCGCCCGTGCCGAGCACCGCCAGGTACTCGCCGGGCTCGACCGCGGGCAGCTTGCGGTCCAGCGCCAGGAAATCTCCTGACTCACAGATGGGCCCCACCACGTTGACCAGCTCCTCGGAGCGGCTGCCGTCTTTGAGTGGGACGATCTCGTGATGCGCGTTGTAGTGGCTGGGTCGCACGAAATCCGTCATCCCCGCGTCCACCACGACGAAATCCTTGCCACCGGCATGCTTGCGGTACAGCACTTTGGTCACGAGGACGCCCGCGTTGGCCACCAGGTAGCGCCCCGGCTCGCACAGCAAGGCGAGTCCGGCCTGCTTGATCGGGGGCGCCACCGCGTCGGCGAAGTCTCGTGGACTCGGGGCCTTCTCGTTGTGGTAACGGACGCCCAGCCCGCCGCCCACATCCAGCGCCTCGATGGTGCCGATCCCCGAGGCGCGCAGCGCCGTCACCAGCTCGAGCAGTTTGATCGTGCCGCGGTGATACGGCTCGACGTCGGTGATCTGCGAGCCGAGATGCATCGCGAGCCCGCGCAGCGTGAACAGCGGCTCGGCCGTCACGCGCTGGGCCACGCTCACGACCTCGTCGTAGGGAACACCGAACTTGGCGGTTTTCTCGCCCGTCTTCGTGTAGGGGTGGGTCTCGGTCGCGACGTCCGGGTTGACGCGGATGCCGAGGCTCGCGCGCTTCCTCAGCTTGCGGGCGACCGCGATCACCGCGTCCAGCTCGGCGGGGGACTCGACGTTCAGGAATCCCACGCCGGCGCGGATCGCTTCCTCGAGTTCCGGGGCGGTTTTTCCCACCCCGGAGAACACGATCGAGCTTGCCTCGAACCCCGCCGCCAGGGCGCGCCGTAGCTCGCCGACGGAGACGATGTCGGCGCCCGCGCCGAGCCCCTTGAGCACCTTGAGGACGCCGATGTTGCCGTTGGCCTTCACTGAATAACAGATGCGGTGCGGCACGTCCTTCAGGGCGTCCTGCAGCGCGTGGTACTGGGCGCGGATCAGGTTGCCGCTGTAGACGTAGGTGGGAGTACCGACCCGCTCCGCGATGGAGCGCAGCAGCGCCGGATCGAACCCTAGTACGCCTGCGCCCACACCGCCTCGGCGACGCTGGGCTTCCCGCACCACATGCAGGTCTTGGGCGCCACAGGCGAGCGAAATTCGGGATCGGGCAGCACGCGCACCGTCGCCCCCGTCTGCTGCTTGATTTCGGCCTCGCACTCATGCGAGCCGCAGAAGCCGCCGTACGCGAATCCGCCCACGCCCTTCATGAACTCGATGAACTGCTGCTTGGTAACGCCGCGGATCGAGTGGGCCTCGCGTCGATCCTTGGCCGTTTGAAACAAGTTGGCCTGAATCTCATCGAGAGTCCTCCGGACCATGTCGCCGATCCCATCCAGCTTGGCCGGCGTCTTGCCGCCGGTGCGGCGCGCCGTCATCACCTGCCCCGCGGCGACGTCGCGCGGCCCAATCTCGAGCCGCAACGGCACCCCCTTGGCCTCCCACTCGAAATACTTGGCACCGGGCTTGAGGCTGTCGCGGGCGTCCAGCTCGACGCGAATCCCGGCCTTCACCAGCTCCGCCTTCACCTTGTCCCCAACCCCTAGCACCTGACCCCTTTCTTCCTCCGACTTCCAGATGGGAACGATGACCACCTGCAGCGGCGCGAGCTTGGGTGGGCAAACCAATCCGTTGTCGTCCGAGTGTGTCATCACCAGCCCGCCGATCATGCGCGTCGACACGCCCCACGACGTGTTCCACACGTGCTCGAGGCCGCCGGCCGCCGTCTGGTATTGCACGTTGAAGGCCTTCGCGAAGTTCTGGCCGAGGTTGTGCGACGTCCCGGCCTGGAGCGCCTTGTTGTCCTGCATCAGCGCTTCGAGGGCGTACGTGCGCAGGGCCCCCGCGAACTTCTCGCTCTCGGTCTTGCGTCCGGTGATCACCGGCATCGCCATCCAGTTTTCCTGAAACGTGCGGTACACGCCGAGCATCTGCCGCGCCTCCGCTTCGGCCTCGGCTTCGGTAGCGTGCGCCGTGTGCCCCTCTTGCCACAAGAACTCCGTGGTGCGGAGGAACAGCCGGGTGCGGAACTCCCAGCGTACGATATTGCACCACTGATTCATCAGCAGCGGCAGGTCGCGATAGCTCTGGATCCACTTGGCGAACATCGCGTAGATGATCGTCTCGGAGGTGGGCCGCACGACGAGCGGCTCCTCGAGCACCGACTCGGGATCGGGCATGACGGCCAGCGCGCCGGCCTTACCGGTGGCCTTGAGCCGGGTGTGCGTCACCAGCGCGACTTCCTTCGCGAAACCCTCGACGTGCTCGGCTTCCTTCGCGAGAAAGCTCATCGGGATGAACAACGGGAAGTAGGCGTTCTGGTGACCCGTCGCCTTGAACATGTCGTCCAACGCACCCTGCATCAGCTCCCAGATACGGTAACCATGGGGCCGGATGACCATGCAGCCGCGCACCGGCGAGTAGTCCGCCAGCTCGGCCTGCATGATGACGTCGTTGTACCACTCGCTGAAATCCTTGGCGCGTGGCGTGATCCTCTGCGCCTGGGCCATTAGTCGAAAGATCCTTGGAGCAGCTGCGCGATGGGCACGCGCTGTTCCTTACCGGCCTTCAAGTCCCGCACGACCACCTCGCCGGCCGCCCGCTCGTCGGGCCCGACGATGACCGCCCGCGGTGCTCCCCGCGCCGCGGCGAGCTCCAGCTGTTTGCGGATGGCGGCGGGCCGGAGGCCGTATTCCACGGCGACACCCCGGTCTCGCAGCTGGTGCGCCAGCTTCAGCAAAGGCGCCACGTCTTCGCCGCTCACCGCTATCAAAAAGGCGTCGAGCTTCGTCGACGCCTGGTCGGCCGGGCCGCGCTCCTTCAAGAGTTCTCCGAGGACGACGTCCCCCATGCCGAACCCGAGGGCGGGAAGATCGACCCCGCCCAGCGCCTTCAACAGGCCGTCATACCGGCCGCCGCCGCAGATCGCCCGCAGCGATTTCCCCGTGTCGAACAGCTCGAACACGATCCCCGTGTAGTAGGCGAGCCCCCGGACGATCGTGAGATCTACCGCGATGAACTCGCCGAGGCCCATGGCCTCCAGGGCGCCCACGGCTTGGCGCAGCGGCTCACCCGCCTCCTCTCCGCCTTCGACCTTGGCGAGAGCTGCGGTCACGGTCTCGATGCTCCGCAGATTCGCTACTTCGAAGACGATGCTCGCTTCCCGCCTCGCGATTCCCACCTTCGCCAGGATCTCCGCGAGAGCTTCCTGAGGCACCCGCTCGTTTTTGTCGATCACCTCGAAGGCTGTCGGCAGCTGAGCCTCAGTAAGGCCCCTGCCGAGCAGCAGTGTTCTGAGTACCCGGCGGTCCGAGACCCGCGCTTGGACGTCCGCCGGCCCGAACCCGAACGCCCGCATGATGTCGATCGCCGCCGCGATGAGCTCGGCGTCGGCGAGCGGGCTCGCCTCGCCGAGCATGTCCATATTGAGCTGAAAGTGCTCCCGCAGCCGTCCGCGCTGCTGTCGCTCGTAGCGAAACAGCTGGGGGATCGAGAACCAGCGAATCGGCTTTTTGAGCGCTTGGGCGTGCGCTCCCACCATGCGGGCGAGGGTGGGCGTCATCTCGGGACGCAGCGCGACCTTACGCCCGCCCTTGTCCTCGAACGCGTACAGCTGCTGCACGATCTCCGCACCGCTCTTGTCCGTATACAGCTCCAGCGGCTCGAGCGGGGGGCCATCGTACTCCTGAAAGCCGTAACGCCGCGCGACCTCGCGCCAGGTAGCGAAGATGTGATTCTTGAGAGCCAGTTCGTCGGGGTAAAAGTCTCGGAAGCCTGGTAGGGCTTGTCCTTGCATCGCAACAATTTAGCCGACCGGCGCAAACCCGGGCAAGCGGGCGAGCGCGTCGCCGACGGTGTGAAACGATCCCGTGACGATCACCGTCGCGGCGTCGTCCTGCGCCCGTTCCAGTGCGCGCTCGAACTGCGGCTCGAACTCGTGCGCCACCGCGAGACGCCCGAGCTCGCGCTCCAGCCGGCCGAGGTCCCAGCGGCGCCGCTCGGGCGCGGTTTCGGGAACGGTGAACACGAAGCCGTCCACTTGCGACGCAAGGCAGTCGATCATCCCGAGGTAGTCCTTGTCGCCCAGCACGCCCACCAGGGCGCGCCGCGGGTGCGGCGGATCGCACTCTCGCAGCGTGTCGGCCAGGACGCGTGCCCCGTCGGGGTTGTGCGCCACATCGAAGATCCATCTCCCGCGCACGTCGAATCGCCCCGGCATGTAGGCGTGCCCGAAGCTGTCTGGCCACTTGTCGCCGACCGGTCCGAAAGGAGGGGGGAGCGCGTTTAGCGCCCCCAACGCCACCCAGGCGTTGCCGTGCTGGTGCCGTCCCTTCAAGCCGAGCGGCCGCGTAGGCGCGGCACTCGAGTCCACGAGGATCACGCGACTGGCGCCCCGATGCTCCGCCTCCGCGACGAGCACTTGCCGGACCGTCGGATCCGGCTCACCGGTCACGAAGGGCACGCCGCGCTTCGCGATCCCGGCCTTCTCCCGGGCAATGGAGGCGAGGTCGGTGCCCAGGTAGTCGGTGTGCTCCCGGGCAATCTTGGTGACCACCGACACGAGCGGCGTGATGACGTTGGTCGAGTCGAGCCGCCCCCCCAATCCGACTTCGATCACGGCCACGTCCACGCCGCGTGCCGCCAGGTCGGCGAAGGCGATGGCGGTGGTGGCCTCGAAGAAGCTGGCATCGAGCCGCTCGATGTGGGGTCGCAGAAAGCTGGTCCACTCGGCGAAGGCCTCCTCCCCGATCGGCACGCCGTCCACCTCCACGCGCTCCCGCACCGACACGAGATGCGGCGACGTGTAGACGCCCACCTTGAGGCCCCGGGCGCGCAGCTCGGTCGCTACGAAGGCGCAGGTCGATCCCTTGCCGTTCGTCCCCGCGACGTGGATCAGCGGATAGTGGCGCTCCGGATGTCCCAGCACGTCCAAGAGCCCCTCGGTCGGCCCGAGGCTCCACTTTATACGGCTCCCTTGTCGCGCGAAGAGAAAGCGGCAGGCGTCCTCGAAGGACAGCCGGGTCAGTCGGCAGCCTCCGCCGGTTGCCGGCCGGCCATGTGACGGAGCAGCTGGGCGGTGGTGTCCCGCAGCTCGCTGCGCGGCACCACTGCGTCGATCATCCCATGCTCTAACAGGAACTCGGCCGTCTGGAAACCGGGCGGCAGGTCCTGGCCGATCGTCTGCTTGATGACCCGGGGACCGGCGAACCCGATCACCGCTCCCGGCTCCGCCAGGATGACGTCCCCTTGCATGGCATACGACGCGGACACGCCTCCGGTGGTGGGGTTCGTGAGGATCGAGATGAAGGGCACCCGGGCGGACCGCAATCTCGCGATTTCGACCGAGCTCTTCGCCATCTGCATGAGGGACAGGACTCCCTCCTGCATCCGCGCCCCGCCCGAGGCCGACACGATCACCAGCGGGACGTGCCGCTCGACCGACCGCCGGGTCAGCCGGGCGATTTTTTCTCCCACCACCGAGCCCATCGACCCGCCCATGAAGTTGAAATCCATCACCGCGACGTCGAGCGGCATGCCGTCCAAACGGCCGTAGCCGGTCCGCACCGCCTCGAGCGGGCCCGCCTTCTGCATGGCCGTCTCGAGGCGCTGCGGGTAGTTCTCGAAGTGGAGGGGGTCGGTGGAGTGGAGTCTGGCGTCGAGCTCGTGCCAGGAACCTTCATCTATCAGGAGATCGATGTACTCCTGGGCGGAAATCCGGCGATGGTGCCCACAATTAGGGCACACATTCAAGGCGCGGACGAACCGGTCCTTGATGTCGATGTGCCCGCACTCGTCGCATTTCTCCCAGGCGTCGGCCGGAATCTCCAGCTTGACCCGTTCGGACGTGCGGGGCTTACGCTCTTTTTTGAACCAGGCCATTCGCGCCACAGTGGGGGACTCGAAGGCGACAATTTGTGAGGGGCCCTCCCGCCGCGCCAGTCCCGACCGCGTAAGTCGTTGTCAGAGCTCGGCGTAGCCCGATTGTCGAGACTCCCACGCAACCCGGAGGCAAATGCCCACGGCGATGGAGCACGTGAGCAGGAATGAGCCCCCGTAGGAAAAAAACGGGAGGGGGATGCCCGTGATCGGCAGGAGATTCACCGTCATCCCCACGTTCTCGATGATGTGCGTAAACAGCAGCGCGGCGACCCCGAACACGCACAGGCTGGAGTATGGATCGGTAGCGCGCCGCGCGATGCGGAGCAGAATCAGGATCAGGGCGACGAGCAGGGCCAGCGCGACCAGCACGCCGACGAACCCCAGCTCCTCGCCCACCACCGAAAAGATGAAGTCGGTGAACTGAGCGGGCAGGAACGCGAGCCGCTTCTGCGGGCCCTGGGTGAACCCCTGGCCGAGGAATCCGCCCGACCCAATCGCGATCTTCGACTGGATGACGTGCCACCCCGTCGCCCGGGGATCCTGCTGCGGATTGAGGAATGCCAGCAGGCGGTTCTGCTGATAGGGCGCGAGGCGCTGCCAGAACGGGACCGCGACCACGCCCATGACGAGGTTGGCCAGCATGACGGCCAGCCCTTCCCACACGTACGGCCGCCACCACAGGAGCAACGCGAGCAGCACGATGATCCACGCGCCCCAGGCAACCGTGGAGAAGGCGAGCACCAGGCCGATGACCGGAGAGCCAAGCAGCACCAGCAGTGACGGCTTCGTGCCCGCCCAGTAGAGCATCGCGAACAGGATCGTGATGAACACCATCGCGCTCCCGAGGTCGGGCTGCTTCATGACCAGCAGCGCCGGGAGGCCGGCGATGACGCACGGCCACAACAGGTCGCGCAGGGTGGCCGGGGCCTCGCGCCGCTCGGCGAGCCAGCGCGCCAGCATCAGGATGGCCGCGAGCTTGGCGAGCTCCGCCGGCTGCCCCAGCCGCAGGCCTCCGATCGAGATCCAGGACCGCTCGCTCGCCGCCGTGCCGGCGCCGGTGCCCGCAAAGAGCGTAAACAGCAGCACCAACACGCTGATGCCGAATGCGTACGGGGTCGCCCACTCGAGCAATCGCGGCGACGTTCGGAACATCAGCACGGCGGCCGTCAGACCCACGCCGAGCCAGATCACCTGTTTGTGCCAGATCGTGGCGACGAATGTGGGGACGTCGGTCTGCCCCGCGGAGTACAGCGTGGCGAGCCCGTACGCCGCGAGGGCGAGCACGACCGCGGCGAGCGGCCTATCGATCTCGCGGAGCGGCGGCCGCATCGGGGGGCGGTGGGTTGGGGTCAGGTGGCGGCACGCTGTCCGGGGGGATGGTGGTCCCGGTATCGAGCGGTGTAACGGTGGTGTCCTCTTCCGGGACGCCAGGCAGGATCTGCACCGCGTGTGGCGCGGTATCCGTTGGGAGCACGATCCGCACCTTCGACGCGAGAGTCGTGTCCACCCCGAGATAGTGGCCGATCACGCGGGTCACGAGCGGTGCCACGTAGGGGCCCTCGCGTGCGAACTCCACGATTGCGCCCACGACGATCTCCGGTTTCTCGGCAGGTGCAAATCCAATGAACCAGCCGTGCGCCGGCCCGTGCGGGTTCTGCGCCGTACCGGTTTTGCCGGCGATCGAGATGCTGCCGCCGAACCGCCCCGCGCCTCGCGCCGTGCCACGCTCCACCACACTGATCATCGCCTGCCGCAGCCCGGCGAGCTGATCCGACGTGAGGGCGAGCGTCGCGCCCGGGCCGGCCGCGGGGCGGACGATGTAGGGAGGCCGCGCTCGGCCGTCGCTCGCGAGCATCTGGTAAAAGCGGACCATGTTCACGAGGGTCTGGGCATTTTCTCCTTGCCCGATGGCCAGGTTGAGCGTCACCGCCGACGTCCAGCGGCGCGGGCCGTACGCGCGGTCGTAGTAATCGGTCCCACCGGGGAACTCCGAGGTGATCTCGCCGGGGAGGTCGATGCCGGTGCGCGCGTGGAAACCCAAACCAGTAGCGTCCTCGAGCAACGACGTGAGGCCGAGCTTCAGGCCCAGCTGATAGAAGTACACGTCGCAGCTCTGGGCGATGGCGTCGGCGAGGGCGAGGTCGCCATGTCCCTTTGCCGACCAGCAACGGAAGAAGCGGTTGCCGTACTGCAACCCGCCGCGACAAGGGATGGGCATACGCGATCGCAGCGTGACGAGTCCGCGTTTCAGCGCCATCGCGGCCAGGGCGAGCTTCCAGGTGGACCCGGGTGGATAGCGGGCCTGGATGGTTCGGTCGAACAGGGGGTGAGCCTCATTCACGTTGAGGCGGCGCCAGTAATCGGGGTCCACGCCGCCCACGAAGGCGTTGGGATCGAAGCCGGGCGCGCTGTACAGGGCGAGGATCTCACCCGAATTAGGATTCAGCGCGAGCACCGCGCCGCGTTGTCCCGCCGGAAAGATTTGCGCGATATAGCGCTGCAGCTCGAGGTCGATGGTGGTGTGCAGCGCGCGGCCCGGTACC
>DATNOH010000104.1:0-10275 GCA_035601435.1 Gemmatimonadales bacterium | reverse complement strand
CGCACGTCCAGCGCCGCGCGCGCCAGCGGCGGGATGACGTTCGTCTTGTCGCTCCCCTGCAGGCCCGTGATCGAGATGGTGTTGCGCAGCAGCGCGTTGTAGGTGAGATCGCCGGTGAGGAGGCGCACGGCGGCCGAGTCGCGCAGCGCCGCACGCACGTCCGCCAGCGCGGCGCGGCGCGCTGGGTCGGTCTCGATCGTGGCCAGATCGTGAAGGTAGCGCTCGACCGCGGGCGTCACGACCAGCGGCGTCTGATAGGCAGCGATGCGGGACAGGGCTCGCACCAACCGGTGCACGGGGTTGTCGGGCGTGGGGCGCGATCCGTGGCCCGGTGTGCCGTGCGCAACCAGGTTGAGCCAGAAGGGTGACTTCTCGGTCGTCCCCACCCCGTAGTATTCGACGCGTCCGCTCGCATCGGTGCGGATCGTGCCGCCCTCGTTGAGGAGGAACTCCGCATCCTGCACGAGGTCGAGGTGATGCTCGACGAACCAGCCCGCACCCACGCCGCCGCCGATCTCTTCATCGGCCGTCGCCAAGAAAATCACATCGCGCTTGAGCGGCACCCCGCCGCGCTTCAGCGTGAGCATCGCCATGAGCTGCGCGATCGCCTCGCCCTTCATGTCGAGCGCGCCGCGTCCCCAGACGTAGCCGTCCTGCACGGCCCCGCTGAAGGGGTCGACCTTCCAGTACTCCGGGCTCGCGAGCACTACGTCCATGTGGTTGAGCAGAATCAGCGGCCGCGCGCTGCCGTCTCCCTTGACCCGCGCATACAGGTTCGCCTTCCCCGGTCGGGGCTCGAACACCTGGGCGTCGATCCCTTCACGCGCGAGCACCGCCTTCAGCCAGTTGGCGGTCTGGAGCTCGTTGCCCGGCGGATTGGTGGTGTTGATCGCGACGTATTGGGACAGCAGCGCCGTGGCTTCCCTTCCGACAGCGCGCCATTCGGCGTCCGTGCGCGGCACGTCCGGCTCGAAGCGCCGTGGGGGCAAGAGCACGGGTTGAGAGGAAGGGCCGAACAGGCCGGGCTGGGGAGCTGCCGCACGGGGCGGACGCGCGCAGGCCACCACCAGGGCCATCGCGAAGAGCGGAACGAAACGCAAACGACCTCCGGACGGGATCGGGGAACCGCAAAGTACGAGCCGGCGGCGCGCGGGGGGAGTCCCCCGCCCCTCCCAGTTTCCGGGATCAGTGCACGGTAATGGTCGCCTGGCCCGTCTTGCCTTCGCTCGTCGCCCGCAAGAACGCGCTGCCCACACTGCGGGGGCGAACGATCGCGATGGGGTTCGTACCGCCCTGGAACTGGATGACGAACACCGAGCTGTCGGTGCTGAACCACGACACCGGTCGACCGCTGAGCACCGTTCCTGTTGAGTCGCGGAGCTCCGCCGTGAAGTACACGCTGTCGCCGACCGTCAGGCTAGCGGTCGCGGGCTGCACGGTCACGCTCGCCACCGGGGCGCCGGGCGACCCGAGCACCTGGATCGTAATCGCGTCGCTGAGCGCACCACTCTTCGCCCTGATGGTCGCGAAGCCCGCTTGATTGCCGGTGACAGCCGCTGTGTCGGTTCCCGACGACGACACGGATGCGATCGCGGAGTTGTCGCTCGTCCACGTGACCGACGGGTTCGAGACCGGAGCACCGGTCGCGTCCCCCACGGCGGCCTGCAGCAGGATGGCTCCGCCGATGCCGACCGACGTAGGCCCCGAGATCCGGATGTACGCGCCCCCCGAACCCGCGCGAGGCAGCGCGACCGAGAGGGTGGTCGTGCCGCCGGTGCTCACCGTGACGGCCAGCGTGACCACAGGATCGAGCCACGGATGATCGGCCCGCTCGATCCGCACCGTGTAGGTGCCCGCGCGCACGAACGCCACTTTGTAATGTCCCGCGTTGTCGCTTCGGCCGCTCGCCACCACGTTCGCCGAGCTTTGTGAATCACAGGGATTAGCGGCGCACACGCTGACGCTCGCGTTCGGGACCGGCGCAACCGGTCCGTTGTAGTCGCTGGTCACGGTTCCCTCGATCGCGCCGGTCGCAGCAGTACTGACCGCCCGAAGCCAGGGGAACAACGTGAACTCTCGCGTCCCGTACAGGGCCCAGAGGAAGCTCCGGCCGACGTCAAAGTCGATGACGATCTCCGCGCCATCGCTGGCGACATTCACCGGATAGTCGACGGAGGCGTACAGCGGCATTTCGTTAGACCCGG
Organism: Gemmatimonadales bacterium; assembly: GCA_035601435.1. Lineage (GTDB taxonomy): Bacteria > Gemmatimonadota > Gemmatimonadetes > Gemmatimonadales > GWC2-71-9 > AG41. The sequence goes on along the minus strand of DATNOH010000104.1, from coordinate 8,071 downwards.
AGTAATTGTTCCAGTTCACGGGGACCTGGCCCGCCGGGCCCCGGATGGATGACAGGCTCGTGTCGATCGTCATCCGGATCGCGTGATACTGCCCGGCGGGGATCTGCCGTTCACCCAGGAGGGCGGTGGTGCCCTGCTGCAGCTGGAGCAAGTCGAAGGACTGCCGCGGCTCGGCGAAGACCACCCACGTGCCAGCGGTGGTGTCCATCTGCGCGCTCGCTTCGATCCGCACCACGTACAGGTTCACGCTCGTGATGGAGTCGTAGGGGAACGGCGCATCGGTGAGCAGCACCTTCGCGAACGGCGTCTGGGTGGAGGGCGGCGCGTTCGGCCCGGCATCGTCCTGGTAGCAACCGCCGCCGGCCAACAGCACAGTGGCCAGGAGGGGCATCGCGAGGCGTCTGGACATCGGTCGCTCCTTTGGGGACGGCGCGGCTCCGCCCAAGATACCCCCGCTCCCCTGGCCGAGGTCACACATGCGGGGTAGTGTGACGCAGGGATGCGCTCTAGGGGTATACACAGCGTGGGGACGAGCGACGCCGCTCTGGTGCGCCGCGTGCAAACCGGCGACACCCGTGCTTACGCCGACCTCGTCGCGCGATATCGCGATCGCCTGGGCCGGTACGCGCTGCACATGCTCGGAAATCGAGAGGACGCGGAGGAGGTGCTGCAGGACGCCTTCGTCCGTGCCTATCGCTCGCTCTCGCGCTGCGACGATCCCGAGCGCTTCGGTGCATGGCTGTACGGCATTCTGGTGAACCGGTGCCGCACGGCCGGCGCGCGCGCGGCGCGGCGCGCACGCCGTTTCGTGAACGACCCCGCCGCGCTCGAGACCGCGCCGCTGGCCGGGCCGGACGGGCGGGCCGACTGGGACGACACGGTGCGGTGGGCGTTGGCGCGTCTGCCGTCCGAGTCGCGTGAGGCGTTCCTCCTCAAGCACGTCGAGGAGCTCGAGTACGAGGACATGGCACGACTCACCGGCGCGGGCATTTCCGCGCTGAAGATGCGGGTGAAACGAGCGCGCGAGCAGCTCCAGGCGATGCTGAAAGAGGCCGAGCGTGTTTGAACCGATGGACGACGTGATCGAGCGGATCGCGCGGCATCTGCGGCGACCCGTGCAGGTCGACCCGGCCCTCGATGGACGGGTCATGCGCGAGATCAGCGCCCTCCCCACGCCCGGTGGCGCCACGATGGTCGGGAAGGCGTGGCGCTGGCTCAGGCGCCCCCGGCAGTTCACCCTGACGCCGTTGGGTGGCCTCGCAGCCGTCGCCGCTCTCGCGGTCGCCCTGCTCCTGTTCCGCAGAGACTCCACCTCGCCCACTCCGCCGCAGGTGGCGTCGCGTGCCTTTCAGTTCGTGCTCGTCGCTCCTCGCGCGGCCCGCGTATCGCTCGTCGGAGACTTCAACGACTGGGATGCCACCCGCACGCCCATGCAGCGAACCGGCAGCGACGCCCTGTGGACCGTGGTGGTGCCGCTCGAGCCCGGTCGCTACCACTATGCTTTCTTCGTGGACGGCTCCCGCTGGCTCGCCGACCCCTCGGCGCCCGTGGCCCGCGATGACGACTACGGCGCACCGAGCTCGGTGCTCACGGTGGGAGGAGGGGGGGACTCATGAAACGTGCCCTCGCCGGTGCGACCGGCCCGCTGCTGGCGGCGATACTGGTCGCGGCTCCCGCAGCCGCCCAGCAGGTCGATCCGCGCCTCGAGCGACTCGACGCCGCCACGCGCCCGGTGGTCGCGGCGCTCATCGATTCGGCGCGCACTGCGTCCCTCCCCACTGAACCGCTCGTGCAGCGAGCCCTCGAGGGTGCGACCAAGGGCGCCCCGGAAGGCGTGATCGTCGCCGCGGTGCGACGTCTCGCCGTGGACCTCGGGCGCGCCCGCGACGCGCTCGGGTCGACAGCCTCGCCCGCCGAGCTCAGCGCCGGAGCTGCGGCGCTGCGCGCCGGGGCGTCCCAGACGACCCTCGCCATGCTGCGCCATGCCCGGCGAGAGTCCCTGATCGTACCGCTCGCCGTGCTGGCCGATCTGGTGAGCAGCGGAGTGCCCGTCGACAGTGCTGCGGCCGCCGTGCTCTCCCTCGCGAGGCGGGCCAGAGACGCCGACTTGGTCGAATTCCGTCGCGCAGTGGAGCGTGATATCGCACTCGGGGCGCCTCCTGCGGCTGCCACCGCGGCGGCGGCGACGGCTTCCGCGCAGAGCGTCGACGTGAACGCGGGGGCTCGCCCGCAGCGCCCCGGCCGCCCCTAACCCCGTGCGGCCAGCGTCGGCCGCGCGACATGTTTGGACCGCGTCCCTGGCCGCGGCAATGTCCCTCTTGGGTGCACGCACGTTCGCGGCCCAGACAACCGGGACGGTCGACATCGGCGTCTCTACCGTACGCTACGATGGCTTCCTTCGCTCCGGCGCCGCTTCCGTCACCCCAACCCTCACATGGCAGCGCCCCGGCAGTGCCGTGACAGCCCGCGGCACATACCTCCGTTTCGAGAGCGGTCGCCGCAGTCTACAAGGACTTGTGGCCGCTTCTTTCTTCACGCCGACGAGCCTTCTTCCCCACCGCTGGCGCGGCGAGCTCTCCATCTCGACGGGTGGGAGCAGCTACGCCCAGTTCGCGAGTTTTTGGCACGCAACGGCCGAGGCCCGGCTGCATTTCATCGAGGGAGGCCGGGGCGCTTGGATCGGCGGGACCGGGGGGCGCACCTCGTATGGCCAGGCACCCCGCCCGGTCGCGGTCGTGGGAGCGGGTGTGTGGGTGCGGCGCGCCGGGGTGACGGTGGCTGCGTCGGCGACCCGATCGATCGTCGGGGATACGGCTTACAGCGACATCGCGTCGACCGCTCACGCAAGCCGGGGCCGCTTCGAGCTCGATGGATCGGTCGCGACGAGGGTGTCGAGCCGCGGCGCCGGTCATGGCGTGTATGGCGAGGCGGGCGCCACCTTCATGCTGGGAGAGCGCGCGGCCCTGTTCGCCTCGGGCGGCCGCTATCCCACCGATCCGGTCAGCGGCAGTGTGGCGGGGCGGTACGTCAGCGTCGGATTGCGCCTGCGGACCGCGCTGCTGCGACCGCGCGCCAGGAGCGACCCGTGGCTTCCCAGTCGGTCACTTGCCTCGGGCGACGGTGGGAGCACCGCCCAGCTCGAAGTGCAGCCGACCCCCGATGGCTCCACGCGGGTGGTGGTACGCGCTCCTGCCGCGGCGACGGTGGAGGTGGCCGGCGATTTCACGGATTGGCAACCGGTCGCGCTCCATAGAACTGGCGACGACGTGTGGGAAGCCGTGCTGCACATTCCCCGGGGCGCACACCGAGTTAACCTGCGGATCGACGGCGGGAAGTGGACCGCCCCGGCGGGGACGGCGCACGCCGATGAGTTCGGTGGCGAAGTGGGGATCGTCGCAGTCCCTTAACCTCGCCCGCCGGCGAGCGCCGCCGACTCAGGCCGCCGGCGCAGCACCAGCATCGCCCACACACCGCACGCCGGTCCGATCGCCAAGACGCTCATGCTCCAGCGCCACCCCACTCGGGCTGCCAGCCATGGCAACAGATAGATCGTCACGCAGGTGAGGAGGAACCCCAAGCTCGTCTGGAGCGTAAGCGCGGTCCCGACCAGCTCACGCGGCGCCAGCTCACTCACCGCGGCTGAGAACTGCGCCGAATCCGCGACCACGGTGATGCCCCAGACGAGGAGCAGCGGGACCAATGCCGCGAGGGGACGCCCGAACACCAGGCCCACGGCCAGCGCGCACGCGCCCGACAGCGTCATCGCGATACTCGTGATCAGCGTGCGGCCCCAACGATCGGCGTACTTCCCACCGAGCCAGCACCCCAAGGCACCGCTGCCGATCACCGCGAACGTGACGAGCGCAGGCGCGCCGCTCCCGGTCGGATCGCCATGGGTGCGGGCCTGTTCGCTCGCCGCGACGAACGCGGCCAACCACGTCCACATGGCGTACAGTTCCCACATGTGGCCTAGGTAGCCAAGATTCGCGAGCGACACGGCGCGGTTGGCGAGGATGCGTGGCGCCGCCCGCCAGCTGAACGGGGGCGCCGGTGCCGCGAACGGGCCGTCGTGAGGAACGAGCAGGACCAGAAGCGCTCCACCGAACGCGGCGGCCGCCGCGATGACGAGCACGGGCCGCCACGACGCGACCGGAACCGCCCAGCGAACGAGATGGGGGAGCGCGGAGCCCAGCGTCAGCGCGCCGACCAAAACACCGATCGCGAGTCCTCGGCCTTCGCGATACCACCCGGCGACGATCTTCATGCCGGGCGGATACACGCCCGCCAAAGCCGCACCGGTGAGCATTCGTAGCGCGATGCCTACTTCGGGGTTTGGCGCGAACGCGACGCCGATGGTCGCGAGACCGGCGAGGCAGGCGCAGGCCGCGACCAGCCGGCGGGCCGACCAGCGGTCGGAGAGCGTGAGCAGCGCCGACACAATGGCCCCTGCGACGAAACCGAGCTGCACGGAGATCGTGAGCCACGCCGCGCCTGCGCTATCGAGCCTCCACACCTTGGAGAGCGCCGGCGTGACGGCGGACGCGGAGAACCATGGCGCCATGGCGGCGAGCTGCGATGCCGCGAGCACCGCCAGCACGCGGCGTGCATTCACAGACCGGTCGGGTGGTCCAGAAACGACCAAGGAAGGTCGAACCGCGCGTGGAGGTGCTCGGCCAGCGCCTTGACACCCACCGTCTCGGTGGCGTAGTGCCCCGCGTAAAACACGTTCAGCTTCAGCTCTTCGGCGTCGAAAAACGTGTGGTGGGGACCCTCGCCCGTGACGAAGGTGTCGAGGTCGGCGGCGGCGGCCTGCGCGATCATCGATCCCGCCGCCCCTGTTACGACCCCCACGCGGCGCACCCGCTCGGGGCCGAATGCCATCCGCTGCGGTGCGCTGCCCGTGAGTCCCGCCAGCCGGCGCTCGAATGCGTCCCGTGACATGTCCACGTCTCCCCACCGGCCGATCGGCACGCCGTACTCTTCGCCGAATTCACCGCGCAGCGAGATGCCGAGCTGCCGGGCGAGCACCGCATTGTTGCCGACCTCGGGATGCAGATCGAGTGGAAGATGGGCGCTGTAGAGGGCGATGTCGCGCGTGACGAGTCCCGTCACGCGCCGATACGCCCGCCCAGTGAGCGGTTGCAGCCCACCCCAGAACAGGCCGTGGTGGACCAGCAGCAAGTCGGCGCCCTGCTCTGCCGCCAAGCGCACGGTCGCCTCGCACAGATCGACCGCCGCTGCCACACGACTCACAGTCCCCGCGTTCGCGACCTGCAGTCCGTTGACCGCATGCGGCGCGTCGGGCACTTCGGCGACTCGGAGGTAGCGATCCAGATACGAGACCAGCGCGGTGAGGTCCATTCGCGCCCCTCACGTCTGGCAGTATGGAGACATTATCTCACCAGATTATCGACAGTGACGCGAGATTCCCACACACAATGTCGTGCAAAGTATTGCGACATATAGAGATAAACAATCCACACGCGGGAGAGTGATCGTGTGGATATCTGGCACACCTAGTATGACCGCTGCGCCCCTGCCCCTGTCCCTGCCCCCGCCTTCTCGGTCTCCGCTTCGAGCGCGGCTTCGCCCATGCGCACGACGCCGTTGATCTCGCCTCCTTCCTGCACCAGCAGCCGTTTTGCCACGACGTCACCGTGCACCACGCTGGTGGACTGGATCTCGATGCGTTCGTCGGCGCGAATGCTACCGCGCACTTCCCCGCCGATAATGGCTTCGCGCGAGATCACATCGCCTTCCACCTCGCCGCCCTTCCCCACCAGCACCTGCCGGCCAGCACGCACGGTACCCACCACCGTGCCTTCGATCTTCACGACGCCGTCCGCGGTGATATCGCCCACCACCCGCATCCCGGTTCCGATGATGGACAGTCCGGCTTCCGAGTCCAGCGGGCCCTGCCCTTTCTCGGTGAACATCGCCATTTCAGTTCTCCTGTTTCACGACCGTGAGGGGATCGAGCGATTTACCCTCGCGGCGGATTTCGAAGTGGAGGTGCGGCGCCGTGGATCGTCCGGAGTTGCCGGAAAGGGCGATCACCTGCCCCGCCTGGACCGAGTCGCCTTCGCGCACCAGCAGGCGCGACGCGTGTCCATACATGGTTTCATACCCGCTCGAGTGTCGCAAGAGCACGAACAGGCCGTATGCCTGGTCGGTGCCAGCCGCCTCGACCGAACCGCCGCCGGCGGCGCGGACGGGCGTTCCGGCGGGTACGGCGATGTCGATACCCGGATGCGACTCGGCGGGATCGCCGGGCCGCACCTGGCCCCGTGTCACGAAGCCCGCCATGTCGAGGGGCCAGTGCGTCGGCTCCGCGGGACCCGGCTCGTAGCGCAGCGGCGCCGACGGGGGACGGGCGTGTACCGCGACCGCCCGCACGAGGTCCCCGGTCGGGGCCGCCGCTCCCTTTTCTCTGGGGGCGCGCACGCCGAGCATGGTGCGCAGCTCCTGGTAGTTCGCCTCGGCGCGGTTCAGCGCCGCGGCGAGCTGCTGCACGCGGCTGTTCTCCTCCTCGAGCCGCGTCACCTGGCGCTCCAACCCGGGGACGCGGGCCGCCGCACGGCCGATCGGTCCGGCGAACGCGAAGAACAGCACGACCAGCAACCCGACGACGAGCGCCCCCCACTTCCCCGCCTCGAACGCCCACACCGGCACGCGGTACTGTCGCGAGGCGAGGTCTCCATCGGTGTGGACGACGATGGTGACGCGACGATCTTTACGCTTCGTCATCCGTCGAACGGCCCGCCGAGGATGAGCTCCAGGAGCCGTGCGAGATCGTCGTTGGAATAGAAGTTCAGGTGAATCTGACCTTTGCCCTTGGCGCGCAGCGTGACGCGCACGTCGGTGCCCAGGCGGCGGCGCAGCGCATCCTCGATGCGACGCACCTCGGGCGCCTGCCCCATGCCCTTCTTGAGTCGCGGGCGGCGGACCGGCGCGCGGCCGCCCCGCACCCGGTCCTCGACCTCGCGCACCGAGAGCCCGAGGTCCACGGCTTCTTTGGCGAGCGAGGTGGCCACTCGCGTGTCCTCGAGCGCGAGCAGCGCGCGCGCGTGGCCGACCGAGAGCCCGCCTTCGTGAAGCAGGGCGAGCACCGCCGCCGGAAGCTTCAGCAAGCGGAGCGCATTGGCCACGGTGGAGCGGTCGCGACCGACCGCGTCCGCTACATCCTGCTGGGTCAGGCTGAATTCCGCGAGGAGGCGTTCATAGCCGCGCGCTTCATCAACGGGCGAGAGGTCGTCGCGCTGCAGGTTCTCGACCAGCGCGAGCGTGAGGGCGGTGCGGTCGTCGACTTCTCGCTTCACGGCGGGAATCTTCTCCCAGCCGAGTGCCTGACACGCCCGCAGCCGCCGCTCGCCCGCGATCAGCTCGAAGCCGCCATTGCCACCGGGAACAGCGCGCACGACGACCGGCTGCAACAAGCCGGCCTTGCGGATAGACGCTTGGAGCTCTGCGAGCGCCGCGGGGTCGACGTCCCGACGGGGCTGGTAGGGGTTGGGCCGGATGTCGGCGATCGCCAGTTCGACGAGACTCCCCTCGCGTTCGGCCTCCTCGCGCGTGGGTCCCAGCAGGGCTTCGAGGCCCCGGCCGAGCCGACGGCGACCTGCGATGGTTTCCGTCATGCGGGCACCTCCGGCAGCGGTTTGGCAGCGGGCGGGGCGGGGGAGTGCACGACGCCGTGCTCCACCCGACTGATCAGCTCCTGCGCCACGGCGAGGTAGCTCTTCGCACCCACCGACTGCACGTCGTACAGCAGGATCGGCTTCCCAAAACTGGGCGCCTCGGCGAGGCGCACGTTGCGCGGGATCGTAATGCCGAACACCTGCGAGCCGAAATACTCCTTCGCCTCGTCGGCCACCTGCTTCGAGAGATTGAGCCGCGCGTCGTACATCGTGAGCAGCACGCCGTCGATCGCGAGCGCGGAGTTGAAATTCCGCTGCACGAGCTTGACAGTATTGAGGAGCTGCGAGAGGCCCTCGAGCGCGTAGTACTCGCACTGGATCGGAATCAGCACGCTGTCCGCCGCCGTGAGCATGTTGAGCGTCAAGAGACCGAG
>DATNOH010000103.1:0-3528 GCA_035601435.1 Gemmatimonadales bacterium | reverse complement strand
GTCCGCGCTCGCGTCCAAGGCGACCGGATTCCCGATCGCCCGCATCGGCACCAAGCTGGCCGTCGGCTACACGCTGGACGAGCTGCCGAACGACATCACCAAGACCACTCCGGCGTCGTTCGAGCCCGTGCTCGATTACGTAGTGGTCAAGGTGCCGCGGTTCGCGTTCGAAAAGTTTCCCACGGCCGACTTCCGCCTCACGACGCAGATGAAGTCGGTGGGAGAGGCGATGGCCATCGGACGCACGTTCAAGGAAGCGTTTCAAAAGGGGCTCCGGGCGCTGGAGATCGGCCGGCCGGGGTGGGTCGTCGGTGGCTCCCTGGCGGACGATCGGCTCACCAGCGATACGCCGGAGGACCTGCGTGTGGCCTTGCGTACCCCCACGCCCGAGCGCGTCTTCCAGATCAAACGGGCCTTGCTCGCGGGCGTCTCCGTAGATGACGTCGCACAGGCATCGGGGATCGATCCCTGGTTCCTGTTTCAAATGGAAGAGCTGCTCGAGGCGGAGCGCTGGTTCGCCGCGCTCCCCCCAGGGGAGCCAGGCGCCGCCGAGCTGCGGCGCATGAAGCGCATGGGCTTCTCCGACTGGCAACTTGGGACGCTGCGCGGGACTTCCGAGGAGGCGGTTCGCAAGACGCGCTGGCGGTTGGGCGTGCACCCCGCCTACAAGACCGTGGACACCTGTGCCGGCGAATTTCCGTCCACGACGCCGTACCTCTACAGCTCGTACGACGCCGAGAACGAATCGGAGCCACTCGGTGCGCAAGGCATTGTGATCCTGGGAAGCGGGCCGAACCGGATCGGGCAGGGCGTGGAGTTCGACTATTGCTGCGTGCGCGCCGGGCTCGCGTTCCGCGAGCTGGGGTTCAAGACCGTAATGATCAACTCGAACCCCGAAACGGTGTCGACGGACTTCGACATCTCGGATAAGCTGTACTTCGAGCCGCTCACCCTGGAGGACGTGCTCGAAATCACGCGCTGGGAGCGACCCAAGGGCGTCGTGGTGCAGTTAGGCGGTCAGACACCGCTGCGCCTGACCAAGCCGCTCGAGGCGGCTGGCGTCCCGATCCTGGGCACCGCGCCCGACTCGATCGATATCGCGGAGGACCGCGGGCGCTTCGAGGCGCTGGCGGATCGCCTCGGAGTGACGCAGCCGGCGAACGGCACCGCGCGCTCCGTCGCGGAAGCCGTGAAGGTGGCCGAGCGGATCGGGTTCCCCGTGCTGGTGCGGCCCTCGTATGTCCTGGGCGGGCGGGCGATGGAGATCGTGTACGACCAGGGCTCGTTGCGGGATTACTTCGAGAAAGCGGCCCGCGTCGCGCCCGAGCATCCCGTGCTGATCGACCGGTTCCTCGAGGACGCGTTCGAGGGCGATGTGGACGCCCTGGCCGACGGCACGCGCTGCGTCATCGGTGGCGTGATGCAGCACATCGAGGACGCCGGGGTCCATTCGGGGGACTCCGCCTGCGTGCTGCCGCCCTATCTGATCGGGGATCGGCAGGTGGACGAAATGCGCCGCTACACCAAGGCCTTCGCCCAGGCGCTCGGCGTGGTGGGCTTGATCAACGTGCAATACGCGATCAAGGACGGCGTCGTCTACGTGCTGGAGGTCAACCCGCGGGCATCCCGGACGGTCCCGTTCGTGAGCAAGGCGACAGGGGTGTCCCTGGCCAAGCTCGCGGCGGCGGTGATGGCCGGGCGCACCCTGGACGAATTGGGGGTTCCCGATGACCTTCCGCTCCCCGGGGTGGCGGTGAAGGAGGCGGTCTTCCCCTTCACGAAGCTGCCCGGCGTCGATACCATCCTGGGCCCGGAGATGCGCTCCACCGGCGAGGTAATGGGGCTGGCGGACAGCTTTGGGATGGCCTTCGCCAAGGCGCAGATTGCCGCCGACGGCAGCCTGCCGCTCGCCGGAGGGATCTTCGTGACGGTGAACGACTCGGACAAGCCGACCGTACTGCCCATCGCACGGCGGTTCCACGAGCTGGGATTTCGTCTCACGGCCACGGAGGGCACGGCGCGGTATCTGCGGGCCCGCGGCGTGCCGGCCGAGCGGGTGGCCAAGGTCCACGAAGGGCGGCCCAACGCGATCGATCTGATCGTGTCGGGCGAAGTGCAGCTCCTGATCAATACGCCCCTCGGGAAGTTCACGCAGGCGGACGACTACGCGATCCGGCGCGCGGCGCTGATGCACCGCGTGCCGTACACGACCACGATGTCGGCCGCGAGCGCCGCCTGCGACGCGATCATTGCTCTGCGCAGCCGAACCGGCAGCGTGAGGAGTCTCCAAGAATGGCACGAAAGAACGACCGTCGAAAACCGGCCGCTGGGACCCGCAAAGGAAGCCGTCCGGGCATAGCGAAGGCTCCGGCCAAGCCGGCGGGGAAGGCGGGCAAAGCCGGCCCCAAGCCGTCGGCCGCGGCCGCGCCGCCCGCTCCCAAGGTCAAGTTCCGGGGACGGGTGCTCGAGAACGAGCCCCTGGCCCGCCACACTACGTACCGGATCGGCGGACCGGCGCGCTACCTGGTCATGCCCGCCGACGCCGATGACGTGGCCAAGGCGCTCGATATGGCTCAGGACCGCGGGCTCCCGTGGGTGGTGCTCGGCCTGGGCTCGAACGTGCTGGTGAAGGACGGCGGCTTCCCGGGTGTGGTGATCCGCATTGGGAAGGGTCTCGACCGCTTCGAGATGAAAGGCGCGACGGCGATCGTGGGAGCCGGGCTGCCCACACCCCTGCTGGCCCGGCGCACGGCGGAGGCCGGCTTCGCCGGTGTGGAACGGTTCATCGGGATCCCCGGCACGGTGGGGGGCGGCGTGCACATGAACGCGGGTGCGCACGGGGCCGAGTTCGCCGAGGTGCTGACCGAGGCCACCGTGATGGACGCCAAGGGGAAGATCCGTCAGGTGCCGCGCAAGCAGATCTCGTTCAAGTACCGCTCGTCCAACCTTGGCAATGTGATCGTGCTCGAGGCGAAGCTGGCGCTCATCGAGGAGCCGCCCGCCAAGCTCAAGGAATTGCAGGCGCGCCTGCTGCGGTGGCGGAAAGCCGGGACGCCGTTCGACCAACCGTGCGCGGGCTCGGTCTTCAAGAATCCGGGCGGCCCGCGCACCGCCGGTGCCCTGATCGACGAATGTGGGTTAAAGGGTTTCACCATCGGCGGCGCTCAGGTGTCGACGCTGCACGCGAACTACATCGTCAACACCGGCACTGCGACGGCGAGCGACGTGCTCAAGGTCATCGAGCACGTGCGAAAGACGGTCGCCAAAAAAACGGGCGTGGAGCTGGAACTTGAAGTCAAGGTGATCGGGGTCTAGATGGCGGAGTTCTTCGTCCACGAATCGAGCTACGTCGATGACGGGGCGCAGGTGGGCCGGGGCACCAAGATCTGGCATTTCTGTCACGTCATGTCTGGGGCGGTCATCGGCGAGCGCTGCAATCTGGGTCAGAATGTGGTGGTGATGCCTGGCACGCGCATCGGCAACAATGTCAAGATCCAGAACAACGTCTCGATTTACGAGGGCGTGACG
>DATNOH010000102.1:0-36762 GCA_035601435.1 Gemmatimonadales bacterium | reverse complement strand
CATCGCCGCGGCCCAGCTGCCGTATCTCCGCTCGGTCGCGACGCTCACGCCCCTGGTGCTGGCGTCCGGCGCGGACCGCGCGCGCGATCGCGCCGAAGCGCTGCGCGAGCGGGTGGCAGGGGTCCTCAGGGCAGGGGGCGTGGACGCGGAGCTCGCGTTGTTGGATCCGTTGTTCGAGCGGTTCGATCCGGCGGAGGTCGCGGCGGCGTTGCTGGCGTTGCAAGGCGAGGCGGCCAGCGGGACGCAGGACGTGGCAGTCGCAGCGCCGGTCGAGGGCGCGCGGGTGAAAGTCTTCGTCGGCTTAGGAAAGAAGGACCGCGCCAGCGCCAAGGATCTCGTCGGCGCCCTGATTCGCGAAGCCGGTGTGGCCAAGGAGGACATCGGCCGGATCGAGGTGCGCGAATCGTTCAGCATCGTCGACGTGGCGGCCGGAGCGGCGGACCGGGCCATCCGGGGTCTCACCGGAGCGACCATCCGCGGGCGCCGGGTGCTGGCCCGGCGCGACCGCGAGCGGTAACGCGACGCGCGCGGCATCTGTCCCGATTGCGGCGCCGAGCAGGTGCTCGATCTCGCGCCTAGAGCGCCCCCAAACGCCGACGGGCCGCCCAGCGGGGCGGCCCGTGAACAGCAAACCCGACGCTGGTTTGTCGGGTTATTTCTTGTTCACCACCTGCTTCAACTGTTTGCCGGCTCGGAACGCGGGGGCGATCGACGCCTTGATCTGAATCACGCTGCCCGTCTTGGGATTCCGGCCCACGCGCGCCGCACGCTTGCGGGCTTCGAAGTTGCCGAAGCCGGTGATCTGCACCTTCGCGCCCTTCTTGAGCTCGCCGGCGATGATCCCCTTGTCGTCAAACAGGGCCTCGATCGCCCGGCCGGCGTCGGCCTTCGACATCTTGGTTCGCATGGCCAATGCCGCGGTCAGCTCGGCTTTGTTCACGGCGTCTCCTTGTGAGGGTCTAGGGCAGGCGAAAACCCTTGGAATTCCGCCCGTTTCGCGGGGTAGCCCGAGAAAACCCGCATAAAACCGCCACAATATGAGCCCCCACCCCGGAAATCCGCAAGAGACGGGCACTTCCTTGACCCCACCCCCTCCCACCGGCTACCCTTCCCCGCCGTTTCAAGACGCTGGGTTCAATCAGGAGTTAGGCTTGTTCCACGGCACCCGCCCCGGTTGGATCGAAGTCATTGCCGGCGTGATGTTTTCCGGGAAGAGCGAGGAGCTGGTGCGCCGCGTCCGGCGGGCGGTGATCGCCCGTAAGCAGGTGCAAGTCTTCAAGTCGCATCTCGATGCCCGCTACGCCGGGCTCTACACGGTGAGCACACACGACGGCGGGACGGTTGATGCCGAGCCGGTCGATTCCTCGGAAGGCGTGCTGCGCGCCGTGCGACCCAACACGGAGGTGGTGGCGGTCGACGAAGTGCAGTTTCTCGACGACGGCATCGTGGCAGTCGCAAACGGGCTCGCCGACCGCGGCGTGCGGACCGTGCTGGCCGGGATCGACATGGATTTCCGCGGCCTGCCGTTCGGCCCGATGCCCACGCTGCTCGCCGTCGCCGAGATCGTCGACAAGCTCCAGGCGATCTGCGTCGTGTGCGGCGGACCGGCGAGCCGCAATCAGCGTCTCGTGAACGGACGGCCGGCGGTGTGGGAAAGCCCCATCATCATGGTCGGGGGCCGCGAGTCGTACGAGGCGAGGTGCAGACACTGCCACAAGGTCCCGAGGGCGGATGAGGATCAGACTGCACTGCTCTAGGTGCGGAATGCGGAATGCGGAGTGCGGAATCGAAGCCGGTCCCCCTACTCCGCATTCCGCACTCCCCATTCCGCACGTGTTTCCGTGTTAAACGTCGCGTTGACGGGAAATATCGCCGCGGGAAAGTCGACCGTCGTCGACTTGTTCCAGCGCTGGGGGGCGACGATCATCGACGCGGACGCGCTCGCCCACGAGGCCCAGGCGCCCGGCGGTGAGGTACTGGCGGCGATCGCGGGCCGTTTCGGCGCGGACGTCCTGGCTGCGGATGGGACGCTCGATCGCGCGGCGCTGCGGGGGAAAGTGATGGGCGATCAGGCGGCGCTCGACGCGCTCAACCAGATCGTCCATCCCGCTGTGCGCCGCCGCCGCGACGAGCTGCTGCGCGCAGCCACGGAGGGCGGCGACCTGCTCGTCGTCAACGACATCCCCCTCCTCTTCGAGGCGCTCGACCCGGCCCAGTTCGATGTCGTGGTCCTGGTGGACGCCAGCACGGCCCTGCGGCGCACCCGGCTGCGCGCCATGCGCGGCCTCTCCAACGACGAGGCCGACCGCATGATCGCGGCGCAGATGCCCGCCGAGCGCAAGCGGGCGAAGAGCGACTTCGTGATCGAGAACGAAGGCTCGCTCAAGCAGCTCGAGCGAAAGGCCCGCGCCACGTTCGACGAGCTGCGCCACCGCGCGGCGGTGGCCGCGGTGGGTGGGCGACCGGCGCGCGTGCTGCTGCTCGCCGCGGCGGATGCGCGCGAGCAGCCGACGCTCAACCCGATCGCGGCGCGCTACGCAGACGCGGGGCTCGCCGTCCGCCGCGTGGCCGGCGATGAGGCCGCGATCGCGAAGGCGTTGGGCCAATCCGTGCCGCCCGACGCCATCGTCGCGACTGCGGCGGCCGCGGCGGCCGCGCAGCACGCATGGGAGCGCGCGGGCCGTCCCGGCGTGCTCACGTCCCTCTCCGATGACCCCGATCCGGTCGCCGTGCGGCTCGACCTGCGCCCTTGGGCCGCCGGGCGGATCCTCCTCGTCGAGCCCGGCGCGGCGGGACTAGCGCCACGCCCCGACCTGTTTCCATCGGCCAACCCATTGGCTTGACAGGGGTTCGGTGCTCCGATAACCTTCGCCCCGACCTCTCACGCCCGCGGAGCCCGACCCTGCATGGCGAATATCCCGGCCGATCTGCGCTACACTAAAGAGCACGAATACGTGAAACAGACCGGCGCCGACGCCATCGTGCAGATTGGGATCACCGACTACGCGCAGGGCGAGCTCGGCGACGTGGTGTACGTGGACTTGCCCAAGGTGGGCGCCAGCTTCGGCCGCGGCGACGTGTTCGGCACGATCGAGGCGGTGAAGGCCGTCTCGGAGTTGTACGCACCCCTCGCGGGGACCGTGACCGAGGTGAACCAGGCACTCGAAGGCGATCCCGCGCTCGTGAACCGCGACCCGTATGGCGCGGGCTGGATGCTCAAGCTCAGGGCCAAGAACGCCGGCGAGCTCGAGCAGTTGCTGAACAGCGAGGCCTACAAGAAACAGATCGGACAATGACGTCATCGGTCATCAGCGCAGTAAAGGCCGACTGATGACGGCATACTGAGAACTCCATATGCCGACCGTACGCGCTTCGCTCGCCCCCGCCGACCGCTTCGTGACCCGTCACATCGGACCGAGTCCCGACGAGACCCGGGGCATGCTGGCCACGCTGGGATACGAGTCGCTCGACGCCTTCATCGACGCCGTGGTGCCGGCGGACATCCGACTGCGGCGCCCGCTGGCCCTGCCGCCGGGGCGAACCGAGCGCGAGGTGCTGCAGGCGCTGCGCGGGCTCGCCGCCCAGAACCAGTTGTATCGCTCCTACATCGGGATGGGGTATCACCACTCGTTCACGCCGCAGGTCATCCAACGCAACATCGTCGAGAACCCGGGCTGGTACACGGCCTACACGCCGTACCAGCCGGAGATCGCGCAGGGCCGGCTCGAGGCGCTGCTCAACTTCCAGACGATGGTCGCCGACCTCACCGCCCTGCCGATCGCCAACGCCTCCCTCCTCGATGAAGCCACCGCCGCCGCCGAAGCGATGAATCTGACCGAAGCCGTCGCGAAGGTGCCCCCCGGCACGACTCCGATGTTCATGATCGCCGAGGGATGCCACCCACAGACCATCGCCGTGGTGCGGACCCGGGCGGAGGCGCGCGGCGTACAGACCGTCATCGCCGATCCCGCGGGCTTCGAGTTCCGCCCCGGTGTGATCGGGGCGCTGCTGCAGTATCCCACGACGGACGGCAAAATCGAGGATTATCGCGCGTTGTGCGACCGGGCGCATGCGGCGGGGGCGCTCGTGACGGTCGCGACCGACCTGCTCGCCCTCACCCTGTTGACGCCACCCGGGGAATGGGGCGCGGACATCGCCGTCGGGAACTCGCAGCGCTTCGGCGTGCCGATGGGCTACGGCGGCCCGCACGCGGCGTTCTTCGCCACGCGCGAAGCGCACCGGCGCCACGTGCCCGGGCGCATCATCGGAGTGTCGCGCGATGCCGCCGGTCGCCCCGCGCTGCGCATGGCGCTGCAGACGCGCGAGCAGCACATCCGGCGTGAGAAAGCCACCAGCAACATCTGTACGGCGCAGGTGCTGCTCGCCGTGATGGCGAGCATGTACGCCGTGTATCACGGGCCCGACGGCCTGCGCCGCATCGCGGAGCGGGTGCATACGCTCGCCGTCCTGCTCGCGCAGGCCGTCACCCGGCTGGGCTATCGGGTCGTGCACTCGTCGTTCTTCGATACGCTGTGTGTGGAGGTCGAGTCGTCGGTGCTGCCGCGGCTGCTCGACGCGGCCCGGGCACGCCGCATCAACCTGCGGGTCATCTCCCCCACGCGGATCGGCATCTCGCTCGACGAGGCCACCACGCTCGGCGACCTCGCCGACCTCGTGACGGCGTTCTCGCTCAACGAGGTGCTGCCCTTCATGGTGGAGGATCTCGGCGCCAAGGCCGGCCCCTCGATCCCCGAGTCGCTGCACCGCACTTCGTCCTACCTGACGCACCCGGTGTTCCACCGCTACCGCTCCGAGACCGAGATGCTGCGCTACATCAAGCGGCTCGAAGCGCGCGACCTGTCGCTCACGTCGGCGATGATCCCGCTCGGCTCGTGCACGATGAAGCTCAACGCCACAACCGAGATGGTCCCGCTGTCGTGGCGTGAGTTCAACCGGCTGCACCCGTTCGCCCCGCGGGAGCAGGCCACGGGCTACCGCACGCTGTTCCGCCAGCTCGAGGACATGCTGGCCGAGATCACCGGCTTCCCGAAGATCTCGTTGCAGCCGAACTCGGGGGCGCAGGGCGAGTTCACGGGACTGCTCGTCATCCGAGCCTACCACCGCTCCCGCGGTGAAGGGCACCGCACCACCTGCTTGATCCCGACGTCGGCACACGGGACGAATCCCGCGAGCGCCGTCATGGCCGGCCTGGACGTCGTGCCGGTGCAGTCGGACGCCCGGGGCAACATCGACCTGGCGGACCTGCGGGCCAAGGCGGCCGAGCACAAGGACACGCTCGCGGCGCTGATGATCACGTACCCCTCGACCCACGGCGTCTTCGAGGCGTCCATCCGCCAGGTGTGCGAGATCATCCACGCGCACGGCGGGCAGGTATACATGGACGGGGCGAACATGAACGCGCAGGTGGGCCTGGTCCGCCCCGCCGACGTCGGCGCCGACGTGTGCCACCTTAACCTGCACAAGACGTTCTGCATTCCGCACGGTGGGGGCGGACCCGGCATGGGCCCGATTTGCGTGGCGGCGCACCTCGGACCGTTCCTGCCGGACCACCCGGTAGTACCGCTGCGCCAACAGCAGCCGTGCGGGACGGTGTCGGCGGCGCCGTGGGGCAGCGCGTGGATCCTGCCGATCTCCTGGGCCTACGTCGCGCTAATGGGCCGCGAGGGGCTGGTGGAGGCGACCAGGATCGCGATCCTCAACGCCAACTACGTGGCGCGGCGGCTCGCGGCGCACTACCCGCTGCTCTATACGGGGCAGAACGGCCTGGTCGCGCACGAGTGCATCATCGATTGCCGGCCCTTCAAGGCGTCCGCCGGCATCGAAGTGGAGGACATCGCGAAACGCATCATCGACTACGGCTTCCATCCGCCGACGGTCTCCTTCCCCGTCGCGGGCACCTTGATGATCGAGCCTACCGAGAGCGAGTCGAAGGAGGAGCTGGACCGCTTCTGCGACGCGCTGATCTCGATCCGCCAGGAAATCGGAGAAGTGGAGGACGGCACGCAGCCGCGCAGCAACAACCTGCTCACGAATGCGCCGCACACGCTGGCAGACCTCATCGCCGACGCGTGGGACCGCCCCTATACGCGTGAGCGTGCCGCCTTCCCCGCCGTTTGGACGCGGGCGCACAAAGTGTGGCCGTCGGTGAGCCGCGTGGACGGCGCGTACGGCGATCGGAACCTGGTGTGCGTGTGTCCGCCGATGGAGGCCTATGCGCTCGCCGCGGATTGAGGCGGCATGCGCCTTCCACCTCTCCCTCGACGCCGCCGGCCGCTCCGGCGCCGAAAACATGGCGATCGACGCGGCGCTGCTCGACCGGGCCGACGGCACGGGCGCAAGCTTCTTGCGGCTGTACCGCTTCGACCCGCCCTGTCTGTCCCTGGGTCGCAACGAGCCTGCGGCCCACTACGATCACACCGAGATCGCGCGGCGTGGGCTCGACGTCGTGCGGCGACCGACGGGTGGTCGCGCCGTGTGGCACGAGCACGAGGTGACCTACGCGGTAGCCGCCCCGGTGGCGGCGTTCGGCTCGTTACGAAACGCGTACCACACCATCCATGAACGGATCGCCGCCGCGCTCCGGTCCCTCGGTGCCGATGCCACCCTCGCGCCCCACCAACCTCCACCATCCGGGAGGGTCGACCCGCCCGCGTCTTGCTTCGCGACTCCGGTCGGCGGCGAGGTACTCGTCACCGGTCGCAAGCTGGTGGGCTCGGCGCAAGTCAGGAAGCGAGGTGCATTCTTGCAGCATGGGTCGATCCTGCTCGACGGCTCGCAAGCGATCATTGCAGCCGTCAGCCGCATGCCACACGTCGCAAGTGCGGCGACCACGCTTTTCGCGGAGTTGGGACGACGCGTGACGTGGGACGAGGTAGTCGAGGCGATCCTGCAGGCGTGGCGTGACGAAGGCACCTCCCCCAACCTTCACCAACCTCCCCCAACCTCCACAACCTCGCATTTGGACCTGGCGCCGCTCGGCGCCGCGTGAAATCTTAGGCGCCATGCCAAACGCCCGCCGATCCACCGGCCTGATTCCCCTCGCCGTGCTGTTCCTCGTCGCCGGGTGTGAGCGCCCGGTGGGCTGCACCGGGGAGTACTGCGGCACCATGGTCATCGCCGGGGGAGGGGAGCCGGACATCCTGCTCCCGCCCGTGAGCGAATTCGTGATCACGCGGGATGTGACGGACCAGCTGTTTCTCAAGCTCGCCGACCTGGGGCCGTCGGGAAACACGATCGGTGACGAGGACTTCCAACCCCAGCTGGCGGCGCGATGGGAATGGGACGCGCCGACTACGCTGGTGTTTCACCTCGACACGCGGGCTCGGTGGCAAGACGGCCAGGCCGTGACGGCCGCGGACGTGGCCTTCACGTACGACGCCTACACTGATACGCTCGTCAATTCTTCGTTCCGCTCGTCGCTGCGGCAGGTCGCCGCCGTCACCACGCGCGATTCGCTCACCGTCGTGTTCCGGTTCCGGCAGCGCTATCCCGAGATGTTCTACGACGCCGTGTATCACATGCGCATCCTGCCGGCGCACCTCCTGCGCGAGGTCCCGCGCGAGCAGTGGCGCAGCACGGCGTTCGGGCGCGCGCCGGTGGGCGACGGACCGTACCGCTTCGTCGCGTGGAAGGCCGGCGAGAGCATCGAGCTGGCCGCGGACTCGGCGTTCTTCCTGGGCCGCCCCCACCTGCGGCGCGTGATCTGGCGCTTCACACCCGACCAGCAGGTTGCCGTCACCCAGCTGCTCGCGGGCGACGCGGACGCGGTGGAAGTGCTGGTCACGCCCGACAACGTGCAGCGCGCCCGCGCCGACACCCAGCTCGCCACGTACCCCTACAAGGGGTCGGCGTACGGCTACGTGGGATTCAACCTGGCCGCGCCCGGCGATTCGACGCGGCCTCACCCCCTGTTCGGGGATCGTGACCTGAGGCGGGCGCTGTTCATGGCGACGGACCGCGAGCGGCTGCTGCGCAACGTGTTCGGCGATCTCGCCAAGGTCCCGCCCGGCCCGCTCTCGCAGCTGTGGTGGATTTGGGATCCGGAGATCCGCGAGCTGCCCTACGACAGCGGCCAGGCGGCGCGGCTCCTCACCCGCACCGGCTGGATCGACACGGACGGCGACGGCATCCGCGACAAAGACGGCAAGCCGCTCGCCTTCCGGCTGCTCCTGCCGACGACGAGTGCCATCCGGCGGCAGTACGCGCGGCTCCTGCAGGAGCAATTCCGGATCGCCGGCGTAGACGTGCAGCTCGACGAGGTCGACTTCGGCCTGTACAACGAGCGCGCTCGCGCGGGCCGGTTCGACGCCCTCCTGAACACGTGGAACACCGACCCGACGCCCTCGTCGGGTTTTCCCCAGACCTGGACGCCGGCGGGATTTGGGCGCTCCAACTACACACGGTACGACAACCCGGAGGTGGACCGGCTGGTGGACCAGGCGGTGGCGTCGGCCGCGAACCGCGACCAGGCACGGCGCGCCTGGCGGGCTGCCGTCGAGACGCTCAACCGGGACGCGCCCGGCATTTTCCTGTTCGCCACCTCCAATGTCGCGGCCGTCCACAAGCGGATCGTGGATGTGACGATCCGGCCCGACTCCTGGCTCGCGCTGCTCCGCACGTGGCGCATTCCCGCTGACCGACTGACGGATCGAGACCGCGTGGAGCGCTAGGTGGCGGCGTGGCTGGTGCGCCGGCTGGTCGCGTCGATCGCCATCGTCTTCGCGGTCGTCACCATCACGTTCTTCGTCGTTCACCTCGCCCACGGTACCCCGTGCGGGTCGCAAGATCGGCCGCTCCCGCCGGAAGTCTGCCAG
This sequence comes from Gemmatimonadales bacterium, assembly GCA_035601435.1. Lineage (GTDB taxonomy): Bacteria > Gemmatimonadota > Gemmatimonadetes > Gemmatimonadales > GWC2-71-9 > AG41. Next base: position 27,928 of record DATNOH010000102.1, on the reverse strand, counting down.
CAGCTGTGTCGGCGCTTCGGCTGCGACAAACCCCTGTTGGTGCAGTACGGGATGTACCTGGCCCGCTTGGGCCATGGAGACCTGGGCGAGTCCATCGGCCTGCATCGGCCCATTGCCGATGCCCTCGCTGAGGCGATCCCCAACACCTTCATCCTCGCGCTCGCCGCGCTGCTCATCGACTTCGCGCTCGGCCTCGCGCTCGGGATCTATCAGGCTGTACGGGCGGGCCGGTTCGGCGACGTCGCGGTCGGGAACGTTGCGCTGCTCATCAACTCCATGCCGGTGTTCTGGTTGGGGCTGGTACTGCTGCTCGTGTTCGCGCAATGGCTCCATTGGTTCCCCGCGGGCGGGATCACAGATCCCGTCCTGTGTCCCAGGATCGAATCACCGTACTGCGTGCTCGATTTCCTCTGGCACCTCACACTCCCCGCACTCACGCTCGGTCTCGTGGGCGCAGCGAGTACGGCGCGCTACCAACGCGCGGCAATGCTCGAGGTCGTCCGCCAGGACTACGTGCGGACCGCCCGCGCCAAAGGCCTGCGGGAACGGCGCGTGCTGCTGGTCCATGCGCTCCGCAACGCCCTGCTCCCGATCATTACGCTGTTCGGCCTGGCCTTCCCTTTCCTCTTTACCGGGGCCGTGTTGATCGAGACAGTGTTCGCCTGGCCCGGGATGGGCCGGCTTGCCGTCAGCGCGATCTTGCAGCGCGACTACCCCGTGGTGACGGGCGCGGCGCTGCTTACGAGCGCGATGGTGGTATTGGGCAACCTGATCGCCGACGCGCTGTATGCCGTGGCGGACCCGCGGATCCGGGTGCGGGCGGGAGAAGGAGGGGGAGGGGGAGGGGGGAGAGACTGAACGTCTGGAACTGGCTCAGTCTGGGCGGGGCCGTGGTCCTGGCGCTCGCCGTGGTCGCGGCGCTGCGACGACGCGTGCGGAGGACCGCGCCGGGCCGTCGCTTTTTCCGTCACCCGACGGCGGGGCCCGGGTTGTTCGTGCTCGCGTTCTTCGTGACCATCGCCATCGCGGCACCCGTCGTAGCGCCTTACCCGCCCTACTACCAGATCGATATCAGCCACCCCAACCATCCACCCTCCCTCCAGTTTCTGCTCGGCACCGACCCATTCAGCCGTGACGTGTGGAGCCGCCTCGTCTACGGAGCGCGCGTCTCGCTCGGCATTGGGGCGGTGGCGATGCTGGTCGCCGCGACCGTCGGCACTGCGGTAGGCGCGGTCGCAGGCTACTTCCGGCGCTGGGTGGACAGCGTGCTCATGCGGCTCGTGGACGTGGGCCTCGCCATGCCGCGCATCTTTGTCCTGCTGATGGCCGTGGCGCTGTGGGACCACATCGCCCTGTGGGTGCTGGTGCTGCTGATCGGTCTCACCGGGTGGTTCGGGACGAGCCGGCTCGTGCGGGCCGAAGTGCTCAGCCTGCGCGAGCGCGAGTTCGTGGCCGCGGCGCGGGCGCTGGGCGCGGGCGCCGGTCGCGTTATCTTTCGCCACGTTCTGCCCAACGCGGCCGCCCCGATCATCGTCTCCGGTGCCCTCGGCATCGGCCACATGATGCTGCTCGAGGCGGGGCTCTCGTTCCTCGGATTGGGCGTTCCCTCTCCGATACCCAGCTGGGGCAATATGATCGCGGACGGCTGGCAGAGGATGACCGTCGCGTGGTGGTCGTCGACCTTTCCGGGGCTGGCGATCTCGCTCGTGGTGATGGCGCTGAACGCGGTAGGCGATGCGCTGCGTGACGCGCTCGACCCCCGTAAGGAGGCGGCGTGACGGAGCCCCTGCTCCGCGTGCGCGATCTCAAGACCTACTTCGTCACCGAGCACGGCAGCGGGACCGCGCGGGCGGTGGACGGCGTCTCCTTCGAGGTGCAGCCGGGTGAGACGCTCGGCATCGTGGGCGAATCGGGGTGCGGTAAGACTGTCACGTCCCTCTCCATTCTGCGCCTCATCCCCGAGCCCCCCGGCCACATTCGCCCCGGGAGCTTCATCGAGTTCGAAGGACGCAACCTCCTCACCCTCGAGCCTCGCGAGCTGCGTGCGGTGCGTGGCAACCAGATCGCGATGATCTTCCAGGAGCCGATGACGTCGCTCAATCCGGTCTTCACGGTGGGCGACCAGATCGCCGAGGCGGCCATCGTCCACCAGCGGCTGTCGCGCCGGGCCGCGCGGACCCGCGCCATCGAGATGCTGCGGCTCGTCGGGATCCCCGACCCCGAGGAGCGGGTGGACCACTACCCTCATCAGATGAGTGGCGGCATGCGCCAGCGCGTGATGATCGCGATGGCCCTGGTGTGCCACCCCAAGCTGCTCATCGCCGACGAGCCCACCACGGCGCTCGACGTCACCATCCAGGCCCAGATCCTCGAGCTGCTCGACCGGCTGCAGGCGGAGCTCGGTATGGCGGTCATGCTCATCACCCACGACCTGGGAGTCGTGGCGGGCAGCGCGGACCGTGTCGTGGTGATGTACGCCGGCCAGGTCGTGGAGCAGGCGCCGACCGCCGCGCTGTTCGCCCGCCCGCTGCACCCCTACACGGAGGGACTGCTCGCGTCCGTGCCGCGGCTCGACGGGCCGCCGGCTCGCGAGCACGGCCGCCTGCACGGCATTCCGGGCCAGGTGCCCGCCGCCACCGCGTGGCCGGAAGGGTGCCGGTTCCATCCGCGCTGCCCGTACGCCTGGGACCGTTGTCGCGCGGAAGCGCCGCCCCTGCTCGACGCGGGCGGGTCTGACCCCGGCACCCATACGGTGCGCTGCTGGCTCCTCACCGACCCGAAGCGTCGCACGCCACACCCGTGACGCCCGCGCTGGTGGACGTGCAGGGACTCGTCAAGCACTTCCCGGGCGAGCGTGGGTGGCTCGGGCTCGGTCGGCCGCGCGGGGTGGTGCGCGCCGTGGACGGCGTGTCGTTCGCGATCGCGCCCGGCCAGACGTTGGGACTGGTGGGCGAATCGGGGTGCGGCAAGTCCACTGTGGGGAGGGCCATCTTGCGGCTGATCGAGCCCGATGCGGGACGCGTCACCATCGACGGTCAGGACGTGGTCACCCTCGGGGCGAGCGCGCTGCGCGCGCTGCGGCGCCGTATGCAGATCGTGTTTCAGGATCCCTATGGCTCCCTCAACCCTCGCATGACGGTGCACCAGATGCTCGCGGAGCCGCTGTCGATTCATCGGCTCGCGAGCGGGGCCGACGCCGAGCGACGCATCGCGGCGCTGCTCGAGGAAGTGGGCCTCGATCCCGGCTTCGCGGACAGCTACCCGCACGAGCTCTCGGGCGGGCAGCGGCAGCGGGTGGGGATCGCCCGCGCGCTCTCGGTCGAGCCGCAATTCCTCGTGCTCGACGAGCCGGTGAGCGCGCTCGACGTGTCGGTCCAGGCGCAGGTCCTGAACCTGCTCGCCGATCTGCAGCAGCGGCGCCGGCTGACGTACCTGTTCATCGCCCACGACCTCGCGGTCGTGAAACACATCGCGGATCATGTGGCCGTGATGTACCTCGGCAAGATCGTGGAGCGCGCGCCCGCGCCGGCCTTGTACGCGCGGCCCCGCCATCCCTACACCACGTCGCTGCTCTCCGCGGTGCCTGTACCCGATCCGAAGGCGCAACGCCAGCGCATCGTGTTGACGGGCGACGTGCCATCCCCGGCGCACCCGCCGTCCGGCTGCCCGTTTCACCCGCGCTGCCCGCATCCCAAGAAGGACACGCGCTGCCGCACGGAGCCGCCGGCGCTGCGCGAGGTCGCGCCGGGGCAGCTCGCGGCCTGCCACTTCGCGGAGCAGCCGCTGTGAGCGCGCGCCTATCCGCCATGTTGCGCGACCCCCAGCTCTGGGTCCCCGTCGCCGTTCTCATCGCCGGCCTGCTGGTCCTCTGGTGGATCCGCTAGGGCCGGCCCACGAGCTCGATGCCGGCCGGCTGCGCCGCCTGCAGCTCGCGGGCATCGCCAGCGGCTTCACCGCCGGTGCCTGGCTGGGCGCCGCCGAGGCGCCTACCAAGATGGTCACGCTCGGCCTCTCACCCGTGGTGATTTCGCTGGCCATGGTGATGGGTGTGTTCCTGGCGCGGTGGAGCCTCCCCGCCCTGCTCCGCGGGACGTCGGCGATCCGCGCCGACGTGCGCCAGGCGCCGCACCTCATTTTGTGGGCGGTGCTCGCCGGCTGCCTCTGGGCCGTCGCCAACACGCTGACCATCTTCGCCATTCGCGACATCGGGTTGAGCATCGCGTTTCCCTTGTGGAACGCGAACAGCCTGCTGGGAATCGTGTGGGGTGCGCTGTTTTTCAACGAGCTGCACGGAGCCGGATGGCGGCGCCGCCTCGGCGTGCTCGGTGGCGCCGCCGTCATGTTCGCGGGCGCGACGCTGCTGGCCGTCGCGTCGTCGGCCAGCGCACCCAGCGGGCATGCGGCCCGCGGCGTCGCTGCGGCGCTCGCGGCCGGTGCGCTGTGGGGCACCATGTACATCCCCTATCGCAAAGCCTACCTGACCGGCATGAACCCGCTGGCCTTCATCACGTTCTTCACGGTGGGCGAGGTCATCATGATGGTGGCGCTCGCGCTCGCCGACCGCGGCGGCGTCGCCGCGCTGGCCACGGAGCTCGCCGGCGCGCGCGACGTGCTGTTCTGGCTCCTGCTCGGTGGGTTCGTGTGGGTGGTGGGCGACCTGTTCCAACAGTACGCGGCGAAGTATGTCGGCATCAGCCGGGGGATTCCGCTGTCCAACACGAACCAGCTGTGGGGACTCGTGTGGGGGCTGCTGGTGTTCGGTGAGCTGCGCGGCGGCGCGGCGACCACGTACGGACAGGTGATCGGCGGGTCGCTGCTGATGGCGCTCGGCGCGGTGGCCATCGCGCTGGCCTCCGCCACGGGCGCCGAGCACCGCCGCTGGCAGGAGGCAGCGGAGCGCGAAGGCGCGCGTTACGGCATCGACCCGACGTACGTCCGCGCCGCGCTCGCCGGCGAGAGCTCCGGCGAGTCTCCCACCCGGCGAACATGGCTCGATTGGCTCCTGGTCGGAATCGCGACCGCGACGTTCATCGGATTCGGGATGGTGGCTCGCGTACCCCAGCTGACGCTCCACTGGGGGTGGGTGGCGGGACTCACGGCGGCGATGCTGGCGCTGCTGTTCGGTACCGGCTGGCTGCTTTGGCGGACCACGCGGTTCAACTGAGGGGCGGGCTCGCGCAACCTCGTGCTCCCGGTTGCGTGGTTTCGATGCCGGTCCTCGATAACGTCTCGACAAGCTTGCCCAGCTCCTAGGGACCCCGGGCTTGCGCCCGGGGTCAGTAGAGGCGGTTTCCCCTTGTCTTGAATCCCCGGGCTTGCGCCCGAGGTCAGTGGAGACGGACTCCCTGTCCCTGAATCCCCGGGCTTGCGCCCGGGGTCAGTCAACCGCGATGTCCAACCACCATGCTTATCAGATGTACGCTCACGTAACGTGGCACACCTGGAAGCGAGTCGGGTGTGTCGATGCGGCCGCCGCGAGCGACGTGCGGAGTGCCATAGCGAGCGCGTGCCAGGCCACCGGCGTACGGGTATTCCGGGACGCGGTGTTAGCAAATCACGTGCACCTCGTCGTCAGCTTTCGACCCGATGTCCGCCTGAGCGATTTCGTGCGCCTCGCGAAGTCGGTGTCCGCAACCCGCGCTAATCGGCGGGTCACCGGCACCGTCCGCTGGGCGCGGGGTTACTTCGTGACCACTATTCACAGGCGGGACCTTCCTCGGACGACCCGATACGTCGCCGATCAGTTCCAGCGCCACCCCGACTTGATTCCGCGGAACCCGAGAGGAGTGGCCTAACTGACCCCGGGCGCAAGCCCGGGGTCCACGGAGGACGGTGTTCGACGGGCACTGAGAGATCTTGACTGACCCCGGGCGCAAGCCCGGGGTCCATGGAGGACGGTGCTCGACGGGGCGAACAGAGTCTTTGCCGACCCCGGGGCAAGCCCGGGACTGATGTAAGGCTCGAGCCTCGGGGTGAGGCTAGCGCACCCCACCCATCAGCCGCTGGACCGGCTTGATGAGCGCGAACATGACGGCCGCTGCGCCCAGCGTGACCGCCGCCGTCACACCGAACAGCGTGGGCAGGGGCGTAATGCTTATGAACCCCGCGGACCAGCCGGCCAGCTTGTTACCCAGGGCATTGGAGAGGAAGAACACGCCCAACATCACCCCGACCACTCGGCTGGGCGCGAGCTTGGTCACCGCGGACAGTCCGACGGGGCTCAAGCAGAGTTCTCCGAGCTCTTCGATGAAGTAGACGCCGACGAGCCATAGCGGGCTGATCTTGACCCCGCCTTGCGCGATGGCTCCCGCCGGCATGAGGAGCACGAACGCCAGGCCCACGAACAGCAGCGCGAGCGCGAACTTCGTCGGGGAGGATGGCTGCCGCGGCCCGAGCTTCACCCAGATCCACGCGAACACGGGCGATAGCAGGATCACGAACGCGGCCTGGACGGACACGAACCACGACGCGTAGAGCTTGATCCCGAGCAGTTCGAGGTGAACGTAGCGGTCGGCAAACAGAGCGAGCGTGGACCCTGCCTGCTCGTACGCGCCCCAGAAGAACGATGCGAAGAGGAAGAGCACCCCTACCGCCGCCATCCGCTGCCAGTCTTGCGGAGTGAATGGTTCGCTCGAGGTCGGCATCGCGCTCGCGGAAGGGCCGGGCCGTGAGGCGAGGCGGTCGATCGCCGGCTGGAGGCGCCGCCGGCCGAGCACGTATTGCACCAACCCGAGGAGCATCCCCACGCCGGCGCACGCGAACCCGAGATGCCAATCGAATCCCTCCGCGAGCTTTCCGGCGATGAGCGGACCGAGCAGCGCGCCGAGATTGATCCCCATGTAGAAGATCGAGAACCCGGCGTCGCGCCGGCCATCCTCCGACTGGTACAGGGCTCCGACCAAGGCACTAACGTTGGGCTTGAGCAGTCCCGTCCCGATCACGATGAGCGTCAGGCCGATGTAGAAGAAGGGCAGCGCGTGCAAGGCGAGCGTGAAGTGTCCGAGGGCGATGATGATCCCGCCGATGAGCACGCTGCGATACTGTCCCAGCCACCGGTCCGCAATCAGGCCGCCAAGGATCGGGGTGACCCACACGCTGCCGACGTAGTTGCCATAGACCGCGCCCGCGTGCGGATCGGTGAAGCCGAGTGCCTTCGTCATGTAGAGGATCAGGAACCCCCGCATCCCGTAGTAGCTGAACCGCTCCCACATCTCGGTAAAGAAGAGTGTGGAGAGGCCGCGGGGGTGGCCGAACCACGACGAGCCGGGTGGGGGACTCGTCACTCGAAGAGGTCGTTCTGCTCGACGGGCTCGCGTGACTGAGGCGCGCGCATGATCTCGCCCAGCCGCTGCTCCCATTGCTCGAGGTCGAGGTGGTGCTCGTTCTGAAGGGTGCGGCGCAACGCCGGCGAAACTTCGTGGAACGCGGCGAGCAGCTCGGTGATCGCCTCCCGCAGCGCCTGAACCTGGAAGCCGTCGCCGGTAGCGCCCATGTCGTCCAGGATGCTCTGTTCGGTGCGTGACGCGATGATCGGCTCGGCGCGCCCCTGCACGAAGACGTTGGTGCGCCGCTTGGGACCGCGCTCATCCTCGATCGGCATCAGCCCGATAATGGAGTCGGAGCGCCAATACTTGCCGTAGCCGAGAAAGACCATGCGGTCGCGCTTGATGTCCATGCTGCCTCCCGAACGCCGCCCGTCCGCGGTGCGTCGCCCGGGCCCGAAGGCGTCACGGAACCAGGACAGCACGCCGCGGATCATGCTCATGGTTAGTCCTTCTTCATTTTCTTCTTGAGCTCCCGAAGCTGCCGGTCGGCTGCCGCCTCCCGGGTGGCGCGGTCGAGCTGCGCCTTGAGCAGATCGTCCGCCGGGTCCACGCCGGGTCGCGGTCCCCCGGCTGCTTGGAGGTCGCGCCAAGCGCGCTCCGCCGAGCGCTCGGCCTCGGTGAGCGGTCGATCGCGCTCGGCACGGCCCAGCTGCCCCTGCATGTCCCCCAGCTCGCGCTCGTACAGGCTGAGCTCGTCCCGCAGCGCCGCCAGCTTCTTCTCGAGCACCTCGACGCGCTCGCGATGCTTCGCCGCGAACCGCTGCGCGACCTCGACCGTCTCCCGGTCCTGGATCTCGCCCGCGAGCCGGCCGCGACGCTCGGCATCGGCAAGCCGCTGACGCTCCTGGGTGAGGTCGCGCTCGCAGCGCGTCACCGCCTCGCGCGTCTCGCCCACGGCCACCTTCGCCTCCACCACCGCCTCCCGCATCTGCCGGGCCAGGTCGCGCAGATCTCCCGGCGGCGTCGCCGCGTCCAGGGCGGCGCGCAAGGCATCCCGCAGGCGCTCGAACACCGGAGGCTAGCTTTTCCGGACCGTTTTTGCGAAGAACGCCGAGAACACCTGCTCCACCGCCTGCGACTTGCACGCGGGGCAGGCCGGCCGCTTGCGTCCGTGCTCCGCGATGGCCTGCTGCTGGCTGAAGCGCGTGTGGCACTTCGTGCAGCGATACTCGTAGATCGGCATGGCGGGCTGTACGTTATTCCCCGCCCAAACCGGGGTCAAGTTGACGCTGCAAAGGGGCGCCGCAATGATTGCAGCCATGCGGAGTCGCGTCGCGCGCGCCGCGCCGGTCGCCGCCGCCCTCGCGGGGTTCCTCGCGATGGCGGCGTGCAACGAGGGCCTACAACCGACCGCGGCGCCCACGAGCTGCCCCCGGGGCTTCGTCGGGATCTGCGGCACGGCGACGTTCCGGGGCGCCCTGCCCGACAGTACCCAAGGGGTGTTCATCGTGGCGTACGCGACCTTCCCCGAGAGCCTGCGGGCGCTTCTCACCTTCAGGCCGCTCCCGCCGCCGGCCGCCCCCCAACCCCCTCCCGGCGACAGCACCGTCTTCTATACGGTCCCGCTCCCCAACGGCCGGTATGAGTGGGTCCTGGCCGTATGGCAAAAGCAGGGGACCCTCAAGCCGGACTTCTCGAACGCCGACTCGCTATTCCGCGAGGCGGGCTTCTACAAGGATGCCGGGGACACGACGTCGCATGGGTCGGGCATCGTCGTCGTCAACGGCACCGGCACCGATTCGATCGACCTCGTGATCGATTTCGGCAACATGCACCGTATCTGCAGCTACTTCCCGCCGTGCCCGTGAAGCGATTGCTCATCCTCGCCTGCCTGGCGAGCGCACCCCTCGCGGACCTGCGCGCCCAGGGCAGCGCCGTGCTCTACGGATCGGTGCACGACACCCTGGGCCAACCGCTCCGCGCCTACGTGCGGCTGCTCGAAGGCGGGCGCGCGGCGCTGGCGGACGGCCGGGGCCGTTACCGCCTGGCCGTGCCGGCGGGGACGGTCGTGGTGCGGATCGCCCTTATCGGGTTCGAGGCCGTCACGGACACCCTGACGCTCGCGCCCGGAGACTCGCTCCAACGCGACTATCGGCTCCACCCGGCCGTGCTGCAATTGCCGCCTACCATCGTCACCGCCGCCAAGCGCTCGCAGTTCCTCGATCAAGCGGTGACCAGCGTGGCCATCGTGTCCGACACCGACGTCGCCCGCCATGCCGTGACGACCATCGACGAAGCCGTAAACAAGGCACCGGGCGTGCAATTCCTGAACGGGCAGGTGAACATCCGCGGCTCCTCGGGCTACGTGCAGGGGCTCGGCAGTCGGGTGCTGCTGCTCGTGGACGGCGTGCCCGCAAACCAGGGCGACCGTGGGGGGATCAACTGGGACGTGATCCCCCTCGAGCAGGTGGAACGCGCGGAGGTCGTGAAGGGTGCGGGCTCCGCGCTGTACGGCTCGGCGGCGTTGGGCGGCGTGGTGAACGTCATCACCCGGGACATTCAGCCGGGTTTCCACGCCCGCGTTCGCGCGCTGGGCGGAGCGTACGCCAACCCACCCGCCGAGATCTGGAGCTTCCGCGACTACACCGGCGCCCAGGAAGGGCTCGACGTGACCGGGTCGTACGGCACAGACCGCGCGCGCGGCACATTCACGGGCGGCGGGTGGCACTCGGACGGCTATCGCGAACAAGACCGGCGCAACCACTGGCAGACCGCCGGCAAGGCCCAGTGGCTGGCGACCCCGGACACCCGCGTCACCGCCTCGGGCTCGTGGGTCAGCGACCAATACGAGACGCCGCTGGTTTGGTGCACGCGCGGCACCTGCGACGACCGCGGGCAGGCGTTCCAGCCGTTCATGATCGACGCTTCCGGCCGTGGCTCGCTCACCCGCTCGGACAAGGGATACGTGGCGGGGACGGTCGAGCATCACGCATCGGAAGGGCTCGGCTGGCACGCCCGGGCCTCTTGGGGCCGCACGCACTTCACCGACTTCCAACCGGGGCGGGATGACTGGGGCGTGGCCAACCGGTTCGGGGCTGAGTTGCGCGGCGAGCTTCACCCGACCGGCAACCGCGTGGCGACCGTAGGCACGGAGGCCAGCTTCTCCGACGTGCGCACCAACATCTTCACAGGCGACACGAACCTGACGAGCAACGCGATCGGGACGCACGACCAGCGCGAGTTCGCGGCGTACGCCGAGGGGGAGCAACGACTCGGCCGCGCGCGACTCACGGCCGGCGTGCGGACCGACCTCATAGTGGTGGACGGCGGCGGGCTGTCGACGGTGGTGAGCCCGCGCATCGGGGCCGTGCTCACGACGGCGCGAACAGGCGTGTGGCGCGCCTCGGTGGGTCGCGGGTTCCGCGCCCCCTCGCTCGCCGAGCGGTTCGTCTCGACTACCGTCCAGGCGTTCCGCGTGGTGCCGAACCCCGATCTCCACTCGGAGACCGCGTGGTCGGTCGAGCTCGGGAACGCGACCACGATCTCACCCGCGGTGCGCTCCGATGCCGCCCTGTTCTGGACAGAGGCCTACGATTTGATCGAGCCCACCGTGGACACGAGCGGAGCGAGGATCCAGTTTCGGAACGTCGCCCGGGCCCGGCTCGCCGGCCTCGACCTGGCGCTCACGACGATGCCGTTCACCCGGGGACTCACCGCGACACTGTCCTACACCTTGCTGTATGCGCGCGAGCTCGCGCACGACGGCATCCCGGAGCGACCGCTCGCGTTCCGCCCGAGACATCTCGTCACGCTCGGCGCCGACTATCAGCGCGGCGCGGTGAGTGTCGGGGGGGACTTCCGCTATACGAGCCGCTTCGAGCGCGTCGAGCTGTACGAGACCGATCCTCGCGTGGCGGAAAAGGTCCTGAACCTGCGGGCGAGCGCCGCCTGGGGACCGTGGACCCTGCGAGCCCAGGTCGCGAACGCGCTCAACTACATCTACAACCTGGTCCCCCGGACGCTCGAGCCTGTTCGTACGGGTTCGCTGGTCCTCACGTGGACGTATTAGATTGGTGGGATGATGGGACCCTGTGGCGTCGTCGCCATGCTCCTGCTGCACACCGTGCAGGCGTCCCCGCTCAACGGTACCTGGGAGCTGACCCGCATCTTCCGCGCCGGCCCCGTCCCCTCCACCCGCGCCGTGCCAATCGACTCCACCGTATACCTGCGCATCACGCTCGAGACGCACGTGGGTGATTGGATCTCGGGTAGGCTGTACCGGCGCTATCGGGGCGAGCCCGACCGGAGCATGGTCGAAGCGGGCCCGCTCCGCGGCGAAGGGCGTTTCATCATCGGAGTCGAGATCGAGAAGCCGGCCTGGGCGCGCGCGCGCACGGCGGCGTGGCTCGTGGGCGACACCCTGCGGTTCGGCACCTCTCTCGTCCCCGACGCAGACAGCCTGGAGCTCAAGCGCGTCAGCCTCGACGCCCCATATCCGGCGACCGTCCTCGAGGTAGTGTCACCTCCATGACACGGTGCCTCGTGAGGCCGTTGGTCGTGACGCTGTCCTTCTTGACGCCGCTGTTGTCTTGTGGTGGCGACCGCTCCCGCTCCCCCACCTGCGGCATGGCGCAGCTCATCGGGCCATCCCTCATCCAGGACCGGCTGCGGCAGGTTCCCTTCGTGCTCACCGTCGCACCGCGCGGGCTGCCGGGCACGCTTCCCGTCCGAGTGGTCGGCACCGGTCAACAGAGCGCCGTGCTGGTGAGCTACACCAAGGGTGCGTTGACAATGGAGCACCAGGGGGCCGGTTTCCCCGCCGGCTCGGTCAGCGACAGCACTGCCTACGCCGTGCTGGTGGTGGACGATTCCACGCAGCGAGCGCAGGGCGTGTTGATCTACGAGTCGCGCCGCCCACCCGAGGGGTATCCGAGCATCGGCGCCCTAAGTGGGGACGCCCGGACGATCCCCTTGTACGGCGTGCGGGTGGATTGGGCAGGCGTCTCGAACCCGAAGTGCCCGTTGCTGGGCGCTCCTCCCGCGGGCTCCCCAAGCTCGGCGCAGTGACGCGCATCGTGGCCGTGAGCGCGACGCGCCGCACCGACGCGGGGCGGGAGCGCGTCGCCCTGAACACCGCCTACGTGTACGCCCTCATGCGCGCCGGGCTCGTTCCCCTCGTCGTGCCTCCCATTCTCGACCCGGAAGCGGCATGCGCCGCGCTCAACGGAGTGCACGGTCTCGTCCTGTCGGGGGGCGAGGACGTCGAGCCGGGCCGCTACGGGGCGGCGCCCCACCCCAAGCTGGGCGAAACCGATCGGGCCCGCGATACGGTCGAGGTCGCCCTCGTCGCGGGCGCCGAGCGGCGCGGCCTCCCGATTCTCGCCATCTGCCGTGGCATCCAGATCTTCAACGTCGCCCTGGGGGGCACGCTGTACCAGGACCTGGCGAGCGAGCGGCCCGGCCCCGTCGACCACGCGGATGCGCGCTCGCGCCATGGGCTGCGCGTCGAGTCCGGTACGCTGCTCCACCGTACACTCGGGACCGCGCAAGCGAGCGTGAACAGCCGGCACCACCAGGCGATCCGCGACGTGGCGCCGGCGCTGCGCGTCAACGCCTGGGCGGAGGACGGGGTGATCGAGGGAGCCGAGCGGAAGGATCCCGGGGGCCCCTGGGCGCTGGCGGTCCAGTGGCATCCCGAGGACGATGTGGAGGGCGCGCTGTTCCGCGGCTTTGCGGACGCGATCGCGTGAGCATCGCGTTCCCGTCAGCCGAATGGGTGAGCGCCTACGGCTCGGCGATCAACGCCAGTGACGCGTATCGCGCCGCCTCACTCGAATGGACGCACGGTCCGGTCGCCTTGGTCGTCAATCCTCAGCCCGAGATCGGGATCGGCGAGCCGGTGGGCATTTGGCTCGACCTCGACCGGGGCGCGTGCCGCGAAGCGAAGGTGGTGTCGCAGGGCGACGCGGACCGGGCTGCGTTCGTGATCTCGGGGGACTATCAGCACTGGAAGCGCGTGATCCGGAAAGAGCTCGGCCCCATCGCCGGGATCATGCAGCGCAAGCTCTTGCTCAAAGGGTCGCTGCCGATCGTGGTGCGTTTCGTAAAGTCCGCGGAGCAGCTGGTTGAAGCGGCGACTACGGTGCCGACGCGGTTTCTGGATGAATAGGGAAGCCGATGTAGCGGCGCAGCATGCTGCGCCCCTACCGATCAAAGATTCCGCAGTATCTTCTCGGGAGTCGACACGTTCGGGAAGAACACGCGGTCACTGAGGCGATTGAACGCCACCCGCAGCGTCGGGAACCGCTCGGCGGCGGCGCGGTAGATGGTGGCGACGCCGAGGTGTTCGGCAAGGCGGTGCTCCGCGGCGAGCCGAAAGCCCTGTCGCCCCAGCTCGTCGTAATACGGCAGGTCGGGCCCGCCTTTGCGGGAGCGCCGGGCAGCGATGTAGTCCGGAAACAAGCCGGCGAGCCAGAGACTGTAATTGCCGAGATGCGCACGCAGCAGAAAGGCCCGTTCCCCGGCGTCGTCGAGCCCCGTGAGGTCCTCCACCATGTCCACCAGATAGTGGTAGGTCTCGTCGTCGGTGCGGCGGATGCGCACATGCCGGTCATGGTCGCCGAACTCGAGCAGCAGCGCCGCCAGGTAGTCGGCCAGCTCGCGGTCGTCGACGCCGGCAGCGCGCAACGTGTGGCGCACGGCCACGTAGGCGAACAGCGCCGGCGACGGGACCATCAGCGTGCGCAGGGCCAACAAGGCCGCAAGCAGGTCGGGCTCGTCGAGCAGCTCATCGGGTCCCTGCTCGAGCAGCAGCCGCTCGTACCGCGTCCGGCGCGCCGCGTCACCGCGCGCCAGCGCGATCGCGACCAGCAGGAAGTCCTGCGCGCGCAGGCGACCACGGACGTTGGCGAGAATCATGACCAAACCTCCCTCTAGCGCTGCTACCCCCCGACCCGCGCCGGAGTTACTGGCGCGCCTCACCACGCTGGCCCAGGAGCTGGCCGGGGCGTTCCGGCCGGCCACGGTGGTCGAGCTGGTGGCGCGCGCGCTGGCCGAGCTGCTCAAGCCCGACCGGCTCTCCGTCATACTACTAGATGCCGAGTCGAACCGCCTGGCGGTGACCTACGACACGCACCCCGTTCCGGCGCGTACCGACGACCCGCTGCTGCAGCTCGCGTTGCGGCGCGGGCCGCTCGCGTTCCCCAAGGACGTGCGGGAAGAGGCCCGCCGACGCGGCGCGGATCTGCCCGGCGCCGCGCCCGCCCCCGGCTCCTGGCTGGGCGCGCCGCTCATCGCCGCCGGTCGCACCATGGGTGCGGTGTCGCTCTCCAGCGACCGGCCCGGCGTCCTGGGAAAGGTCGAGCTGACGCTCGTCTGCGCGGTGCTCGCGCAGGCCGCGATCGCGCTCGAGAATGCCCGCCTGGTGGAGCTGCTTTCCTCCGCCAAGCGCGAGTGGGAAAAGACGGTCGATGCCATCTCCCAGGCGATCTGCATCGTCGATGCCCACGGCACGGTGCGCCGCGCCAACCGCGTGTTCGCCGACTTGATCCAGATCGCGGTCACCGCGATCCCCGGACGGCCGTGGCTCGGTCTCCTGCCGCCCGCCTGGTCGGACCCCGTGGCGCGCGCCATCGCGGAGCCCTCGGCCAGCACGGCGGAGATCCGCGCGGGGGAGCGCGTGCTGCTCCTGACTGCGATCCCGATGGCCGAGCCGGGCTCCGCGGTCCTCGTGTTCGAGGATCAGACCGAGCGGCGCCGCCTGCAGGAGCAGCTCATACAGTCTGAGAAAATGTCGGCGATCGGTCAACTCATCGCCGGGGTGGCGCACGACCTGAACAACCCCCTGGCCTCCGTGGTGGGCTTCAGCGACTTCCTCGCCGAGGCGGGCGACATCCCGCCCTCCCTCCAGGAGCCGCTCCAGGTGATCCGGCAGGAGGCCGAGCGCGCGGCGACGATCGTGAAGAACCTGCTGTCCTTCGCCCGCAGCCAGGAGGGCGAGCGCACCCGGCAGCCGATTCGGGCCCTGCTCGACTCGACCCTCGCCCTGCTGCGCAACCAGCTGATGGCGCACAAGGTCGAGGCCGCCCTGGAAGTCGAGCCCGGGCTCCCCGACGTCGAAGTGAATGCCAACCAGATCAAGCAGGTGTTCGTAAACGTGATCAACAATGCGTGCCAGGCGATCGCCAGCGACGCGCCCTCAGGCCGCATCTGGATCGCGGCGCGGCGCGTGCACGACAGCATTGCGGTGAGCGTCACGGACTCGGGCCCCGGGATGACCGAGGACCTCGCCGCTCGCGTGTTCGAGCCGTTCTTCACGACCAAACGGGAGGGCGAGGGCACGGGACTAGGGCTGTCGATCAGCCAGGGGATCATGAAGGAGCACGGTGGCCGGATCACCCTCGACACCCGACCCGGCGGCGGGGCGACCTTCACGCTGGAGCTGCCGATCGGCGCGCGCCCCGCGCGCGTCGAGGTCGCGCCGGCGCCCGCGGGCGAGTCCAAACCGCTCAGCATCCTGGTGGTGGACGACGAACCGCACATCCTGCATTACATGCGGGCCACCCTCGAGAGCTGGGGCCACACCGTCGAAGTGGCGAGCGACGGCACTTATGCGCTCGAGCGCGCCCTAGCCGGCCCGTTCGACGTGATCATCTGCGACCTGCGCATGCCGCACCTTTCCGGGCGCGAGATGTATTCCAAGCTCGCGCGGCAGGACCCGCGGGTCGCCGAGCGCATCATTTTCGCCACCGGCGACACGGTGCGCGGCGACACGCTCCAGTTCCTCGAAGCGCTCGGCCGGCCCTACCTCCACAAGCCGTTCACGCTAGCCGAGCTGCGCGCCGCGCTGGGCCACGCCTCGAAGCAGCCCGCCTGAGGGGCGTGCGCGTCCTCCACGTCGACTCCGGCCGGGAATTTCGGGGCGGTCAAAACCAGGTCCGGCTGCTGGCCCGCGAGCTGGACCGTCAGCCCGGCGTCGAGCAGCGGCTCGTCACGCGGCGCGGCAGCGAGCTGGCGCGCCGTGCCGCCGCAGCGGGCATCGCCGTCCGCGCGATCCCGTGGGCTCTCGGGCTCGACCCGCGGGCCTGGTGGCGGCTGGTCGTCGAAGCCCTGGCGTGGCCCCCCGATATCATCCACGCGCATAACGGCCACGCGGTCACGTTGGCGGTCTGGGCCCGGCGTTTCCTCCGTCTCGCAGGGTCCCTGCCCCGCATCGTGGCGACACGTCGTGTCGTGTTCCCCGTAAGCTCTCGCAGCGCGCTCCACCAGGCGGATTTCGTAGTCGCCATCTCGGCGGCGGTCCGGTCCACGTTGGTCGCGGCAGGGTTTCCTCCCGGCGAGATCGTGGTCGTTCACGACGGCATCGACGCGGACGAGGTGCGCTGCGCAGCGACACCGCCGCTCGGCATCCGCGAGACGCTCGGCCTCACGCCTGGGACGCGCCTGGTCGCAAACGTTGCCGCCCTGGAGCCCGCGAAGGATCAGCGTACGCTGGTTCGCGCGGCGCACGCCGCGCGGCGCTCCCGGCCGGATCTCCACTGGGTGATCGCGGGAGATGGGCCGGAGCGCGGCGCCCTTACCGCGGAGGTTGGGAAGCTCGACCTCGCCGACCGGGTACACCTGCTCGGTCATGTCGCGCGGGCGGACGCGCTCCTGGGGGAGAGCGACGTCGTCGTGATGTCCTCGCAGGCGGAGGGTCTGGGCAGCGTCGTGCTTCACGCGCTGGCGCTGGGCAAACCGGTCGTCGCGACGGCGGGCGGCGGGTTGGCAGAGGTCGTGCCCGCCCGGCGGCTCGTGCCAGTGGGAGACGCGGACGCCCTCGCGCGGAGAGTGATCGAGGCGCTGGACCACCCCTCCCCCGCCCCCTTGCCCGAGCAGTTCACCGCCTCCGCCATGGCAGCCGGCGTCTTGGCCGTGTATCGCTCGCTCGTCTAGATTGCAGGGCCATGATCTACGTCTGCGTTCCGGTGCACAATGAAGCCCGTACGGCGGGCCTCGTGCTGTGGAAGGTGCGGCAGGTGTTCACGGCGTTCCCGCGTGAATATCAGCTGCTGGTGCTGGACGACGCCTCGACCGACGACACCCACGAGGTATTGGCGTCGTACGCGAAGGTGCTGCCCATGACCATCGTGACGCACCGCGAGCGGCGGGGATACGCGCGCAGTCTCGAGGAGCTGCTGCGTCTCGCGCTGCAGCGGACCGACCGGCCGAAGCGCGACTGCGCCATCACGCTGCACGCGGACTTCGTCCACTCCCCCGAGAGCATGGAGGACATGGTGAAGCATCTGGAGTCGGGGGCGGACCTCGTGGTCGCCGAGCTGGTGGAGCAACGGGGACGGATCTCTCGGGCCCTCGCCCTCGCACGCCGCTGGACCCCTCGGCTGCTGCGTGTCGCGGGGTTGCGCGATACGGTGTCGGGGTTCCTCGCCCTGCGGTTGGTCGTGCTGCGCCAGGCGCTGCGCCGCGACACGCCGCAGTTCCTCCAGACCGAAGGCTGGTGCGCGAGCGCGGAGCTGGTCGCGCGCCTGGCGCCGCATGCCCGCCGTCTGGACACCGTCCCGGCGGCGGCGCGGTACGATCTGGTGCAGCGCCCATCGCGCGTGAAGCCGTGGCGCCAATTGCTCGAGGCGTGGCGGGCCCGCTCGGTCATCCGCGCGGCCCGCACCGCAGTCGCCCTGCTGCTCATCGCAGTCGGGCTGCACGCGCAGTCGGACACGGCATCCCGAACGGATTCGGCGCGGGCCGACTCAAGCCATGCCACATTTCCGCAAGACATGGCGATCGTCCCTCCGCCCGCCGCGGTGCCCTTCCCCGTCGGTGAGCGGCTGGTTTACGGGGCGCGATACGGCCCGTTCAGCGTCGGCACGGCCACGATGGAGGTCGCGGGCATCGATACGATCCGCGGCGTCGAGGCAGTCCACTTCGTGTTCCTGATCGACG
The DNA here is from genome assembly GCA_035601435.1 of Gemmatimonadales bacterium. GTDB lineage: Bacteria > Gemmatimonadota > Gemmatimonadetes > Gemmatimonadales > GWC2-71-9 > AG41. The sequence continues at coordinate 9,725 of DATNOH010000102.1, read as the reverse complement.
GCGGCGCCCTGTGGTATCACATCCACCAGAACCTCGAGTCGTGGGTGGGACGGCACGACTTCCGCTCGCGTCGCTTCCTGAATCAGACCGAGGAAAAGGGCAAATCGTGGGAGCGGAGATTCGATATCTACCCGGACTCCGGGTTTTACCGTGAAGCCGGCCGCGATACGGCGGTCGCGACCGTGACCGACCCGCTCGACGACGCCGCCTTCCTCTATTGGATCCGCACCGTACCGCTCGAAGTCGGAAAACGCTACGAGTATCGCCGGTATTTCCGCCCCGAGCGCAACCCGGTGATCGTCGAGGTGCTGAAGCGCGAACGCGTAGGCGTGGCCGGGAAGAAGTGGGACGCCATCGTCGTCCGGCCGCGCATCCCGAACGGGGGCGGCATCTTCGCCGAGAAAGCCGACGCGCGGATGTGGCTCTCGGACGACAGCCTGCGCGTCATGTTGGCGCTGCAGTCGAAGTTCTCGTTCGGGCAGGTGACGCTCAAGCTCAAGGAGATCGGCTCGATCAAGGCGAACTCCGCCGCCCCTCCGGAGCACCCATGACGGATTACCGCGAGGCGGACTTCTCCCGGCTGAAGACGGTCCCCATCGCGCAGCGCCCCAACAAAGTCGACCCCTCCCTGCTCGCGCATCCGCCCGGCGGCGATCCGAGCTTCACCGCCTTCTGGGATTCGCTCCCCGACATCCTCGCCGCCAAGGACATCCGCACGGTGGCGCGGCAGCTGGCCCAGGCCGCGGGGCGGCGCGGCGTCGTGGCGATGCTCGGCGGGCACGTCATCAAGGTCGGCCTGGGACCCCTGCTCCGCGAGCTCATCCGGCGCGGCGTCATCACGCATCTGGCGCTCAACGGCAGCGCCGCCATCCATGACTTCGAGCTGGCCGCGTACGGAGGCACGAGCGAAGATGTGGCCGCCGGGCTGGCAGACGGCACATTCGGCATGGTGGAGGAGACCGGCCGCGACATGAACGCCGCGATCGCCGACGGCGCGCGCGCCGGCAAAGGCATGGGCGAGGCGCTCGCGGACTACCTGGCCCGCCGCCCCCAGCTCGCGGCCCGCGAGGCCTCCGTCCTGCTCGCCGCCGCAGAGCGGGCCATCCCCGTCACCGTGCACGCTACACTCGGGGCCGACATCATCCATCAGCACCCCACGGCGGACGGCGCCGCGCTCGGCGCCACGAGCTACCGCGACTTCAAGCGACTCGCCGCATCGCTCCCCACGCTGCACGACGGCGGCGTGGTCCTCAATGTCGGAAGCGCGGTGGTCATGCCCGAAGTGTTCCTCAAGGCCCTCACCGTCGCGCGCAACCTGAGCGGCGGCAAGCCCACGGGGTTCACGGCATGCGATTGCGACATGCAGCGCCACTACCGACCGCGGATGAACGTCGTGGAACGGCCGACGCTGGCAGGCGGGCGAGGGATCCAGCTCACCGGCCACCACGAGATCCTGATACCGTTACTCGCGTGGGCGGTGATTCGCGAGCTCGACGCGCGCTAGCTACGCGTCGGCCGGGCGACCCTTGATCATGTCGCGGATCTTATCCGCCGTGCTCGGGCTGATGAGCCGCAGGACGAAGTAGAGCACGAAGCCGATGGCGGCGAGCTTCAAGATCCACAGGGCCAGTCCGAACAGGCCACCAAGGATGCCGAAGAAGATGTTGAGCGCGACGAACGCCAGAGCAGCGAAAACTGCGAAGCCGAAAATGCTGCGGAACATGGGCGGATTCCTCCGTGTGGCCCGACGCTCGGGCCGTACGTCGCAATGTAGCAGCAGGTTTCAGCAGGGCGCCAGGCGGTGAAGGCCGTCGATGTCGCGATCGTAGGCGGCGGGGCCGTGGGCGCGGCGTGCGCCCGCGCCGCGGCGCTGCGGGGGCTGGAAGTCGCCATTTTCGAGCCCGGCCCCGATCCCGCCGCCGCGTCGCCGGCGTCCGCCGGGATGCTGGCCGCCCAAATCGATCCCGCCGACGACGTATTGGTCGCCCTCTCGGTGCGCGCCCGCGACCTGTACGAGCCGCTCGCCCCCGCCCTTCGGGAAACCACCGGTATCGACATCGGGTTCTGGCGCTCGGGAATCGCCGCCGTGGCGTTCGACGAGCCGGCGGCCAATCGCCTCAAGGAGGAGGTGGCCCGGCAGCGGCAAGCCGGCCTTCGCTGCGACTGGCTGGACGGCGACGAGGTGCGCGAGCGCTGGCCGGGTGCCGCGCCCGAGTGCCGGGGCGCACTCCTCGCCCCCGAAGACGGCGCGCTGGACCCGCAGGCGCTGACGCGCGCCTGCCTCGCCGATGCACGCCGACTGGGGGCCACCCTCCAAGCCGAAAAAGTCGAAGCGCTCGCCACCGCGCAGGGCCGCGTGACCGGGGTCGTCACCGCCAGCGGCACGACGCCGGTCGAGCATGTGGTGCTCGCGGCCGGCGTGTGGTCTCCGCAGATCCGCGGGCTACCGCGCCCCCTGCCCGTCGAGCCGCTGCGCGGCCAGATGGCCGCCACCGCGTGGCCCGACGGCTGCCCGCCCGCGATCCTCTATCACGACCACGGCTACGTCCTGGCCCGCGGGGGCGACGCCCTCCTCGGCAGCACGATGGAGCGGGCCGGGTACGATGCGCACGTCACGAACGAGGGACTCGCCCAGATCTTCCGCGGCGCCGTCCGGCTGCTCCCCGCGCTCATGACGCAGCCGGTGCAACGCATGTGGGCCGGACTCCGTCCCGCCACTCCCGACGGACGACCCATCCTGGGGCGGGACCCCGAGGTGGCGCGCCTGTGGTACGCGACGGGGCACGGCCGGAGTGGGATCCTGCTCGCGGCGTTGACCGGTGAGATTACGGGGGATCTCCTCACAAGCGGAATCCCCGACGTCGACATTGCGTCGTTGAGCATTGACCGTTTCAAGCCGTAAGCCGCAAGGCGTACGATCGCGCTTGCGGCTTGCGCCTACGACTGGTAACTGATGTACCGCACCTGCGCCTTCTGCAACGGCAAGCTCGACGGTGACGGCGGCCCTTCGGGGCTCGGCGTCGGACGGCGGCTCGCGTTCGACGAGTGGAAGGGTCGCCTGTGGGTGATCTGCCCGAAGTGCTCGCGCTGGAATCTGGCGCCGCTCGACGACCGCCTGGAAAAGATCGAAGCGCTGGCGCGCGCCGCGGGCGAGGGTCGCGTGGCCGCCGCCACGGAGCACGTCGCGCTGGTCCGCTGGCAGACCTACGACCTGGTGCGAGTGGGGAAGCCGCGTCGCATGGAGTTCGCGACGTGGCGCTACGGCGAGCGGCTCAAGGCGCGGCGCCGTGATCAGCTCAAATTCGTCGTGCCCGTGACGGTCGCCGCCGTGGGCCTCGCGGTCGCGGTGAATGTGGCCGCCGGCGGCTCGCTGGGCGTGTTCGTGTGGAACATGCCCAACTTGGCGCGCGTGATGTACACCGGCATCATCGGCCGGCGCCTGGTGAGTCTGGTCGAGCCGCCGATTTGCGAGCGCTGCGGCAGCGTGTTGCACCTGCGAGCGAAGCACGTGGCTTATGCGCGGGTCGTACCGCAGGCGCAGGATGACGTCGCTGTGATCTTGAGCTGCCCCAATTGCCGCAGGGAAGGAGCGACGCTGGCGGGCCGCGATGCGCACGCCGCCCTGCGCCAGGGACTCACGTATCTCGCGCTGGCCCGCGGCAGCCGGCAGCGCGTCGAGGATGCCGCCCGGCTGGTGGAGACCGCGGGCGGGCCCGAGCAGCTCATCAGGGATGTGGCGCGTCGCGAGCTCACCCTGCGCAGCCTGGGCGGGGAGCGGCGACTCGCGCTCGAAATGGCGGTCGACGAGCGCGCCGAGGTCGAGGAGCTGGAGCGCCACTGGAAAGAGGCCGAGGAGATCGCCGAGATCTCGGATGGGATGCTATCTACCACGACGGAGCTGGAGGAGGAGCTACGACGCCTGAAGCAGCGGAAGGGCCCGACGGGCGATCAACCATCTAGTTGAAATTCAGTCTTTTGCCACCCTCCGGCCTCAGCTATCTTCACAATCCACATGGCCGCTACGCTCACCCAGCTCGCCCCCCGTAAGCCCGCCTGGCTCAAAGTGCCCGCCCCCGGGGGCCCGAATTACCTGGCCCTGAAGCATCTCATGCGGGACCTGAAGCTTCACACGGTGTGCGAGGAAGCGCACTGTCCCAACATCGGGGAGTGTTGGGAGCATCGGGCCGCCACCTTCATGATCCTGGGCGACGTGTGCACGCGGAACTGCGCGTATTGCGCGGTGGCCCACGGGACGCCGGCGCCGCTCGATACGGATGAGCCCGCCCGGCTCGCGGCGGCGGTGGAGCAGATGGAGCTCCAGCACGTCGTCATCACCAGCGTTGACCGGGACGACCTGCCGAACGGCGGCGCCGAGATGTTCGCGGCGGCGATCGCCGAGATCCGGCGGCGGCGGCCCGGCACGTCGGTCGAGGTATTGATCCCGGACTTCAAGGGCAGCGAGCAGGCGCTGCGCATTGTCGTGGACGCAAAGCCCGACATCGTGAACCACAACCTCGAAACCATCGAGCGCCTCTACCGGCTGGCAAGACCGGGCGGCCGGTACTCCCGCGCGCTCGAGCTGCTGCGACGGGCCAAGGAGATGGATCGCGGCACGCTCACCAAGTCGGGCATCATCTGCGGGCTGGGTGAAGAGTGGGACGAGCTGCTGGTCGCGATGCGCGACCTGCGCGCGCAGGACGTGGACATCCTCACCATCGGCCAGTATCTCCGACCGTCCACCGGGCACCTTCCCATCGCGCGGTACTACACGCCCGACGAGTTCGCCGCGCTGCGCCGCCACGGTCTCGAGATGGGCTATCGTCACGTAGAAGCCGGCCCATTAGTGCGCTCGAGCTACCATGCGTGGGAGCAGGTGGAGCGAGCGACCGCCACCCGCTAGACCGCTCATCCATCACCATGGCCACGGCAACCGCCCAGACCACCGACACGTCCGCCCAGCGCGAGCTGGAGCGTCGCATGCTGCGCCAGATGCTCGCGATCCGGCGCTTCGAAGAGAAGGCCGCCGAGGCGTATGCCTTGGGCAAGATCGGCGGCTTCTGTCATCTCTACATCGGCCAGGAGGCCGTGGCCGTCGGCTCGCTCTCGGCATTGCGCGAGGACGACTACGTGATCTCGTCCTACCGCGAGCACGGGCAGGCGCTCGCCCGCGGCGTGCCGGCGAACGCGATCATGGCGGAGCTGTTCGGCAAGGCGACGGGGTGCTCGAAAGGGAAGGGCGGCTCGATGCACCTGTTCGACGCCGGCCGGCGCTTCATGGGCGGCCACGGGATCGTCGGCGGGCACATCCCGCTCGCCGCCGGCCTCGGATTCGCGATCCGCTACAAGGGCGGGGACCAGGTCTGCATCTGCTACTTCGGCGAGGCGGCGGTCAACATCGGCGCCTTCCACGAGACGCTGAACATGGCCTCCGTGTACAAGCTGCCGGTGATCTTCGTGTGCGAGAACAACCGCTACGGCATGGGCACGGCGTTCGAGCGCGTCGCGGCAGTCACCGATGTCGTCGAGCACGCCTGCAGCTACGACATGGCGGCGGAGCTGGTGAACGGGATGGACGTGCTGGCGGTGTACGAGGCGACTCGGCGCGCCGCCGGGCGGGCACGCAACGGCGGCCGCCCGACCCTGCTCGAGGTCCGGACCTACCGTTTCATGGGCCACTCCATGTCCGATCCGCTGCACGGTGTGTACCGCACCAAGGAAGAGGTCGAGGAGCAGCGCAAGCGCGATCCGATCTCGCAGCTCGCCGGAAAGCTGAAGGAAGACGGGGTTCTGGATGAGGCTGGGCTCGAGGCCTTGGATGCCGAGGCGCGGGCGGAGGCCGAGCAAGCGGTGCGCTTCGCCGACGAGAGCCCCGATCCCGATCCCGCCGAGCTCACGACCCACGTGCTAGCCGATTGATGGCGACCCTCACCTACCGCGACGCGCTCAACCAGGCGCTGCGCGAGGAGATGCAGCGCGATCCCAACGTGTTCCTCATGGGCGAGGAGGTCGGGGTCTACCAGGGCGCCTACAAGGTGAGCCGCGGTTTGCTGGAGGAGTTCGGGCCGACGCGGATCGTAGACACCCCGATCGCCGAGCTGGGGTTCGCCGGCATTGGCGTCGGCGCCGCCATGGGAGGCCTGCGCCCGGTGATCGAGTTCATGACGTGGAATTTCGCGGTGCTCGCCCTCGATCAGATCGTCAACTCCGCCGCGAAGATCCTGTACGAGTCGGGCGGCCAGATTCCCATCCCCATCGTGTTTCGCGGCCCGAACGGCGCGGCCCTGCAGCTCGCCGGGCAGCACTCGCAGGCGTGGGAGTCATGGTTGTCCCACATCCCGGGCCTCAAAGTCGTGGCCCCCGCGACACCCGCGGACGCGAAGGGCCTCCTCAAGTCGGCCATCCGGGACAACAACCCGGTGATCGTGCTCGAGGGCGAAATGCTGTACAACCTCAAGGGTGAGGTGCCAGAGGGAGAGCACATCGTCCCGATCGGGCGGGCGGACGTGAAGCGGCCGGGGAGCGACGTGACGTTCGTGTGCCACTCGAAGACGGTCGCCGTAGCGCTCAAGGCCGCCGAGCAGCTGGCCGAGCGCGAGGGCGCATCCGCCGAAGTGCTCGACCTGCGATCGCTGCGCCCGCTCGACGAGGAGGCGATCGTCGGCTCGGTCGCGCGTACCAACCGCGCGGTCGTGATCGAAGAAGGCTGGCCTCACGCCGGGATCGGCGCGCAGGTGGTGGACATCATCCAACGCGAGGCCTTCGACCAGCTGGACGCGCCGGTGCTGCGGGTCACGCAGGCCGACGTCCCGATGCCCTACAACAAGCAGCTCGAGCGGCTGGCGAAGCCTTCCCCCGAGCGGGTCGTTGCCGCGGCGCGCCGCGTCCTCTATCTCGACTGATCCCCCCACCCATGGCCACCAACGTCTACATGGAAGCGCTCTCCCCCACCATGGAGGAGGGGCGCGTGGTGAAGTGGCTCAAGCGGGACGGCGACGCCGTGAAAACCGGTGAGACGCTGGCCGAGGTCGAGACTGATAAGGCGGTAATGGATCTCGTGGCGCGCGCCGAAGGCGTGCTGCGCCAGGTGGCCGCCGCCGAGGGTCAGACCGTCGCAGTCGGAAGCGTCGTCGCGGTCATCGCCGCACCGGGCGAGGCCATCACCGCGGCAGCGGCGTCCGCTCCCAAGCCGACCCCGGCGCCGGTCTCTGGGAGCGGGGAGCGGGGAGCGGTTCCCTCCGCCGCAACGCCGGCGGACGCCACTCGGGTCAAAGCATCGCCGCTGGCACGTCGTATCGCGAAGGAAGCGGGGGTCGATCTCAAGCTGGTGACCGGGACCGGTCCGGGTGGTCGAGTCACCAAGCGGGACCTGGAAGCTCGCGCGGTTGTCGCGCAGCCCGCCCCGCAGCGGGAGGTACCGCTCCCCGCTCCCCGCTCCCCGGTAGTGACGCGGGGAGGCGAGCCGTACCAGGACGTGCCCCTCACCCAGATCCGGAAGACTATCGCCAAACGATTGGCGACGTCGCTCGGTCCCATTCCCCATTTCTTCCTCACGACCGAAGTGGACATGGAGCGGGCGAGCGAGGCGCGGGACGCCCTGAACAAGCAGCTGGGCGATCAGGGGGGCAAAGTCTCGTTCAACGACATCATCATCAAGGCGACCGCGCACGCCCTCACCAAGCATCCGGCCTGCAATGCCTGGTTCCAGGAGGATCACATTCGCTACTGGAACGAGGTGCATATTGGAATGGCGGTGGCGGTGGAGGACGGGCTCATCACGCCTGTGATCCGGAACGCGGAGCTGAAGTCGCTCGCCGACATCGGCCGCGAGGCGAAGGAGCTGGCCGACCGAGCCCGCAGCCGCCGGCTGCAGCCGAACGAGTACACGGGGGCGACGTTTTCCGTCTCGAATCTGGGGATGTTCGACATCGACCAGTTCACGGCCGTGATCAATCCGCCGGAAGCGGGGATCATCGCCGTCGGCTCGATCGTCCAGAAGCCGGTGGTCGTGGACGGTCAACCGGCGGTCCGGCGCCGCATGCGGATCACGATGAGCTGCGATCACCGGGTGATCGACGGGGCGACGGGGGCGGCGTTCCTGAGGACTTTGAAGCAGATGCTGGAAAACCCGCTGGCGATGCTCTTGTAATTGAGGAGTACCTGTGGCTAACTCGTTTGACGTAATCATTCTCGGCGGTGGCCCCGCCGGCTATGTGGCCGCCGTCCGCTCCGCCCAGCTCGGCATGAGCACCGCCTTGATCGAGAAGGACAAGCTTGGCGGCGTCTGCGTCAACATCGGATGCATTCCCACCAAGGCACTGCTCCACTCCGCCTACATCGCGAGCCTGCTGCGTGAAGCCAAGGAATTCGGCGTCGAGGCCGGCGCCGTGAAGACCGACTACGGCGTCGCGATGCAGCGTTCCCGCAAAGTGAGCGATCAGAACTCGAAGGGCGTCGAGTTCTTGATGAAGAAGAACAAGGTCACCGTCGTGAAGGGTGCAGGGGTGCTCCAACCCGGCCGCAAGGTCAAGGTCGGGAACGATGTATACGAAGCGAAGAAAGCCGTGCTCATCGCGACCGGATCGCGCGTGAAGGGCCTGCCGCAGATCGGGCTCGAGATCAACAAGACCACGGTCATTTCGTCGGACGAGGCCCTGTTCCTCGAGCAGGCCCCGGCGTCGATGGCGATCATCGGCGCGGGTGCCGTAGGGATGGAGTTCGCCAACATCTTCCACGCCTTCGGCACCAAGGTGACTTTGATCGAAGCGCTCCCCCGCATCCTGCCGCTCGAGGACGCCGAGGCGTCGGACGCCCTCGCGAAGAGCTACAAGAAGCGAGGCATCGAGGTGATCGCCGGGGCCAAGGTCAAGAAGGGCACGGTCGGGAAGGACAAGGTCACCCTCGAAGTCGAGGCGAACGGCGCGACGCAGAAGATCGAGGTCGCGACCGTGCTGATGGCCGCGGGCCGGGCGGTGAACACGGAGAACATCGGCCTGGCAGAATGTGGCGTGCAGCTGACCGACCGCGGCTTCATCAAGGTCGATCAAAATCTGCAGACCACGGCGCCCGGCTACTACGGCATCGGCGACGTCGCCGGGCCGCCCATGCTCGCTCACAAAGGCATGCGGGAAGGCGTAACCGTCACCGAGATCATCGCGGGCAAGAAACCGCACGCGATCCGCTACGACAACGTGCCCAGCGTGACCTACTGCCACCCCGAAGTGGCCAGCATTGGGCTCACCGAGGACCAGTGCAAGGAGCGGAAGCTCGATTACGTGGCGGGCCGGTTTCCCTTCTCGGCGAACGGTCGCGCGCGCGGGACAGGCGAGACCGAGGGCTTCGTGAAGATCCTGCGCGACAAGAAGTACGGCGAGATTCTGGGCGCGCACATCGTGGGCGGGCAGGCGTCCGAGATCATCCACGAGCTGACGGTGGCGCGGGAAAACGAATACACGGTGGAAGAGGTCGAGCTGGCGATTCACGCGCACCCGACCATGTCCGAAGCCGTGGCTCAAGCCGCGCTCGATTCGCTCGGTCGCGTGGTGGACATGTGACCGACGTCCGCAGGGACCCCTTGGCCATCGGGCTCGGCGCCCTCGCCTGCGGGGCGGGACTCGGCGGCGCGACCATCACACTCGCGCAACTGGTGGTGAAGTTGCTGCAGGGCCGGCTCGAGCCCGACCGCTACCGCGAGGCCGCGGGCGACCCGCTGCTCGCCGGATTGCTCG
>DATNOH010000101.1:0-5017 GCA_035601435.1 Gemmatimonadales bacterium | reverse complement strand
ATCGGATCGCCGAGAATCGCGACATAGTTGTCGAGGCCGGCCCACCCGAAGCTGAGACTCCCGGCGGTCGCGTTGCTGAAGCCGAGCGCGATCGCGAACGCGAACGGGACGCCGACCAGGAGGATCACGTAGGCGAGCGCGGGGCCGAGCATCACCGCGCCCAAGAGATCCTCGCGGTCGGCGAACGTCCGTCGAGGCGGCAGTGGGGACAGGGAGGGCGTCATCCCTTGCGCCGCAAGCCCGTTTCCGGGTCGAAGTAGCGCAGCGCACGCCGGGGCACGGCGAACTCGTGGGTCTCGCCTTCCGGGATGGCGAGCGCGATGGTCGCCGGCAGCTTCGCGATGATGGTTGCATCCGGCGCGCCGCTCCCAGCGACCGAGCCGTACACGTAACGATCGGAGCCCAGGTACTCCACCCGTCGCACGGCGAAGCGAAACGTTCGCAGCTCCTCGGCGGTGCCGAACACACTCTTCGGGAGAAAGTGCTCGGGGCGAAAGCCGGTCAGCGTACGCGGGGGAAGGGAGGGGTCCCCCGTGTCGAGCAGGTTCATGGGCGGCTGGCCGACGAACGTCGCCACGAAAGTGTCCACCGGATCTTCATAGACCTCTTGGGGCGTTCCGATCTGTCGCACCTTGCCGCGCTCCATGACCACGATGCGGTCGCCCAGGCCCATTGCCTCCACCTGGTCGTGCGTCACGTACACGGTCGTGGTCTGGATCTGGCGCTGGAACCGCTTCAGATCGTCCCGGGCCGTGTTGCGCAGCTTGGCGTCGAGGTTGGCCAGCGGCTCGTCCAACAGAAAGACCTTGGGGTCTCGCACGAGGGCGCGGCACAGGGCGACGCGCTGGCGCTCCCCGCCCGACAGCTGGCGCGGGTAGCGATCGAGGTAACGGGAGATGCTGAACATCTCGGCGGCCCACCGCACCTTTTCCTCGATCTGCTTGCGGGGCGTCCGGCTCGCCTCCAGCGGGAAGGCGATGTTCTGAAACACGGTCCGATGGGGGTAGAGGGCGTAGCTCTGGAACACCATGGCGATGCCGCGGGCCCGGGGGGGCACGTCGCCGTCGACCCGCAGATCTCCGATGTGGATCTCGCCCGACGTCGGCCGCTCCAACCCTGCGATCATGCGCAGCAGGGTCGTCTTTCCCGAGCCGGAGGAGCCGAGCAGGACGAGAAATTCTCCGTCGCGGATCGACAGGTCCACCCCATCGACCGCGTGTAGATCCCCGAAGTGCTTTCTCAGGCTTCGGATTTCTATGCCAGCCACCGTTTGGGCGCTACGGCCCGGGCTTTCGCCCGTGGGCCGTGGTATCCGGTGCTTTCGCCAGATTGACCGGCGGGGAATAGATGAGGTAGTACGGGCTGTCTGGCACCTGGAGTGGCTTCACGACGTCCGGAGGCGGGCCGGCAGGAGGCCATGCCCGTCCGCGGGCGCCGCCCCCGCACCCCACCGCCGTAAGGACCATCCCGCCGAGAATTGCAACCCGCATACGCAGAGCGGCGTGCATCGTTTCTCCTTCACTCAGAAAGTGCGTCGTCCGACGGCGCCCCACGCGCCAGCCACTCCCGGAACGCGTCCGCGTCGTGGGCCAGGCGCCACTCCTCGAAGATCGAGAGTGCCATGGCCCGCACCCCACCCTCGCTGCCGCCGGTGCCCAAGCACTGCTCGTGCAACCACTCCTCGAACGCATCGGGCTCGGGATCGGCGGCGACGGCCCGCTCGAGCAGCTCCCGCTTGATCGTCAGGCCGATCGCGTCGGGCGTCGTGTCGCGCTTACGTCTCCGCCGTCTCCCCTCCGATGCATCGAGGGTGGCGAGCAGCTCGCGACAGATCTCGCCGGGGCGCGGCGCGTTCTTGTTCACGCTCCGCGCCCCGGCGAAGGTTGGGCCTCCACCATCCTCCACAACCTCCACAACCTCCACCAGCCTCCCACAGGCCCCCGCTCCGAGATGCTGGACTCGAGCGCGTACCCGGGCCGGGGGGGCCTGTGGTATCCCCGCTCGAGCGCCGCGACGTCCAGCGGGACTGTCGTCAAGTCGTCGAGCAGGATCGCCCATGGCGCGAGCGGGCGCACCGTCGTAAACCCTTTCAAGTATCCCTTGCAGGTATGGCATACCTCGATCTTGCGCGCCTGATCGCCCGCTTCGGGCATCAGGTAGCCGAGATTGTCGTGCTGGGTCTCGTCACAGAACACGCAGCGCAACAGCGGGATCGCCCATCCTGTGCCGCAGCGCCCGCAGCGCAGCTGTCGCTTGCGCTCGAGCCCGGTGTACTCGGCCACGGCCGGCCAGGCCCCGCACACCGGGCAGTAGCCCTCCCACCAGCTGGAGGGTAGCTCTCCCGCCAGGCGTCGGGCACACGCGTGCAGCAGCGGCAGCGCAGCCATCTGTGCCACGACGCGGAGCGCAGCAGGCTCCATCCTCGCTGCGCGGCCGAGCGAGTCGAGTCGAGCGTCGTCCTGGCACACGGCGGCTTCGAGCAATTCCAGCCCGTCGATTCGCGGCGGGTTCACCGAGTGGGTGAGCTTCAGGAGGCGGCGGACCCAGCCCCGGGCCGCGCGCCCGTCGACCGTCACCTGGGTGTGAGACAGCAGCGGCGCCTTGACGGGTCGCTCCGCCGCTGGCGTGGGTACGGCGGCTTCCCAAATGGAGCTGTCTTCACTCTCGCCGAGGGCCGCTTCCAGGAGGCCGAGCCACGCCTCGGACTCAGGGTTGTCGCGGCGGACCGCGGCCACCCGCTCCTGGATTGCTACGTTCCGCGGGCGCCGAATACCGGCATGGGGCCAGTGCATTTTACCTTCACGGTGCGGCAGGGCGTTCGGTAATAGATCTTGGCGCCAGCGTGCAGCTCGGTAACGCGATCGTGGTTGCCCAGATCAGCCCCGGGCCCGCCTCCCCGGACGCGCGTGGCCTCGGGACTCGCACAGCCGGCAAGCCCGGCCAGCGTCAGCGCTAACCACCAGCGGTGTCGCGTGATCATGCTATAGCCCCGCCGTCACGCGGTAGCGGTCGATCCCTTCCGAGGCGAGTATCGTCGCGAGCCGCAGCAGAAAGCCGCCCAGCAACACGAGCTTGGCCGCCTGCGCGGGCTTCGCGTGCATCCGCAGCGGCGCAAGGATCCCGAACCCGACCACGCCGACGAGCAGGAGCAGTCCCCAGAAGCTGACCCACACTCGGTTGATCGGGCCGAGCGACCAAATGAAGGCGGCGAGCACGAGCAGCTCGACCACGAGCGCTTTGGTGTCGAACGACGACAGCCACCCGAGCGAGCGCTCCGTTGCGCCGCGACCCGGGGAGCGCAAGATGAGCGCCGCCGCGCCGGTCGACACGCCCGACGCCACGAACAACGCCCCCAGCCACGGGCTGTCCGCCCAGATGGGCCGGTTCGTGACCGATAAAAGGATCCCCGTGTAGCCGGCGACGAAGAGCCCGAGCAAGCCGCCGACGCCCGCGACAAGCTTGGCGACTCCACCCTTCACCACGCCGCCGACGGCGCGGAGCGCCGGCATCTGGAGCCGCCCCTCTTCGGCCCGCGCCCCCAGGGCCGAGAGCACGGAAAACAGTCCGAACAGGAGGATCGCCCAGGCGCCGAACGAGATGGGCGACCAACCCTTGAACATGAGGGCGGGGAAATTCTCCGACTGGAACAGCATGTGCCAGAAGCGTAACGGGCGACCCAGGTCGATCGTGAGCAGCAGGCCCGAGAGGATGGCGCCGACGGCGGCGATGTCGTACCCCGTGCGAACCACCGCGCGGTCCTCGGGCCGGCCGAACCAGTCAAGCACGGCAGCCAGGAAATAGGCGCCGCCCGCGAGCCCGCCCACGAAGAAATACGGGATGATGAACCAGGTCCAGTGGGGCGCGCCGCTGAAGAAAGTGTCGGACATCAGTTGGGTCCCCCTCCACTCGGACCACCCATTCCATCCATGCGCCGCTTGCGCAGGCCGACGAGCGCCAACACGCCGAGCACTGCCGCGCTCGCGAACGAGAACGACGCGCTCTTGGCTAGGTTGCGTGACGGGAGCGTCGGTTTCCGCGGGAGCCCGTAGACCTCCGGCTCGTCCACGAGGAGGTAGAACGAATTGAGCCCTCCGAGCGCCCCGTCGGGATCCGCCCCATACAGCTCGGCCTTGACCCCCTGTGCCTTGAGCTGGTCGACGCGCTTATGCGCCCGCGTGCGCAGTTCGACGATCGACCCGAACTGGATCGAGTCCGTGGGGCAGGCCTTCGAGCACGCGGGCTCCAGCCCCACCTTGAGGCGGTCGTAGCAGAGCGTGCATTTCTGCGCCGTACCGGAGACCGGGTTGACGTCGATGACGCCGAACGGGCAGGCGGCGATGCACGCCCGGCAGCCGTTGCAGACATCCGATTGGATCACGACCGTGTCGAACTCGGTCCGGATGATCGCGCCGGTGGGACACACCTCCAAGCACCCTGCCTGGACGCAGTGCTTGCAGACGTCGCTCATCATCAGCCAGCGGCCGTCGTAGGGACCCTTGAACTGTTCGATGAAACGGACGTGCCGCCAGTGGATACCGTCCAGCTTCCGGGTGTTGTCGTAGCTGTCGCCGCTCAGCTCCCCGATCCCGCCGTTCTTGGCCGGGAGCTGGTTCCATTCCTTGCACGCGACTTCGCACGCTTTGCAACCGATGCAAACCGTGGTGTCGGTGAAGAATCCCATGGGCTCAGGCATTTTCACGCCTTCTCCACGTTGCAGACGAACGCCTTGCCTTCGTGGATCGAAACGTTCGGATCTCCCACCCAGGACGTGAGGTCGTTGACGACGTCGCCGGTGCTCAACCCCATCCAGCCCCAGTGCCAGGGCATGCCCACGTGGTGGATCGGCTTGCCGGCGATGTGCATCACGCCGATGCGGTGGGTGACCAGCGCCTTCGCGCGGATATGGCCGCGCGGGCTCGACACGACCACCCAATCGAGGTTCTTGATCCCCTTTTCCTTGGCCAGGTCGTGCCCGAGCTCGATGAACAACTCGGGCTGGAGCTCGGCGAGCCACGGT
>DATNOH010000100.1:0-4298 GCA_035601435.1 Gemmatimonadales bacterium | reverse complement strand
GCCGAAGGTGCCGAAGAGCGCGTTCTGGACCACTATGCGAGCAAGGGCGTCGGCCACGTGAGTGAACTTGAAGCGCGACGCCACGTCGCCTGCCGCGTAGATGCGCGGGTTCGACGTGCGCAGGTAGTCGTCCACCACGACGCCGGACGCGCCGTACCGTACCCCGGCCGCCTCGAGTCCGAGGCCCTCGACGTTCGGCGCACGCCCGATGCCCACCAGGATGCGGTCGCCCACCAGCTGCCCCTCGTTGCCGCCCACGTCGTAGTGCACCACCACCTCGCCGCCGCGCCGCTCGGCGCGGGTGACCCGCGCGCCATGGATCAGGCGCACGCCGTCGGCCGCCATGCGCCGTCCGACGATCGCCGCCGCGTCGGCGTCCTCCCTGGGCAGGACGTGCGGATCGACGTGGATCACCGTGACGTCCGACCCGAAGCTGCGGAAGGTCTGCGCCATCTCGCAGCCGATCGGGCCCGCGCCGATGACGATCAGGCGGCGCGGCAATTCGGTGAGCCAGAAGACGGTCTCGTTGGTGAGGTAACCCGTCTCCTCGAGTCCCTCGATGGGTGGTGCGGCGGCGCGGGCACCGGTGGCGACGACGGCGCGCGAGAACTCGAGCCGGCGGCCGTCCACCTCGACGGTGGTCGGGCTCGTGAACCGGCCCCGCTCGATGTAGACGTCGACGCCGAGCCTCGTGAAGCGCTCGACGCCGTCGTTGGCGGCGAGCTGGGCGCGCAGCCGGCGCATGCGCTCCATGACGGCAGCGAAGTCGACGTCCACCGAGCCAACGTGTACGCCCAGCGCGACCGCGCCCCGAGCGCTCGCCGCCGCGCGTGCCGCGCCGATCAGTGCCTTCGAGGGCACGCAGCCGACGTTCAGGCAGTCACCGCCCATGACATGGTGCTCGACGAGGGCTACCTTCGCGCCCAGTCCCGCGGCGCCCGCGGCGGAGACGAGCCCCGCGGTCCCCGCGCCGAGGACGACCAGGTTGTAGCGACCGGTCGGCGTCGGGTTGGTGCGGCCGACCGGGTGGACGTGTGACAGCAGCGTCCGGTTGTGCTCGTCGTCGGGAAGGACGAGCGGCGGGGGCTCGGGAAGCGGGGCCCGCGCCGGCACGGCGGCGACTCGCTGGCTGGCCGCCAGATCTGCCGAGGCTTCACCGGCCGTGACTTCATCGAGCGCGCGGCGCGCGATCCGGGTGATCATCAGCGTCACCGCGACCGTCGCCGCGAAGCCCACCCAGGTGAGCGCCTGCTTCGCCGTGCCGCCCGAGGGAGCCCCCGACGAGAGCTGCGTCACGCTGGTCAGGAGCGAGCCGAGGTAGACGTACATCGCCGTCCCGGGGATCATGCCGATGAGCGAGCCCACGACGTAGTCCCGGAAGGTCACCCGCGTGAGCCCGTAGGCGTAGTTGAGGAGGGAGAACGGGAAGGCGGGCGATAGGCGCGTGAGGAGCACGATCTTCAATCCCTCGCGCCCGACGGCTCGGTCGATGGCGGCAAACCTCGGGTTGCCGGCCACGCGCGCCGCGATGCGCTCGCGGGCCAGCGTGCGCCCGAGGAGGAAGGCGACCGCGGCCCCGAGGTTGGCCGATACCCAAACGAGCGGCACGCCGACCGCGACGCCGTAGGCGAAGCCCGCCCCGAGCGTGAGGACGAGTCCCGGCAGGAGGAGCACGCACGCGACCACGTACGCGACCAGGAAGACCGCCATGCCCGCAGTCCCGGCGCCGCGAATCCACGCCACGAAGCCGAGGAGCCACTGGTTCACGGGCAGGAACCGCAGCACGGCCGCCGCCGCGACCGCCGCCAGGACCAGCAGGAGAAGCCGACCCCGCCCGCCTCGAGAAGCGGCCTGCGGGGTTCCCACGATCGCTTGCTGGGGGCGGGGGTTCAGTCCAGACCTTCGTGGCGGCACCCTGGATGCTGATTGTGCCGCCGTCGTTTCAGTTTCCATTCGACCCGCCGTCTTTCAAAACGCCGATGCGCGCCATCAACCGGATGAAGAGCGCAACGCCAAGTCCCCAGACACCGTTGAGAATGAGCGCGCTGATGATGATCCTGGGGTCCCAGCCACCGGCCACCGGCATGGCCTTGAGCGGAAACACGACGAACAGCGCCACGGCGCTCGGCAGGACGGCGCCGATCAGCAGAGCGCGGAACCAGTACGTGCGTTCCACCGCGTTCCGGAGCAGCGGCCAGATCGCCACCCCCCAGACTCCGCCCCAAAGCGCTAGAGATATCACCGCCGGCACACCGAGCGGCGGCGCTGGAGCCATGTCGTACGGCGCGCGCGGAAGCGCACCGGACAACCAGAACAGCGTCAGCACGCCCTGGTGAAACACCAGCGTGGACAGGAAGCCGGCGATGAAGGCTCTCACGTGGGGCACGAGCGCTCTCCCTCATCCTTCAGAGCACCTTCAAGGAATAAGGCGAGCCAGCGCTCCACAGATAATGGGCCCGGTCCGCGTAAAGCCAAGGCGATCAAACTCGCAATATATAGAAGATTGATCTCATAACCGGGTGGCCCGAAAATCGGCCCGGTCGCGTTCAGGCCGATCGTATTGACGGAACTAAAGCCATAGTGCAGCTGAACCGTGAACATCGCTACGAGCATGGAGACGATGAGGGGCACACTCGCCAGCGTGACAAGCACCCCCGCGAGTATGGCCAATCCCCCGAATACTTCGAGCAGCGTGACTATCCATGCGGTCGCCGTCGGAAAGGGAGCGCCAATCTGCTGCAGCAATTTCCCGAAATTGTCAGGCCCTCTGCTCCATTTCGCCGCGCCATGCGCCATGAAACCGTATCCGACGACTAACCGAAGCGGGAGCAATGCCCACTGACGCGACGACGCGTTGTTCCGTGCCTCATCCATCCTCACCTTCCTGAACGGAACTTGGGACTATCCGACAAACCATTACGCGGTTTAGGCACATACGGGCCGCCTGCCGTCATGCGATCGATTGCCGGCCGTCGCCGCCTCTCGTACCTTGCGCAGGGGGTGCATCTGTCTCTCATCACCACTCGGTACTGCCGGCGGTCTGGCTGTGCATTCAGCAATACGCGGGCCACGCCCGCTGCACTCGTCGCTCCAGGCTTTTGCTCGCCGTGCCGCGCCGACCACTCGGCATGTGTCGAAATCTCGGCAGCCCTAGAACGCCTCGACCGACTAGTGGCTATGAGGGGCGCCTCGGCCCCGGCGAGTCATGGCATCTGCGTCGCTGACTCGAGCGCGCGGGCGGCCTCCTCCGGCGCGCAGTGCGGCAGCACGCCGAGGCACGGCAGCCCCGTGAGCGTCGCGATCGTGTCGGCGTTGGTCGCCGCCGACGTGTCCGTCTCCACCGCCGGTTGCGAGAGCACGAAGCCGTGCACCACGAGCCCGGCGGCCGCCGCGACGCGCGCCGTCAGCGCGCAGTGGTTCACCGTGCCGAGGCGGTTCGCGCCCACGATCAGGAGCGGCAGCCCGGTCCGCACCGCCAGCTCCGCCCAGGTGGTTTGCGCGTCGAGGGGGACGAGGAGCCCGCCGGCGCCCTCGACGAGGAGCAGATCGGCCTCCTGGCGGCGGCGGGCGACGAGCGCGACCAGGCGCGCCACGTCGATCGTCACCCCTTCGAGCCGGGCGGCGACCGCAGGCGCGAGCGGCGCGCGCAGGCGATACGGGCAGATGTCGTCGAGCGGCGCGGGATCGGCCGCGGCGGCGCGCAGCGCGAGCGCGTCGGCGGGCTCGCCCTCGACGCCGGTCTCGACCGGCTTCATTACCGCGATGCGCCGGCCACGCTCTCGGAGCGCGGTCGCGAGCGCGCAGGCGACGAACGTCTTGCCGACGCCCGTGTCGGTGCCGGTGACGAACAGGGCGCTCACGCTCCCGTGGCCTCGCGAGGAGGGCGCGTCACGCGCCCGTGACCTCCTGAATCGCCTCGCGCGCGACGTCGACGAGCCGCTCCAGCTCCGCCGGCGCGATCGCCAGCGCCGGCATGAGCACGATCACGTTGCCGAGCGGGCGGAGGATCACCCCCCGCGCCCGCGCCGCGCGCACGACGCGCTGGCCGATGCGCGCGGCGGGCGGGTAGGGGACACGCCCCGCGCGCTCGGCCACCAGCTCGATGCCGACCATGCATCCTTGCTGCCGCACGTCCCCCACGTGTTCAAGCGGCACGATGTCGGCGGCCAGCCGCTCGCGAAGGCGTGCGATCTTGGATGCCAGACGCTCGAGCGTGCGCTCCTCGTGGAAGAGCCGCAGGCTCGCGAGGGCGACGGCGCAACCGAGCGGGTTCCCGCTGTAGGTGTGGCCGTGGAAGA
>DATNOH010000099.1:0-7281 GCA_035601435.1 Gemmatimonadales bacterium | reverse complement strand
GGCGCGGTGGGCCCGCGCTCGATGTAGGACGCGTGACGGCCGCAGCCTTGGCAGGTCAGGGTCACGCGCTCCGGTGCGAGCGGTGCAGCGCGGCCGCCCCGGCGCCGGGGGGCGCGCACGATCGACCGCGTGCTGCAGGAGGGGCAGACCAGCGGTACGTGCTCGCGGTCCGCCGCAATCAGCGCCAGCGCCTCGGGCGCTCGGTATTCCTTGATTCCACGTCGTCCCACGGCTGATGGCACCTCCAGCCAGGAAATGTAGCCACCCCTGGAAGATGGGCCTCCTTGACACCCCTGGGAGGAGGCGTATCTCTCACACAGCCCGGAGGTTGCCCGCGGAGGTGACCACATGAACCGCCCCCAGTACGAACCGCTTGCGGAGATCGAGGTCGACGCCGCCCGACCGGAGCCCCAGGGCTTCACGCTCACCGGGCAGGGCCCCGATCACGCGGAATATCAGCTCGACCTGCGGTTCGAAATGCCGCTCGACTCGCGGACCCGCACCGTGCTGGGCGAGCTCCTGTCCCACTCCGACCTCACCATCTCGCGCCGCGCGCCCGGAGGGCTCGCCCAGGCGCTGCGTCAACGTCGTAACCGCGCTCCGCAGCGATAGTTCCGCCCGAAATTGGTCGAAAATCCTTGACGGTCCGGTAGGGCCGATGTAGCTTGGCGCGACCTTTAGGCCGGAGCAGCTTGTTCGATGCCCCCAGCTGAGCTCGGCGGGTCGCAGATTTCTTCGCTGCTCGAAGCCCTGCCTGGAATCGCGAGTGTACTGCGCAGCCCCGTGGCGGACGCCTTGGTCAAGGCGATCCGCGCCGCCGCGGGCGTGGGCGAGTTCGCCTTCGACGATGCCGAGGAATTGGTGCGCTACGCCGTGCGTCGCGGCTTGATCGGCCCGGAAGAGGGCGATCGCGTGCTCGGGGACGTCGAGGTCCTCAAGTCCAAGCCGAAGCCCGCCCACCCCGCGAGGCCCAAGGCGCTGGCTAAGAAGAAGGCCGCGAAGAAAAAGTCACGGCGGTGAAGCCGCAGTTCCTGCCTCTTCTGCTGGGCGCAGCCGTCGCGTGCGCCCGCGCACCGCAGCCCGCTCCACTCACGCCGCTTCGGGTAGCAGCGTCGCTCGCCGCCGCCGGGCGCTGCGACAGCGCGACCGTCGTGGCTCGCACGGCGCTCGAGAGCGAGCCGGACAATGTGCTGGGGCCTCTCGTGATCGGCGGGTGTCAGGAGCGGGCGGGTCGCTACGACGAGGCGGTCGCGACCTACAATGATTTTGCGGCGCAGCACCCCAACGCCCGCGGCGTGGCCGCAGTGCGCGCCAAGGCGCAGCTCGCGCTCCGCGCCGCGGCGGAGCGGACGGCGCGGCAGGCGCTGGCGCGCGAGGCACAGCTCGCCCTGCAACCGCCCCAGCCCGCCACCGTGGCGGTGCTGCCGCTGGTGATCGCGGGGGATTCGAGTGTGCAGCCCCTGTCGCGTGGTCTCGCGGAGCTCATCACCACCGACCTGGCGTATCTCCGGACGCTGCGCCTGCTCGAGCGTCTGCAGATCGGCATGCTCATGGACGAGCTCAAGCTCGGCCGAACCGAGCGGATGGATCCGGCGACGGCGGCGCGGGTGGGGCGGCTGCTGCGGGCGGAGCGCATGGTGCAGGGGACGGCGACGATTCCCCGCCGGGGGCCGGTGCAGCTCTCGGCGACGGTGGTGACGGGTAGCGGCGTCGTTCGGCCGGTGAGCCAGGTGACCGGGCCGTTCGCAAAGCTGCTCGACCTCGAAAAGCAGGTCGTGCTCGAACTCGCCGCGCAGCTCGGGTTGCAGCTCACGCAAGCCGAGCGCGAGCAGATCCTGCGTCAGGGCCCGAAGAGCCTCGCCGCATTCCTCGCGTACAGCCGGGGCCTCGAGGCGATGGATCGGGGGGACTACGGCGCGGCGGCGCGCCACTTCCGCAGCGCCGCGCAGGCCGACCGGAGCTTCCAGGCCGCCCACGATGGGCAGCAGGCGGCAACCGCGGCGCCGGCGCTCGAGCCGGCCACGGGCGGGGAGATTTTCGACGTAGTCCGCGCAGTGGACGTGGTCGAACGCGCGACGGGTGTCGTCGAGCCGGCGGACCTGGGCGGCGCGGGCGGTGTGCTCTCCGCCGGAGCGCGCGATGTCGTGCCCGCTATCGGCGACGCGATCGCCCAGATCAGGCTGCCGACGGGCAGCTCCACGATCGACCGTCACCTGACTCCGGAATCGCTCGGCCTGCCGTCCATCGTGTCGGTGGTGAACGGGATCACCATCATCTTCAAGCGGCCGCCGTGAGGTTGGTCCTGTTGTGCCTCTGCGCGGCGGTGCCCCTCGCCGCGCAGGGGCCGAAGGACGGGGTGGGCACCGCGGCGCGCACCGGGCTCGTGTTCGAGGGCTATTACTTCGGCTCGAGCTACGCCTTCGATCACGTCGTCGAGTGGACCATCCCGGTCAGCCTGTCGCACCGGCTCGGTTCGAGCCTCACCATGGATCTGTCGAGCGGGTATGCGCACGCCGCCGCGGCGACGACCAGTGGGACCCTCGCCGTCTCGGGCGCGACCGACACCGATGTGCGGCTGAGCTGGGCGGCGGTGTCGGGCCGCTTGATCGTCTCCGTGACCGGCACGCTGCCGACCGGGAAGAGCACGGTGGACACGGCGTCCGTGCCGCTACTCAGCGCGCTGGCGACCGAAGTGCTCGGTTTTACGACTCGGAGCTTCGGCACGGGCGGCGGCGTGACAGGTGGCTTCGCGACCGCGTTCAAGTTGGGTGAGCGCTGGGCGGCCGGCTTCGGAGGGAGTTACCGCCGCTACGGTCGCTACACACCCGTGGCGGGGGGCGGCGCTCTCGAGCCGGGCGGCGAGGGTCGCGTGCGGCTCGGCGCGGAGGGACTGGTGGGGGGTCGCGGGTATTTCCGCGGCGCCGCGATGTATGCGACGAGCGGCGCCGACACGCTGAGCGCGGGCTCGCGCAGCGCCAGCGGCCCCCGCTTCCTGCTCTATTCGGCGCTGAGCCTCCCCGCGGGCCGCGGCAGCCTCTCCCTCTACGCCTACGACCGGTACCGGCTGCGACCCCACGGCTACGACTCGACGGTCGTCCAGGTGCCGCGCGGCAACGTGCTGGCGCTGGGCGCGCGGCTCGAGCGGCCCCTGTCTCCGGTGCTGAGCCTCGCTCCGAATGTGGAGTTCCGTCACGAGCTCGCCGGGCCCGCGACCGGCAGCCTGGTGTTGCTCGGCTGGCTGCTACGGCCCGGTGTGGATGTACGCTACCGCGCGAGTGGCACCGTCACGCTCCTGGTCCAGGGTCAAACGGCGTTCGGGCGGGTGGCGGACAACGGCCGGTCCGTGTCGCTCGTCGGGCCGCGCGCCGTCGTGCTGCTCGAGTGGGCGCGATGATTCGCCGCGTCCTCCCCTGGCTCGTGTTCGCGCTCACGAGCGGCATGGCCGCGTGCGCGGAGTGGGCGGGGTCCGAGCTCGGTGGGCCGAGGCTGTCGATCGTGCCGCTGATCGGCCTCGGCTCCGGAACAGTCCTGTTGGACGATCTCGACCAGCTTCACGTGGTCGTCGTGCCCATCTCGAGCGCCGGCGTTCCTCTTGGGGCGGTGGTTGATACGACCGTTCCGGTCGATGCGGCGGGCGGCGCGACGCTCACGGTGCCGGTCGTCGTCATCGGGAGAGCGCAGCCGTTCCAGGTGACGCTCCAGGGCATCCGCTCGAGCGATGGCGCCGTCCTGTATACCGGGGTCGCCACCGTGGTCGTGAGTGGTGCTGGTGCCAACCCGCCCGTGTCGGTGCCGGTGAGCTACATCGGACCGTGCCGGATCGGATCGGGCTGCATTGTGACCGTCGCACCGCAAGATTCCACCCTCGCGACCGGCGGCTCGCTCGTGCTGCGGATCCGCGTGGATTCGGCCCAGACTCCCGTGACGGGCGTGCCCGTGGCGTTGACCAATCTCACTCCGGGGCTCGTCCTTGTCGCGCCGGATAGAACGGTGACCGCTCTTCTGAGCCCCACAGGGGGTGCGGCACGTGTCGAGGCGGCCATTCGCGGCGCCGCCGACACCCTGCGGGTCACTGTCGCCCCGCTCACCGCCCCGGCCGCGGTCCTGGTCAACCCTGGGTACCTGACACTTACCACCCTCAGCCCGGGGAACGCGGCACAGCTCACCGCCGTCGTCACCGACATCGCCGGGAAGCAGCTGTCGTCCTCACTCGCGACGTGGACGAGCGGCGCGCCGAACGTGGCGACTGTGTCGAGCACGGGGCTCGTCACGGGGGTAGCGCCGGGCAGTGCGATCGTAGCGGCGACCGCTGGGCCCGGTGTGGCGGACTCGCTGGTCGTGATGGTAGGCGACGCGGTCACGCCGCCGGGCAATGCGATCGCGCTCGCGCTCGTCGGGGGCCGCAGCTTCGGCGTCGCAAAGGTCGGCCAGCCTGTCGCGATCGACATCTTGGTCGACCTCAAGGCCGTGCCGGTCGCGCTGCTGGGCGCTTACGACGCCAGGTTCGCCTGGAATCCCGGTGTGTTGCGGTACGATAGTACGCAGGCGGGGACGTTTGCCGCTCCGGTGATCGTCCCGGACACCGCGGCGGGTGGCATCCTGCGCTTCAACGGGACGGACATAGTCGGGAAGGGTGGGTCGCAGAGTCTGGCCCGTGTGTGGTTCACCGCGATAGGTCCCGGGCCATCGGGTCAGGTCTTGTCGTTGACCACTCTTACGACAGCGCTTACGCTCATAAATCTCTTGCCCGGCTTGCTGGTGGCGCCGAGCGGCGTCACCGTCGGGCCGTAACCCGCCGGGCGACCTAGACCCGAAATCCTCTTACCAGGGCCCGCAGCCTCTCGGCGGCCTCCAGCAGGCTGCTGGCGGCCGCCGCCATCTCTTGGGTCGATGCGCCCTGCTGTTGGGCGGCGGCGGTGGCTTGCTCCGCCCCCGCCGCGTGCGCCGTGGCGCGCGTCGCCACCTGCTGCGCCTGTCCCTGCAGCTGCATGGTCGTTTCGCGGTTGGCCTGGGCGGTCACCCGCACGCGCGCGGCGGCCTGTTCCACCAGCTCCACTGCCGTGGCGATCTCGGCGAGGCCGTGCGCCGCGCCTTCCGCGACCGACTCGATCCCCCGGACCTTCGCCTGGCCCGCCGCCATGGTGGCGGTGACGTCCTCCATCTGCTCCCGGATCGACCCCGTGGTGCGGGTGACTTCATCCGCCGCCCGCGCCGATTCGTCCGCGAGTTGGCGCACCTCTTCGGCGACCACCGCGAAGCCGCGCCCATGCTCGCCCGCCCGCGCGGCCTCGATTGCCGCGTTCAGGGCCAGGAGGTTGGTCTGCGACGAGATGCGCTTGATGAGCTCCACGAAGTCGTCGATCGACGCGCTCAGCTCGCCGAGCTGGCTGATCTGTTTCGATGTGGTCTGCACCACCTCCCGCACGTTGAGCAGCACGCTCCCGGCGGCGGCGACGTCGCCCCGGTGCCGATCGGCCACCGTGCGGATCTCTTCTCCGAGCTTTGCAGCGCGCTCCGCCGCGTCCGCCATGTCGCCGGTGGTCGTGCGCAATGTGTCGAGGCCCGAGCCCATGGAGGTGAGGGCGGCGCGTTGCTGGTCCGCACCGCCCGCGATCTCCACCATGGCCGTCGACACCTCGCTTGAGGATGCGGCGAGCTGCTCGCTCACCGCCGACAGGTCCCCGGCCGCCCCGGCGATCCGGTCCGACTCGCCGATCACCTCGCCCACGATCTGGCGGAGGCGGTCGCCCATGTGCTGGATGGCGTCGGCGAGGACGCGAAACTCCCGGGGCATTTCCCCGGTGGTCACTGGTCGCAGATCGCCCGCGCCGAACCGCTCGGCGGCCGTCACCAGGCGGCCGAGCGGGCCGTGCACGGACTGCACGGTATAGCGCGACAGGAAGAAGCCCGCGACCACCAGCGCGACCACGAAGACCCACAGTTTGCGCTCTCGGTCGGTCGCGTCCGCGGTCAGGCGCTCAGCGACCTTGGCCGCCTTTTGGGCCTGCCGGCGAGAGAGGTCGCGCACCAGCCGCGTCAGCTCCGCCGCCTGAGGTCGCACCGCCGCCGCGCGGGCCACCGCTTCCTGATCGCGCCCCAGGTCCCGGAGCGCGTGCGCGATCGAGTACTCGGTCTGGATGGTCGCGTGGAGCTGCTTCACGCGGTTGACCGTGAGGCGATCTTCGACGGTGAGGCTGCCCATCGCTTCCAGCCGGCGCTGGTGCTGAAACGCGTCCTCGGCGGCGGCCTGAAACTGTCGCCGCGGGTCGTCTCCGGGCGAGCCCAGATACTGCTCGGCGGCCCGGATCTCCTCCAGCACGCTCGTGACGAGCTCGCTTCCGACATCGGTCGAGGTCCGTAACGCGTCGAGCTCCTGCTCGATCGCGTACCGCATCTGCCGTAGTGTGGCGGCACCCGCGATGGCCGTGGCGATGAGCCCGGCCAGGAGCAACGCCAGCCCGATCATGATGCGCGCGCGGATCGTGTCGAAGCGGCCGCGCATTACCGCGCCGCCTCCGTCACCAGCCGGCCGTTCCGCACCACGCCGATCACCACGGTCCTGCCCGCGACGTCCCCGTTGCCCTCGAACGCGATCGTCCCGGTCACTCCCTCGAACGGCGCGTGGCCCCGACCCACGCGCGCGAGGTAGTCTCGAACGGCTCGACGGTCGGCGCCCGCCTGGTCCACCGCACGCGCCAGCAGCAGCACGATGTCGTACGCGCCCGCGCCCCGATGGTCCGGTCGCTGTCCCGGGTATGCACGCGCATAATCCGCTACGAACGCGGCGTTGCGATCGTCCTGCCGGTCTGCGAGATAGGCGGACGACAACCGGATGCCCTCCGCGAGCGCCCCGTCCGTCTCGATCCCCGCGAGCGCGTCCCCGCCCAACACCGGCCACCGCACCCCGAGCGTGCGCATCTCGCGCAGCGCCAGCTCGGCCCCCGGTCGCTCGGCGGCGAGCACCAGCACGTCCGCGCCCCCGCGGCGCATCCGCGCGAGGTATGGCTCCAGCGAGGCGGTGGCGGGGATGTAGGGATCGGCTTCCAGCACGCTCCCGCCCAACCGTGCAAACTCGGCGGCGAACGTCCCGCGTACCCCGCGCCCGTAGTCGTTGTTGATGTAGATGATGCCGGCCCGTCGGGCGCCCAGGGTCTGCCAGGCAAAGCGCGCCAGCTGGGGCCCATGCTGCAGATCGCTCGGGCACACGCGGAACACGAAGGGGCTCAAGCCCGACAGCTCGGGACTGGACGCGGACGGCGAAATCATCGCGGTCGGCGTCGC
>DATNOH010000098.1:0-10684 GCA_035601435.1 Gemmatimonadales bacterium | reverse complement strand
CGGTCACTGTGGTGCACTGAAGTCCTCACCCCTTTGATCCCCTCTCCCTTCGGGAGAGGGGAAACTCAGTCGGACCATCGTTCCCCCTCTCCCAGAGGGAGAGGGGGACAGGGGGTGAGGACTCGGAGGGCGGATCAGGGGGCGAAGACTAGACGACCACTCTCCCAATCGGCAGTTTCCTGATCCGCTTCCCGGTCGCTGCGAAGATTGCGTTACATACCGCGGGCGCGATCGGCGGCACGCCCGGCTCGCCCGCGCCGCCCTGGGGATCGTTGCTCGGCACGATGTAGACCTCGACCGCCGGTGCCTCGGGCATCCGGACCACGGGGTAGGTGTCGAAGTTTCCCTGTACCACGCGACCCTTGTCGATGGTGATCTCCCCGTACAGCGCGGCGCTCAGGCCGAACACGATGCCGCCCTGCATCTGCGCCTCGACCTGACCGGTATTCACCGCCTGGCCGCAATCCACGGCGCAGACCACCCGTGGCACCCGCACCGCGCCGTCTGACTCCACGGACACCTCGGCCACTTCGACGCACACCGTCGGTCCCCATTCCGCCACCGCAATGCCGCGACTCCGGCCTGCCGGCAGCGGCGTGCCCCACCCGGCCTTCTCGGCCGCGAGCTCGAGCGTTCGCCGGTGGCGCGGTTTGTCACGCAGCAGCTCGCGCCGCAGCTCGAACGGGTCGCGGCCGGCGGCGGCCGCGATCTCGTCGAGGAAACACTCGGTCACGAAGCCGTTGTGCGACACGCCGACGGACCGCCAGGGGCCGAGCGGGACGGTCGGCAGCGTGAGGGTGTGCTGGTCGACCAGCACGTTGGGAATAGCGTAGGGGAGGTCGACGGCGCCGTCGATCAGGCTGTCGTCGATCCCCTTCGCGAGCGGTCCGAACTTGAGCCGCAGCGGCGTGCCCGCGATGCGGTGCGTCCATGCGACCAGCCGGCCCGCGGCATCGAGCCCCGCGCTGAACCGGTTGTAGCTCGTGGGACGGTAGAACCCGTTGCGCATGTCGTCTTCGCGCGTCCAAATCACCTTGACGGGCGCGCCCGCCGCCTTGGAGACGCGGACCGCCTCGGACACGAAGTCCGGCTCGAGCCGTCGCCCGAATCCACCTCCCGAGAGCGTCGTGTGGATCCGGACCTTGTCCTTCGGCAGGCCGCTCACCTCGGCGGCCACGCGCTGCGCGTCGCCCTGATTCTGGGTCGGGGCCCACACGTCGCACCCATCCGGCCGAGTGTGCGCCGTGCAGTTCATCGGCTCCAGGGTGGCATGGTGCAGCAGCGGCACCTCGTACGCGGCCTCGATTCGTTTCGCCGCGCCGCCGAGGGCCGCGGTCGCATCGCCGATGGTTTGCGCCACGATGCCAGGCCGATCGGCCAGGGCGAGCAGTTGTGCGCGGATGCTCGCCGAATCCAGTGCGCCCCCGTCTCCCTCGTCCCACTCGATCTCGAGCGCGCGCCGTGCCTGAAGGGCCTGCCAGTAGCTATCCGCGACCACCGCCACGCCGGCCGCGCATCCCGCCGCCCAGGCGCCGCCGACCCCGATCCAGGAGCTGGGCTCGAGCGCCACCACGTGGCGCACGCCGGGCATCGCCTTCGCGCGGTCGGCGTTGAAACGCTTCACCCGCCCGCCCAGCACGGGAGACCGCTCAATCGACGCGACCAGCATGCCGGGCACCTTCACGTCGATGCCAAACTGTGCGCTCCCATCCACTTTGCTCGGCGTGTCGAGCCGCGTCACACGCGTGCCGACCAGGCGGAAGTCCTTGGCATCTTTGAGCGGCGCGTCGGTCGGTACCGGAAGTGCGGCGGCTCGCGCAGCGAGCGAGCCGTAGGTGAGGCGTCGACCGCTCGGGACGTGGATCACCGCACCCTTGTCGGCGCGGCACGTGGACCGGTCGACCTTCCAGGCTTCGGCGGCGGCCGTGACGAGCATGGCCCGGGCGGCGGCGCCCGCCTTGCGCAGCGGCTCCCACGAGCTGCGGATCGCATTGCTGCCGCCGGTGCGCATGATACGCGACCATCCCGCGGGATTCTCCGGCATGGGGCCGAGCCGGATGCTGGACCAGTCGGCGTCGAGCTCTTCAGCGAGGATGATGGCGAGCCCAGTCTGGGCGCCCTGGCCCATCTCGGACCGATCGAGCGTGAGCGTGACGATCCCGTCGCTGCCGACGCGCAGCCAGGCGTTGGGCGCAAACGGGGTGGCAGGGTGGGTTTGGGCCCCGACAGCGCGAACAGGGAGATAGAAAGAGACAACGAGCCCCGTGCTGGTTTGCACGAACTCACGGCGGGTGATCTGAGAGGTCATGGTGTCCTCCGCGTGATCCTCACCCCTTTGATCCCCTCTCCCTTCGGGAGAGGGGAAACTCAGCGCGACCGTCGTTCCCCCTCTCCCGGAGGGAGAGGGGGACAGGGGGTGAGGACCCAAAGAGCCAGGTCAGGGGGTGAGTCTAGGCAATTCTTCCTATCGGCAGCTTCCTGATCCTCTTGCCGGTCAGCGCGAATAGTGCGTTGCACACGGCCGGCGCGATCGGCGGCGTGCCCGGCTCGCCCACGCCGCCCTGTGCGTCGCTGCTGGGCACGATGTGGACCTCCACCACCGGCATCTCCGCCAAGCGCAGCATCCGGTAGTCATGGAAGTTGCTCTGCTGTACGCGGCCCTTGTCGATCGTTATCTCGCCCCACAACGCGGCGGTCAGTCCATACACGATGGCGCTCTGCATCTGGGCTTCGACAATATCGGGGTTCACGACCGGTCCGCAGTCCACCGCGCAGACCACCCGGTGCACGCGAGGGGCTCCGTCGGACCCCACCGAGACCTCGGCCACCTCGGCCACGTAGGAATCGAACGCCTTGTACACGGCGATCCCGCGGGAGCGACCCGCCGGAAGCGGCGTGCCCCAACCGGCCTTGCTCGCGGCGAGGTTCAACGCACCGAGATGCCGCGGCGCCTTCCCGAGCAGGTCTCGTCGGTACTCGTACGGATCCTTCTTGGCCGCGTGGGCCAGCTCGTCGATGAAGCTTTCGACCACGAACGCGTTGTACGAATTGTTCACCGAGCGCCAGAAGCCGACCGGGATGCCCGTGTCGGTAAGGACATAGTCGACGTGGACGTTGGGAACCGCGTAGGGCATGCCGACACCCCCCTCCACCGCTTCTTCGTCGAGCCCGTTCTTTACGGTGTCGGGAAACACCCGGGCCATGATGGACGGCGCCACGACGCGGTGCGCCCATGCCACCGGTTGGCCGCTCGCGTCGAGACCTGCTTGCAACCGGTGGTAACAGGCGGGGCGGTATTGCGCGTTGCGCGTGTCGTCTTCGCGGGACCAGATCACCTTCACGGGGACGCCGGTGGCCTTGGAGGCCTCGAGCGCTTCCTTAATGAAGTCGAGCTCGAAGCGCCGGCCGAAGCCGCCGCCCAGATAGGTCGTGTGCACTTTGACCTTCTCGGGCGGGACGCCGCCGATGCCGGCGCCGAGTCCTTGCGCCCCGGTCTGGAACTGGGTGGGGGCCCAGATGTCCACGCCGTCGGCGCGCACGTGGGCGGTGCAATTCATCGGCTCCATGGTCGCATGGGCGAGGAACGGCAGCTCGTAGGCGGCGTCGAGCTTGGCCGCGGCGCCGGGGAGCGCGGCTTGGGCGTCGCCGTCGTGGCGCGCCACCGCGCCGGCCTGCTCGGCTCTCTGGCCGAACAGCTGCGAGATGGTCGCGCTCGACGCGCTGGCGGTCGGGCCCTCGTCCCAGGTGACGGTGAGCGCGTCGCGTCCCTTCTTGGCCGACCAGTAGCCGTCGGCCACGACGGCGACGCCCGACGAGATCTGCACCACTTGTTTGACGCCCGGCACCGCCTTCGCCTTGGCGGCGTCGAAGCTCTGCACCTTGCCGCCGAACACCGGCGAGCGCGCCACTACCGCGACCAGCAGGCCCGGGGCCTTCACGTCGATCCCGAACACCGCGCTCCCGTCCACCTTGGCCGGGGAATCGAGCCGCTTCACCCGGGTACCGAGGATCTTCCAGTCCTTCGGATCCTTGAGCGGCACATCGTGGGGCAGGGGGACGGTGGCCGCTTTGGCGGCGAGGGTCCCGAAGCTGAGACGCCGGTTGCTGGGCGTGTGGATCACCGCGCCTTTTTCCGCGCGACATGCGGCTTTGTCGACGCCCCAGGTTTCGGCTGCGGCGCTCACGAGCATCTCGCGCGCCGCCGCGCCCGCCTTGCGAAGCGGAGTGAACGCGGCGCGTACGCTGGTGCTGCCGCCGGTTCCCTGCATGCCGAACATCGGGTTGATGTACGCCTTGTCGGCGGGGGCGGACTCGATGCGGATCTTCGACCAATCGGCTTCGAGCTCTTCCGCGAGCAACATCGGCAGCGACGTGGTCACGCCCTGGCCCATCTCGGAGCGGTCCACCACGACGACCACGCTTTCGTCGGCGCCGATGCGGAGCCACGCGTTCGGGGCAAAGGGGGCCGCGGCGGCGCGCGCGCCGTTCCGCCCGCCGGCGGGGAGATGGAAACCGATGACGAAGCCGGCGCCGGCGACGCCCGCGGCCTCGAGGAACTCACGGCGATTGATCTGCGCGGCGCTCATGTCACGCTCCCTGCGCGGCGCGATGGATGGCGGCGCGGATGCGCTGGTAGGTGCCGCAGCGACAGATGTTGGTCATGGTCGCGTCGATATCGGCGTCCGAGGGATGCGGATTCTTCGCGAGTAGGGCCGCGGCGGCCATGATCTGTCCCGACTGGCAGTAGCCGCACTGCGGCACGTCCTCCGCGATCCAGGCGCGCTGCACCGCGTGCGCGCGGTTCTTGGACAGGCCTTCGATGGTGGTCACCCGCTTGCCGGCGACGGCCGACACGGGCAGCACGCAGGTGCGGGTCGCGACGCCGTCCAGGTGGACGGTGCAGGCGCCGCACTGGGCGATGCCGCAACCGAACTTGGTGCCGGTGAGTCCGAGCGTGTCACGCAGCACCCACAGGAGCGGGGTGTCGGGAGTGACGTTGACCGTTTCGCGCTTGCCGTTGACGGTGAAGCTGATCGGGGGCATGACGGGGCATCCTCGCGGAAGATGGAAAAAACGTGTACGGGCGGACGCACGGATGGAAGGGGGGCCGTGTGCCGATGCGGCCTGGAACGGGCCCCTTCATCTTAAGGGGCGCGCGACTGGGGCCCCTGGGGGTCTGTCCATCCGGCCCAAACGCCTGTCCCGGCACCTCTTGACGACTTCCGGAACGGGGTCCATATCTAGCCCCGTAGCCGTTTCATGGACGTGTTGGTGCGGCGGTAGTCCACTCCCCACCCTCATTCAGAGGGCATTCGTATGGCACTGGTCCGTCGGCTCGTTCTCGCGTTGGTCGCTGGTCTCGTTTGGGCGGTTCCACTGGGCGCGCAGGAAGCGACAGGCGCCATCACGGGGAAGGTGGTGGACGCCTCGACGCAACAGCCACTCGCCAACGTCGAAGTGGCGATCACAGGAACTCCGCACCGCGAGCTCAGCCGCAGCGACGGCAGCTTTGCGCTGAATGGTGTTGCGGCGGGGAGCTACCGTCTGCGCGCGAGCCGAATCGGGTACGGGTCGCAGATCCAGGAAATCACGGTCACCGCCGCCGGAACCACGACGGCAAACATCAGCCTCGCGCCGGCGGCCGCGATCCTCGAGCCGGTCGTCGTGACCGGGTACGGCACCCAGCGACGCGAGGCCATCACCGGCTCGGTCTCGACGGTCAGCGCCGCCGCGGCGAACGTCGGCGTGGTGACCAACGTCGACCAGATGATTCAGGCTCGGGCGGCCGGTGTCGAGGTCACCCGAAATAATGGCGAGCCGGGCGCCGGCACGCAGATCCTGATCCGCGGTGGCAGCTCGATCAGCAACAGCAACGAGCCGCTGTACGTAATCGACGGAGTGCCGATCTATAACCAGCCCACTGAGCCGCCGGGCTTTGCGGCCGCCGGCACGCCACCGCTGCCGCGCAACCCGTTGAACCTGCTCAATCCCTCGGACATCGCGTCCATCACGATCCTGAAGGATGCGTCGGCCACCGCGATCTACGGCAGCCGCGCCGCGAACGGCGTGATCCTGGTGGAGACCAAGAAGGGCGCGGCGGCGGGCGGGCCAAGCATCGCGTACGACACCTACGTGGCGGCGGCGTCTCCCGCCGGCTACCTGGACTTGGTGACCGCGGATCAATACCGGACGTTCGTGGGGCAGCAGGTGCCAATTTTCATAGCGGATACGGTCGCCTGCCCACACCCGGGCGGCACGATAGACGCCAACTGCTTCAATGCGGCCCGGGGGCTCGACCCGAAAATCCAAGCCCAGCTGGGCACCGCGAATACCGACTGGTACCGCGCCGTCACGCGCACCTCCGTCACGCACAATCACGACCTGTCGTTCTCCGGCGGGAGCGAAGACACGCGCTATCGCGCGTCGCTCAACTACATGAACCAGCAAGGGGTGACGCTCGCGAACGGCCTCGAGCGGATTCAGGGGCGCTTGAGCGCGACGCACAAGGCGCTGGATAACCGGATGCGCCTGGGCGTGAACGTGACGACGTCGCGCGTGAACGACCGGTATATCCTGTTCGAGAACCGGGCAGGCTTCGAGGGCGGCGTGTTCCAGAACGCCGCCAACTTGAATCCGACGCAGCCGGTCATGGCGAACGATACGACCTATTATGAGCCGGGGGGCAACTCGTTGCGCAACCCGGTGGCGCTGGCGAACCAGATTACCGACCACGGGCAGACCACCCGCACCCTGGCCAACGGGACGGCCGAAATCGACCTCGTGCCGGGTTTGACGGGGCAGGTGACGGTCGGGTTGGACTACTCCGCCGGCGGACGCCAGATCTATTTCCCCATCGCGAATCCGCTCGGCAGGACGTTGGGGAACGGGCTCGCGCGGGTGTACAGTCAGGACAACAATACGAAGACGGTGCAGACCCTGCTGACCTATCGGAAGCAGGTGGGCGAGAACCACAGCTTCGATGTGGTGGGCGGATACGAGTACAGCAAGTTCACCAAGACCGTGGCCATGGGCCAGGGGATCGGGTTCGTCACCGACGCTCTGCTGTACAACAGCCTGAACGCCGCCGCAACCTTGCAGGATTCCTCGGACGGGAACGAGAGTCGGCTCGTCTCCTTCCTCTCCAGGGCCAACTACGGCTACAAGGATAAGTTCTTCGTCACCGGCGTGCTGCGTTACGACGGATCGTCCAAGTTCGCCGAGGGGCACAAGTGGGCGCTGTTCCCTGGGCTGTCGGCGTCGTGGCATTTGACCCAAGAGGGGTTCCTGCGCGGCGGGCCGTTCTCGGACCTGCGAGTGCGCGTCGGCTGGGGGCGTCAAGGCAATCCGGGCATCAAGCCCTATCAGTCGTTGCGCACCCTGGTAGGGGGCACCGGCGCGGCGTATCCATTTAGCGACGTGTTGCAGGCGGGTGTCATCCCGAACAGCGTCGGCAACCCGAACCTCAAGTGGGAGCAAACAACGCAGTACAACGGCGCCATCGACTTCGGCCTGATGGACAACCGGCTCGCGGGGAGCGTCGAGTACTACGTCAAGAACACTTCCGACCTGCTGCTCGACGTGCCCGTGCCCCAGCCGCAGCCCTCGTCCACCCGGCTCGAGAACGTCGGGAAGTTGCGCAACCGCGGGGTGGAGGCCACGTTCGATGCCCTGCTCGTGGCGCGGCCGGGCCTCACCTGGCGGTCCGGGCTGGTGTTCGCGCTCGAGCGCAACAAGGTGCTCGATCTTGGCCCTCACCAGTTTCTCCGGTCGGGGATCGTGAGCGGCCAGGGCCAGTCTGACCAGTGGTCTCAGCGCATCATGCCGGGGTCTCCGCTCGGTACGTTCTACGGACCCGTCTTCGTAGGTGTCGACCCGACGACCGGGTTCCAGGTGTTCGCCTGCACGGCGGCCACGGCGGGGTGCGTCAACGGTCGGACGACGAACCGGGGAGGGCCGGACGCCGCCGATTACCAGATCATCGGCAACGCCAACCCGGACTTCACGATCGGGTTCCACAACCAGGTGAACTGGGGCAAGTTCGACATCAGCTTCCTGCTGCGGGCATCGGTGGGCCAGGACGTGTTCAACAACACCGCCCTCGTCTGGTCCACGAAGAGCAACGCGCTGCAGGTCAAGAACTTCCTGGCGCCCGCCCTGACCGACGGCACCGATCTGCACGAGCCGGCGATCTTTTCGTCCCGCTGGGTCGAGCGTGCGTCGTTCCTCCGGCTCCAGAATATCACGGTGGAGTACGCGCTCGACTTGCCGCTGCTGACTCGCTCAGCCCGGAGCGCTCGACTCTACGTCTCGGCCGACAACCTGTTTGTGATCACGGGCTATTCGGGGCTCGACCCCGAGGTGTCGAGCTTGAACGCGTCCGACGCGACCGACGTAGGCCTGGCGGCTCGCGGCATCGATTATCTCTCCTATCCCCGGCCCCGCACCATTACGGGGGGCCTCCGTGTCGCGTTCTAAGGAGCTCTGATCCATGAAGCGACTCTTCGTGACGACATCGATCGGCGCCCTGGGGCTGTTCACGCTCCTTCTCATGCCGCTGCAGGGATGCACGGATTTGAGCGAGACGCCCATCAGTTCCATCACCCCGAGCAACTTCTTCCACACCGAGGGGGAAGTGCTCGCCGCGCTCGCCGGCGTGTACGCCGGACTGCGGAACACGGCCAGTGAGGGCGAGTATTGGGGCCTTTCCGAGGTGAGCAGCGACGAGATGGTCGTGCCCACCCGCGGCTCGGACTGGTACGACAACGGCACCTGGCTCGAGACCCATCGCCAGACTTGGTCGGCCAACAGCCCGGCGACGCTCAGCTTCGTGAACAACGTCTGGAACACGGCTTACGCCGGCATCGCGCGGTCCAACGTGCTGCTCGAGGCCCTTCAGGTCACGACCGTTCCGAATCAAGCCGCGATCGAGGGCGAGGCGAGGTTCCTGCGCGCCTTCTACTACTATCTGCTGCTGGACACGTTCGGCGGGGTGCCGATCGCCACGACGACGGAGCTCAAGGCACGCGCGCGCGCGACCCGCGACTCGACGTTCCGGTTCATCGAGTCGGAGCTCCTGGCGATCCGCCCGAACATGCCGAAGCAGTGGGGGGACACGACCTTGCTGGGGACGAAAGTCGGCCGCGTCACCAAGGGGGCCGTCAACGCGCTTCTGGCCAACATGTACCTGAACGCTCGGGTCTACAAGAACGAGGCAGCCGGAGCGGGCATCAACGCCACGGGCTACAACACGTGCCTGGGCATAACGGTCAGCGGGGGCACGGATGCGTGCCAGGCCGCCATCAACGTCGCCGACAGCATCATCAACTCAGGGGTGTATCAGCTGGCCCCCGTGTTCTCGGATAACTTCAACGCCGACAACGCCACCTCGCCCGAGAACATCTTTGTGATCAAGTTTGCGGACGCGGATGGTCTGGGGTTCAACATGGTGATGCGGACACTGCACTATAATCAGTTTAATCCGTCGCCTTGGAACGGTTTTGCGACCCTGGCGCAGACGTACAACGCGTTCGATTCACTCGATCAGCGTCGGAAGATGTTCCTCGTGGGACCGCAAGTGAACGTCGAGAACGGCAAGCCCACGACAGACCGCAAGGGCAACCCGCTGGTGTTCACCACGACCATCGCCAACGTCACGTCGGCGACCGAGGGCGAGGGCGCGCGCATTTACAAGTGGCCCGCCGACCCGAAGCACGTGCAGCAGAACAACGGCAACGACTTCGCCTGGTTCCGGTTAGCCGAGATCTATCTCATCAAGGCCGAAGCCGAGCTCGCCGGGGGAACGGGCAGCTCGACTCCCCTGGCGCTGTTGCGGCTGGTGCGGGCTCGCGCGTTCACCGGCGCGGACACGCTCAGCGCCGTGACCACGGACGTGATCCTGCGCGAGCGCCTGTTCGAGCTCAACAGTGAAGGAAAGCGGCGCCAGGATCTGATCCGGCACGGCAAGTACACGCAGGCCTGGGAATTCAAGGCGGGACCGACGCCGGACAACCGCGTGTTGATGCCGATTCCACAGACGCAGATCGACGCCAATGCGCTGATCACGCAGAACCCCGGGTACTGATTGGCGGGGGCGGTCACCGATCGTAGCAGGAGTGTAGGGGCGCAGCATGCTGCGCCCCTACATCGTTTTATTCCCCTGCTGTGCCTGCTCGCCGGCTGCTCGGCTGCCTCCAAGCGGGCGCTGCCTCCCGCCAGCGGCCGGCTGTTCACCCTCCTGCCGTCGAGCTACACCGGGGTCCGCTTCGAGAATCGCCTCACCGACACCCGCGAGCTCAACGTATTCAGGTACCGCAACTACTACAACGGCGGCGGCGTCGCCATCGGCGATCTGACGGGCGATGGGCTACCGGAGATCGTGCTGACGTCGAATCAGGGCGGCACGCGGATCTATCTCAACGAGGGGAAGTTCCGCTTCCGCGACGTGACCGAGCAAGCCGGCCTGCACAGCAAGGGATGGACCACGGGCGTCACCCTGGCAGACGTGAACGGCGACGGGCGGCTCGACATTTACGTCTGCCACGCCGGGCTCGGCGACAGCCGGCTCCGGGCCAACGAGCTCTACATCAACCAGGGGCTAAACGCGCAGGGCATCCCGACCTTCGTCGAGCAGGCGGCCGCCTACGGCGTCGCGGATTCGGGCTATTCGACCCAGGCCGCGTTCCTC
>DATNOH010000097.1:0-4315 GCA_035601435.1 Gemmatimonadales bacterium | reverse complement strand
TTTTCGACCAGGTCGGCCTTCGTCATCCATCCCCCTTGAAGGGCCCAAGGGCAGTCAAGACGAGGCGCCAACATACGGGCTTACCTATTGTGTGTCAAGAGCTTGGAGGAACTGTTCGAAGTGTCCTTGCGCGTCGTGGGGTCCGGGTGACGCTTCGGGGTGATACTGGACCGCGAAAATGGGGTATTCCCGGTGCTTCACGCCTTCGACGGTGCGGTCGTTGAGGTTAAGGTGCGTGACCTCAAGCGCCTTGGCACCGGGTACGCCGCCGGTATCGCCCCGGACCGCGAAGCCGTGGTTTTGGGATGTGATAAGTACTTGTCCTGTCGCAAGATCCCGTACCGGATGGTTGCCGCCCCGATGCCCGTAAGGGAGCTTCACCGTCTCTCCGCCCAACGCTAACCCGAGCAGCTGGTGGCCGAGGCAGATCCCGAAAATGGGAAGCGAGCCGTCCGCCAGGTCGCGTAGCGTGGCGATCGCATAGGACACCGCCGCCGGATCTCCCGGACCATTCGAGAGGAACAGGCCGTCGGGCGCGAGCTCGCGGATTCGGGCGGCTCGCGTAGCGGCCGGCACGACGGTGACGCGGCAACCGTTCTTGAGAAACAATCGGAGGATGTTCCGCTTCATCCCGTAGTCGTACGCCACGATGTGGCGCTGTGCGTCGGCCGGCCCCTCGGTGTACTCGGCAGTGATGGTCGCCTGGGTCGCGAGGTCGAGGCCGTCCATCGAAGGGCTCGCGGCGAGGGCGGCCCGCACGGCGTCGGTGGGCTGTTCGCCCAGCGCGACCGCGCCGCGCATCGCGCCCTTGGAGCGGATGTGGCGCGTGAGCTGGCGCGTGTCCACGTCGGCGACGAGGGGGACGCGCGCGGCGGCGAGCCAGTCCGCCAGTGCACCCGTGGACCGCCAGTTGGACGGCTGCACCGAGAGCTCGCGCACCACGACCCCCGCGACGCGCGGGCGGTCGGACTCGATGTCGTCCGGATTGATGCCGTAGTTGCCGATCATCGGCGCCGTCATCACGACGATCTGGCCGAGATACGACGGGTCGGTGAAGACTTCCTGATACCCGGAGAGATTAGTCGTGAAGACGACCTCGGCATACGTGGGCTCGAACGCCACGGGCGCGGTGCCGGGGAACCACGCGCCGTCTTCCAGCAGCACGTAGGCGGGGTGACGGTCAGCGATGGGGCGGAGGACTCTGGTTGGAAGGTTGCGCCGGCGGCCTATTCTGCGGCGCCGGAGTTGCCGGGAGCGGCAGCGGTGTGGGTTGCACCGGGGCGGGCGCGGGCGCGCCTCCTTCGAGCACCGAGCGCGGGGCCGCGCTGTGCGCCGACATGACCGCCAGCATCAGCGAGATGAACAGGAAGATGCCGGCGCACCACCAGGTGATCTTGGTGAGCAGGGTCGTGGCCTGCCGGCCGCCCATGAATTGCTCCGTACCGGCGCCACCGCCGAGCGACGCCAGTCCCCCGCCCTGGCCCGCCTGCAACAAGACTGCCGTTGTGAGGATCAGGGCGTCGAGGGTGAGCACAATGAGCAGGAAGTTGTACATGCGGCGGGGAAAATACCTAGGCGGCGGCGGTCTGCACAAGTTGCGCCCAGCCTTCGGCATCGAGCGACGCGCCGCCCACCAACACTCCATCGAGCTCACGCTCGGCGAGGAGCGCGGCGGCGTTCTTGGCGCTGACGCTGCCGCCGTACAGCACCCGGAGCCCGGGTACCGGCGCGCCGCGGCCCTGCAGCCAGCCGCGGATCTCCCGATGCACCGCGGCGGCGTCCTGGGGGGTCGCGTTGCGGCCAGTGCCGATCGCCCAGACCGGCTCGTAGGCGACCACGACGCGCGACAGCGCAGCGGCGTCGAGGCTACCGAGCGCGGCGGAGAGCTGGCGCACGACCACCGCCAGCGTGTGTCCCGCGTCGCGCTCGGCGAGCGTTTCGCCGACGCACAAGACGGGCACCAGGCCCGCCGCCAATGCCGCTCCCATTTTGCGGCGGGTATCGTCGTCGGTCTCGCCGAACACGTGGCGTCGCTCCGAGTGGCCGATCAGTGAGGCGCGGGCGCCAGCCTGGAGTGCGAGCGGGGCTGAGACCGCACCGGTAAACGCGCCCTTCGGCTCCCAGTAGATGTCCTGGAGGCCCACCAGCAGGTCGGCGCGATCGCGCGCCGCCTGGGCGGCGGCTTCGACTGACACCGCGGGCGGGAAGAACCACACGTCGCGGTCCTCATGACGGTTGTACCGGGCGCGGAACAGCTTCAAGTAGGCTCGAGCATCATCCGGCCCGAGGTGCATCTTCCAGTTGGCGGCGAACAGCAGCCGCCTCACGCGTCCTCGAGTGCGGCGACGCCGGGGAGCGGCTTGCCTTCGAGGAACTCGAGCGACGCCCCGCCCCCCGTCGAGACGTGGGTGAGCTTGTCCGCGAGCCCGGCCACGGCCGCGGCCGAATCTCCGCCTCCCACGACGGTCGTGGCGCCGCGCTTCCCTGCCTCGATCAACGCTTCCCCGACGGCGCGCGTGCCCTCGTCGAATGGCGGCGTCTCGAACACGCCCATGGGGCCATTCCAGAAGACGGTCTTGGCCTTCAGGATTCGCGCGCGGAAGTCGAGCCGGGTAGAGCGATCGATGTCGAAGACCGCATTGTCCGCGGGAATTCGATCGCTCGTGACCTCCCGCCGCTCGGCGGCACGCGCGAGGCTGGGCGCCACGACCGCGCCGCGGGGCAGGATCAGCTTGGACCCGGCGGCGGCGAGCAGCTCCTTCGCCAGGTCCTCCTTGTCGCGCTCGACGAGCGAGCCACCCACCTGGAATCCGATCGCAAGGAAGAAGGTGTTCGCCATCGCGCCGCCGATCAGGATCTCGTCCACTTTGGGGAGCAGGGCCTGGATCACGTCGATCTTTCCCGAGATCTTGGCTCCTCCGAGCACCGCGATGAACGGCCGGTTGGGGTGGTCGAGCGCGTCGCCGAGGTAGCGCAGCTCCCGCTCCATGAGAAAGCCGGTCACGGCCGGCCGGAGCAGACGCGCCACCGCTTCGGTGGACGCATGCGCCCGGTGGGCCGAGCCGAACGCGTCATTCACGTAGAAGTCGCCCAGCGCGGCGAGCGTCTGGGCGAACGCGGCGTCGTTCGCCTCTTCGCCCGGCCAGAAGCGCGTGTTTTCGACCAGCGCGACACCACCGCGCGGCAGGCGGCGGCTGGCCGCGACGCCGGCGGCCGGATCGGGGATGAACTCGACGGGCGTTCCCAGGATGCGCTCGACGTCGCGCACGATCTGTTTGAGGGACGCCTTCGGATCGGGGCCCTTGGGGCGGCCGAAGTGCGACAGCAGCACGACGCGGGCGCCCTTGTCCCGCAGGTAGGTGATGGTGGGAACCGCGGCGCGGATGCGGGTGTCGTCGGTGACGGCCCCGTCCTTGAACGGCACGTTGAAGTCCACGCGCACGAGGGCTCGCTGGCCGTCCAGCGCCGCCGGCGGGAGATCGCGCAGGCTGCGTTTTCTCACTTGCCGGCGAGGAGCGCGAGCAGATCGACGCAGCGCGCGGAGTAACCCATTTCGTTGTCGTACCACGACGACACGTGCAGGAACGTGCCGTCGATCACGTTGGTCGAGAGCGCGTCCACTACGCTCGAGTAGAAGCTGCCGATGTAGTCGACCGAGACCAGCGGCTCGTCGCTCACATCGAGGATGCCCTTGAGGCTCGAGCGGGCCGCCTGTTTGAAGGCGTTGTTCACCTCTTCGCTGGTCGTCTTCTTCTCGAGCTCCGCCGCGAGCTCCACCACGGAGACGTCGGGGGTGGGCACGCGCAGCGAGATGCCGTCGATCTTCCCCTTCACTTCCGGAATCACGAGGCTCGTCGCCTTGGCGGCGCCGGTAGTCGTCGGGATGATGCTCAGCGCCGCGGCGCGGGCGCGGCGCAGATCCTTGTGCGGCAAATCCAGGATCTGCTGGTCGTTGGTGTAGCTGTGGATCGTCGTCATGAAGCCGTGCTTGAAGCCCCAGGTGTCGAGCACCACCTTGACGACCGGCACGAGGCAATTCGTGGTGCACGACGCGTTCGAGATCACGTGGTGCTTCGCCGGGTCGTACTTCTGGTGGTTCACCCCCATGACGATCGTGATGTCCTCGCCCTTGGCGGGCGCCGAGATCACCACCTTCTTCGCGCCGGCCGCGAGGTGCTTGTCGGCGTCGGGCCGGTCGGTAAACCGCCCGGTGCTCTCGAGCACCAGGTCCACGCCCAGCGCTTTCCACGGCAACTTTTCGGGCTCCTTGATCGCCGACACCTTGATGGGCTTGCCGTTGACGATCAGCGCGTCG
>DATNOH010000096.1:0-3646 GCA_035601435.1 Gemmatimonadales bacterium | reverse complement strand
CCCAGAAGAACGTCCACAAACACGCGGCGGGGACGCTGTCCATGGCTCATGCCGGAAAAGACACCGGCGGCAGCCAGTTCTTCATCTGCCATTCCGCCCAGCCGCACCTGGACGGCGTCCACACAGTTTTCGGACAGGTCATTAAGGGCCAGGACGTCGTCAACAAGATTGCGCAGAACGACGACGTGAAGTCAGTTCGGGTGACACCATGAGCGGCAGACGCCTGAGTCTCTTGGTCGCGGGGCTCGC
Source organism: Gemmatimonadales bacterium (assembly GCA_035601435.1). GTDB lineage: Bacteria > Gemmatimonadota > Gemmatimonadetes > Gemmatimonadales > GWC2-71-9 > AG41. The sequence goes on along the minus strand of DATNOH010000096.1, from coordinate 3,397 downwards.
CATTCCGGTCGCGCTCCCGGCCCAAACGGGCGAGTTCCTCGTCCGGCTGGGGCGCGACACGCTGGCCATCGAGCGCTACACCCGGACCGCCGACCGGCTCGAGGGCGAGCAGGTCGTGCGCAGCCCGCGCACCGTGCATCGCCTCTACACGGCGACCTTCGGTCCCGGCGGCGCGATCGAGCGGTTCGAGCTCGTCACCCACAATGTCTCGGGAGCCCCCGGCCCGCTGGAGCGCAAGGCCACCGCGATTTTCTCGGGCGACACCGTGGTCATGACCACACCGCGCGACGACTCGACGGCCACCATGCGCGTGAAAGCCGGCCCCGGCGCCCTCCCCTACATCGGCCAGGGGTGGGCACTGATCGAAGAGATGGCGCGCCGGGCCCGGACCGCGGGCAGCGACCACTACAGCGTCACCATGCTACCGCTCGGGTCGGACGAGCTGTGGGAGGTGACGGCCACACCCCGGGGACGGGACTCGATGACCATCGTGCTCGGCCCGCTCGGGCCGTTTCGCGCCCAGGTGGACGGGCAGGGCACCGTGCTGGGCCTCTCCGGCGTCGGCAGCACGATGCAGGTGACGGTCGAGCGGGTGCAGGGTCTCGACTTCGCGGCGCTCGGGAAGTCGTTCGCGGCTCGCTCGCTCGGGACGCTGTCGCCTGCGGACTCGGTGCGCACCAGCGTCGGCGCAGCCGCTCTCTCGGTGCGCTACAGCCGCCCCTCGATGCGCGGCCGGGTGATCTTCGGGAACGTGGTTCCCTGGAACCAGGTGTGGCGGACCGGCGCGAACCAGGCCACGGTGCTCGAGACGAGCGCCGACCTGACCATCGCGGGGACGGCGGTGCCGGCGGGCAAGTACAGCCTCTGGACCATCCCGTCGCCGACCGGCTGGAAGCTGATCGTCAACAAGAACGCCGGTCAGTGGGGGACCGATTACGACGCCCAATACGACCTAGCCCGGCTCGACATGAAGGTGGAGGGGCTGCCACAGCCGGTGGAGCAGTTCACGATCGCGATCGAGCCGAAGGGAAAACGCGGCGTGCTGAAGCTGGAATGGGACAAGACCCGCGCCTCGATCCCGTTCTCGGCCAAGTAGCTTGCACCTCGACTTCGCCGTCGTCGCCGACTATGCGATCGTCGATCAGGCCGGCAAACTGTCGGTGCTGGGGATCTTCCAGCACATCTGGGTGCAGCAATTCCCCGCTATGCACCCCCGTCTGCACCTGGTGCTCCGCCTCAAGGGAAAGCGCACCGAGATCGGCGAGCACCAGGTGCAGATCCGGCTGGTGGACGAGCAGAACGCCGAGGTCCTCGGCGGCAACGGCACCGTGAACTTCGCCGAGCCGCCCGCGGGAGTGACCGACATCGAGGCAGGAGCGATTCTCGTGTTCGACGTGCCGTTCCCGCACCCCGGCGCGTACCGCTTCGAGATCACCATCGACGGAGAACGGAAGGCCTCGGTGCCCCTGACCGTGAGCCAGCTGCCCCCGCCGCCCGCGGGCGGGACTAACTAGATGCGCGTCGGGCTGGGGCTCGCCGCCTTGGCGCTCGTCGCCGCCTGCGGTGACGCTCCCACCAGCCCGACCGCGTCCGTCCGGATCGATCTGTCGAGCAGTTGGGTGCGTGCCAGTCCCGCCGAAGTGGGGATGAACGCCTTTGCCTTGCTCCGTGCGGTGGGCGACGCGTCGGGGATTCCCCGCTTCCGGAGCCTGCTCGTGGCGCGCCACGGCCGGCTCGTGGCGGAGCAGTACTTCGGCGGTACCGATTCGACTACGCTGTTCGACGTGCGCTCGGTGACGAAGAGCGTCGTGGGCGCCCTCACGGGAATCGCACTCCACGACGGCGTGCTTCCCGCGACGGCGGCGCCGATCGCCCTGTATCTCGCCCGGGAGGACACGCTCGACGCAGTCGACAGTGCCGTCACGGTGCGCCACCTCCTGACCATGACGTCGGGCTACGCCTGGGATGAGACCGCGGGCCCCGACTATAACACGTGGATCGTCGCGGACAACCACGTGCAGTACCTGCTCGACCGGGCCCACGCGGCGTCGCCCGGGGCCACGTTCACTTACAACTCCGCGGCGGTGCACACGCTGGGCGTCGCCCTGCAGGGCGCCGCCGCGACCCCGCTGCCGCAGTACGCCGCCGAGCATCTGTTCGGTGCCCTGGGCGGGCCCACGGTCGTGTGGGAGCCGCTCGACCGCGGCGCCGTGAACGGCGGCTCGGGGATCGCGCTGCACGCGCGAGACCTGTTGAAGTTCGGTCAGCTGTTCCTGCAACGCGGCTGGTCGGGCGGCGCGAGCGTGGTGCCGGAGAGCTGGGTGGACTCGGTCACCCGGCCGCAGTTCGCCTGGCGAGTGACCGTCGGGCCGTTGCAGCGAGTCACCTACGGCATGCTCTGGTGGGTGTCCGACGCCGACCCGTCCGCCTTTTTCGCCTGGGGTTACGGCGGCCAGTTCGTGTATGTCGTGCCGAGCAGGGATCTCGTGGTAGTGGCCACGACCGACTGGGCGCAGCTCACCGAAACTACGCCCACGGAGCTCGCAGCCCAGGTGGTTGGCGTGGTCGTCAACGACGTGGTGCCGGCCGCGCGCTAGCCCCGCTGGATGTCGAGCGGCAGCCCCGCATCCATCAACGACAGACCGCCGTCCACCGCGATCACCTGGCCCGTAATCCAGCCCGCGTCCGCCGAGCATAGGAGCGAGACGGCGTTCCCGACATCCGCCGGCGTGCCGAGCCGGCCCATCGGCGTCCATCCCTTGTCTCCCTCGTGCCACTTCCGAATCATGTCCTGCGCCACGTCGGGCAGGGTGTTGAGCACGCTGTCCTCGATCCATCCGGGGCTGATGGCGTTCACTGTGATGCCACGCTTCGCGAGTGCCACGGCGAAGTAGCGGCACAGCGATTCCATGGCGCTCTTCGCCGCGCCCATGCCGACCCAGGGCTGCCAGCTGCCGGTGCGCCCGCCCGGCGCGTAGGTGATCGCGACGATCCTCCCGCCCTCCCCCATGAGGGGGCACGCCGCCCGCACTGCCACCAGGAACGCCCGCGCCTGGGAGTTCATGGCCGCGTCCCATTGCTCTAGGGTGATGTTCATGGGCCCCTGGTAAAACTCGGGCACGTCGGGTCGGGCGTTGCTGACGAAGATGTCGAGCTTCCCGAACTCGCTCTTCACGCGCGCGAACATGCGGGTGATGTCGTCGGGACGGCATACGTCGGCTTGAACGATGAATCCGTCGGAGCCGCGCTGCTTTACTTTGGCGAGCGTATCCTTCGCGGCCGCTTCATTCTTGCGATAGTTGATCGCGACCTTCACGCCTTGCCCGGCGAGCTTGAGCGCGATACCCCGGCCGATGCCGCGCGAGCTTCCGGTGATGAGTGCATGCTTCGCGTTCTG
>DATNOH010000095.1:0-25019 GCA_035601435.1 Gemmatimonadales bacterium | reverse complement strand
CGACGCGCTGGAGCGCGCCGACCGGCCTGTGCTGCGGAAGCCCTTCAGCCTCGATGAATTGCGCGAGATGCTCGAGCGGGTGACGTCGGGCTGACGGCCGAGGGCTCAGGCGACCCGCGCGACCGTGCGCGGGCGCCGCCGCCGCCCCGCCTTGCGGTGGTGCCGGTAGTAGGCGACCGTCTGCCGCAATCCCTCACGGAAATCCACGACCGGCTGGTATTCCTCGAGCGCGCGCGCCTTGTCGATCGAGGCGAGCGAGTCGCGGACTTCACCGGGCCGGCCCTCCGCATACCTCGGCAGCACCCGCATACCAGGGCCAACGTGCCAGATGCGTCTCGTGCACGTCCACACCAAAGGGCGGCGAGGCGTGTGGCGCTGGCGCGACATCAAGTCTTGGCGTGAGGCGGCGTGGCCCGCGATCGCCACGACGCCACACGTCACGCCGAGGGCTCGAACCTTGCATTCGTAGTGGGGCGCGAGGCGGTGACCCGTTTCCCTTTGTGGGCGAGGTGTTGTGTCCACCACGATTTTAGACCGGTTGGACCTCGATGCGGCGGCCGAGGCGCGACGGATCGCCCAGGCGCTTCGGCTACAGGTCGGTGAGACGCTACGGCGTGGCGGGATCGTCGTCGCGCTGAGCGGCGGAGTGGACAGCTCGGTGTGCGCGGCGCTCGCAGTGGAGGCCGTGGGTCCCCGGCACGTCCTGGGGCTCGGCTTGCCCGAGGTGGTGTCGGTGCCGGGCGTCGCAGGGAACACCTGATGTGCGGCATCGCCGGGATCGCTCGCCGACGCCCCGTAGGCGTCTCCGCCGAGATCCTGGAGCGGATGGCGCGCGTCATCCGACACCGCGGCCCCGACGGTTTCGGGTTGCACGTGGATGAGCGGGTCGGCCTCACCAACGTTCGACTGAGCGTGATCGACCTGGCGCGCGGGGCGCAGCCCATGACGAACGAGGACGGGAGCGTCTTCATCGTCTACAACGGCGAGATCTTCAACTACCTCGTGTTGCGCGGGGAGCTGGAGGCTCGCGGGCATCTGCTCCGCACCCGGAGCGATACCGAAGTGCTGGTGCACGCCTACGAGCAATGGGGCGAGCGGATGCTGGAGCGCCTCAACGGCCAGTTCGCGTTCGCGATCTACGACCGCCGCGCGGGGTCCCTGTTTCTCGCGCGCGACCGATTCGGCATTCTGCCGCTGTACTACGCGGAGCGCGACGGCGATCTGTATTTCGGGTCCGAAGTGAAGGCCCTGCTGGCGACCGGAGAAGTGGAGCCCGCGCTCGACCCGGAGGGCTTGGACGAAGTCTTCACGTTCTGGGCGGCGCGCGCTCCCCGCACCCCGTTCCGAGGGATCCGCGCGCTCGAGCCCGGCTGCTGCGCCCGCTGGCAGGACGGTCGCCTGACGGTGCGGCGCTACTACGCGTTCGACTACGCCGAGGCGGCGGCCGAGCCGGCGGACGCGCTCGACGCACTCGATGAGCTGCTGCGCTCGGCCGTACGGCTGCGCCTCCAGGCGGATGTGCCGGTCGGCGGGTACCTGAGCGGCGGCATCGATTCGAGCGTCGTGTGCGCGCTCGCGGCGTCGGGCTCGCCGCACGCGCTGCGCACGTTTTCGGTGACGTTCGACGACCCCACGCTCGACGAGAGCGGGTACCAGCAGGCGGTCGCGGCCGACCTGCGGAGCCGTCACGCGATACAGCGGATTGGCCGCGGCGAGATCGCCCGCGTGTTCCCGGACGTGATCCGGCACACCGAAACCCCGCTGGTCCGCACGGCACCCGCTCCCCTCTACCTGCTCTCGCGGATCGTCCGAGAGCAGGGGATCAAGGTGGTGCTCACGGGGGAGGGGTCGGACGAGGTCTTCCTCGGCTATGACCTGTTCAAGGAGACGATCATCCGGCTGCTGTGCCGGCAGCGACCGGAATCAGGCTGGCCTCCGCGCTTGCTCGACGGGCTGTATCCGGGGATCGCGCCCGCTTCAGGGAAAGGCGACTTCTGGCGCGGCCACTTCATGACGACCGGCTCCGCCGACGATCCGCTGTTCTCGCATCTGCCGCGGTTCCACCTGACGGCCCGCATCAAGGACTTTTACTCGGCCGAGTTCCGCGCGGGGCTCGGGCCCTTCGATCCGCTGGCCGAGCTGCGCGCTCGGCTGCCGGCCGGGTTCGCCGCCTGGTCGCCGCTGGCCCGGGCGGCGTACCTCGAGATGACCACGCTGCTGTCATCGTACTTGCTCAGTTCGCAAGGCGATCGTATGGCCATGGCGCACGGGGTCGAGGCCCGCGTCCCGTATCTCGACCACCGGCTGTTCGAGTTCGCGGCCGCGCTCCCGGCGCGCAGCAAGCTGCGGGGCCTGCGGGAGAAGGACATCCTGCGCCGCTGGGCCGCCGGCCTCTTGCCGCCGTCTGTCATCGGCCGGCGCAAGCAGCCGTACCGTGCCCCGGACGTGCCGGCGTTCTTCGCGGGGCGGGCCCCGGAATACGTCGAGGCGCTGCTCGATCCCGCGAGCCTCGCGCGCACGGGCATCTTCAATCCGCAGGCCGTCGCCGGATTGGTGAGGCGTTGCCGAGCCGGGCGCGCGGAGGGTTTCCGCGAAAGCCAGGCGCTGGTGGCGATCCTGTCGACCGAGTTGTGGCACCGGGAGTTCCTCGGCGCGCCCCTGCGGGCACGCGTGACGGCGACCTCCCGATTGCCGTGGGCCGCCGCGGAAGCCCCCGCCGCGGCCTGAGGTGTGACCCGAAGGCGAGGACCATGACCGATGATATGCGACATCTGACCTCGGCGGAGATCGGTCGGCGCGATTGCCGACTTCCTCTCGGCCAAGTGCAATGGCGGCAGCGTCCGGGCCGCGTGATCAGGTGTCAGTGACTGAGCTTCTCGGGCGGTTGCGCCGCGTGCCTGACCAGCTCCTGCACCGCTCCCGGCGCCGGGCAGCCCTCGCAGCCCTGATGGCACGACGGCCGCCGGCGAGCGTGCTCGTGCTGTGCAACGGCAACATCTTCCGCAGCCCCTTTGCCGCGGCGGTATTGCAGCGTGAGCTCAATCTCCGAGGGGCGGGGAGCATGCGCGTGGCATCGGCGGGGTTCGCGGCGCACGGTCGGCCCTCGCCGCCGCACGCCATCGCCGCCGCCGCGCGCCACGGGATCGATCTTGCCGGACACACCTCGCAGCTCGTGGTCGCCCCCGTGGCGCGCGCCGCCGACCTCATCGTTGTGATGGAGGAGCTGCAGCGGCGCAGCTTTTGCGAGCGGTTCGGGCGCGCGACACGGGATGTGCTGCTGCTCGGGGATCTCGATCCGATGCCCGTCATGTCCCGCGCGATCGAAGACCCCGTCGAGCAGGACCCGGAGGTGTGTGAACGGGTGTACGCGCGGATCGAGCGCTGCGTCGGCGAACTGGGGAGAGCATTGGGCGGCATGCAGACTCGGGACGGAGAGGTGGGACGCAATGCTTGAAGGGCGAGACATCGTCTGCTTCTGCAACGACTGGGACGGCGACCCCCTGAGCAAGAAACACGTGATGCTCGGCCTCGCGCGGAAGAATCGCATCCTGTGGGTAAACTCGATCGGCAATCGCAATCCGCGCGTCACCGGGCGGGACCTGCGACTGGTGGTCAAGAAGGCGCGAGATTTCGCCGCAGGTTGCCGACGCGTCGCCGACAACATCTACGTCTTCTCGCCCCTCGTGATCCCGCTCCATGGCAGCGCACTCGCGCGGCGGTTCAATCGTTGGTTCCTCGCCGCCACGCTGCGCCGCGTGTGTCGGCAGCTGGCATTTCGCAATGTGATCACGTGGACGTTCTTCCCCACGTCCGGGGACGTCGTGGGCGAGCTCGGCGAACGGCTGGTCGTATACCACTGCGTCGACGAATACTCCGAATTCACGGGCACCGACAAAGCCGCGGTCGCCGGGATGGAGGAGCGGCTGCTCGCGAAGGCCGACGTGGTGATCGCCTCGTCGCAGCTGCTGTACGAGCGCAAGCGACGCGATAACGCGCCGACGTTCCTGGTGACACACGGCGTGGATGTCGAGCACTTCCGGCGCGCCTGTCGCTCCGATACGGTGGTCCCGGACGACCTGGCCGCTCTGCCCCGGCCGGTGATCGGATTCTACGGATTGATCGCCGATTGGGTGGACTTGGAGCTGTTTCGGTTCCTCGCGGTGTCGCGGCCACAGTGGTCCTTCGCGCTGATCGGACGCACGCAGACGGACGTCGGCCCGCTCCAGGGCCTGCCGAACGTGCATCTGCTCGGTCGCAAGGACTACCAGCTTCTCCCGGCGTACTGCAAAGGGTTCGACGTCGCGATCCTGCCGTTCGTCATCAACGATCTCACCAATGCCGCGAACCCGCTCAAGCTGCGGGAATACCTCGCGGCAGGACTGCCGGTGGTTGCAAGCGCCATCCCCGAGGTCGAGAAGCTCGATGGGCTGGTTGCCATCGGGAGGACCCCGACGGAGTTCCTGTCGCAGGTCGAGGCCGTGCTGCGGTCCGGAGCCACGGGACCGCAGCTCGAGCGGTCTCGGGCGGTGGAGGGCGAGTCGTGGACGAGCAAGATCGACCACCTCAGTGACCTGGTCGCGAGCGTGGAGCAGCCCAGTCGCGCCATGCAGGCCGCAGCGCGATGACGGACGCGGCCGCGACGGGGGGTCTACTCGTAGGGCTGGGCGCGCTCCACTGCGCGTATACCTACGTTGCGTATCCCTGGATCGTGAGCCTCTTGCCGGCTCGCCCGCCTCGACCGGGAGTGGGGCCGGCCCCGCGGCTCGTCTCTATCCTCATCGCGGCCCGTGAGCCCGGCGCGGCGGTCGCCGCCAAGGTGGGCGAGCTGCTGGGAACGGTGTCGCTCGCCTGCGAGGTCGTGGTCGTTCTCGATGGGCCCGACCCGGCGGCGCTGGCCGCACTGGCCGAACTGGCGGACGACCGCATCACGGTTCGTGCCTTGGAACGGTCCCAGGGGAAGGCGGCCGCCCTCAACTGCGCGGTCGCGCTGGCCCGAGGCGACGTGCTCGTGTTCACGGATGTGCGCCAGCGTGTGGCCGAGGGCGCCGTCGAACACCTCCTGGCGCACCTGGCCTCACCGGACGTGGGTGTCGTTTCCGGGTCGCTCACCATCTCCTCGTCCGGCGGGTCCGCCGGTGTGTACGACCGCTACTGGCGCTTCGAGCGTCAGCTGCGGATGCGGGAAGCCGCGTGGGACAGTGCCGTCGGCGTGAGCGGAGCGCTGTACGCGCTCAAGCGGGAGCTGTGGTCCCCGCTGCCGCCAGGTCTGCTGCTCGATGACGTGTGGGTGCCGCTGCAGGTGGTGCGCGCGGGTAAGCGGGTGGGCTTCGCTCGTCTCGCGGTCGCTACCGACGTTCGATCCGGCTCCGATGCCACGGAGCTCGCTCGCAAAGTACGGACGCTTACGGGGAACTATCAGCTGATCGCGTGGATGCCCTGGGTGTTGCATCCGGGGAAGAACCGCTTGTGGTGGCAGTTCGTCTCACACAAAGTGCTGCGGTTGCTCACTCCGCTGGCTGTGTGTTGTTTCGTCGGCGGTCTGCTGCTCACGTTCGGCCCCTGGGTAGTGGTCGCGGGGACGGCCGGCGTCACGCTGCCCTGGATGATACGGCCCACTTCCGTTCCCGGCGGCGGCCTGGTGCGGGTCGCTCGCAGCGGCGCCGCCCTCTTGGTCGCCCTGGTCGTCGCAGCTTTCAATGCCGCGCGCGGGCGCTGGGATGTGTGGAGGGATCCGGCACGGCCGACGTTCGCGGATCGCGGGGACGGGTGATGCCAGACCTATGAGACGCGCACCTTCTGGGGTGCAGACGCCCGCGAAATGGCAGCAGGGCATGCGGGGGCGAAGACGCCGTGCGGCGGACCGCCTGGCGGGGCGGACGGCGCATCGCGTGGGTCTACACGCGGCAGAGGCCGCCCATCGAATTCCTGGAGCGATCAAGGACGTGATTTCGACGTGCACGCGCCCGCTATGGCGGGCACGCCACAGTGTAGCGGACGCCGGCCTGCCGCTCACCGTGGGGTCACCATGTAAGTGATTGTGCTAAAGCATCTTAGACGGCGTGGTTCGCGCGAACGAGCCGCGGCGCCGGCCTTGCAAGCTGACCCGTTGAGCGATCGGGTCGGCCCTTAGTCCGGATGGACTCTGCAGGCCTGCCGCGACTTTCTCCAAAATAGCCACAGAGGAGTCCCATGCTCGGGTCGGGTACGTCACACTGCCTGGTTACCGGGGGTGCCGGCTTCATCGGCTCCCATCTCGCCGAACGGCTCGTGGCTCTCGGGCACGAGGTTCGCGTGGTCGACAATCTCAGCACCGGGAACGAAGCCAATCTCGCCGACATCGCGGACGACATCGAGTTCCTGCGCGGGGACCTGTGCGACGCCGATGTCTGTCGCCGCGCCGTCGCCGGCATGGACGTCGTTTTTCACGTCGCCGCACTGCCCAGTGTGCCACGTTCGCTCGAGAATCCCTGGGCATCTCACGCAGCGAACGTCAACGCGACGGTGCGCCTGCTGGAAGCGTGCGTGGAAGCACGGGTCGCTCGGATCGTATACTCGAGCTCGAGCTCGGTGTATGGTGACACGCCGGTGTTACCGAAGACGGAGACAGCGGAGCCGCTCCCGCGTTCGCCGTACGCGGCGTCAAAACTCGCCGGCGAGCAATATGTCCTGGCGTTCGCTCGCGCGGGGCTGATCGAGGGCGTGGCGCTGCGCTACTTCAACGTGTTCGGGCCGCGACAAAGTCCACACTCCGCCTACGCAGCAGTCATCCCGAAATTCTTTCAAGCGGCGCTCGACGCGTCTCCGGCAGTGGTGTACGGGGATGGCCATCAGACCCGGGACTTCACGTATGTCGACAACGTGGTAGACGCAAACATCCTCGCGGCCGCGGCGCCTGGAGAACGGGTGAATGGCTGGGTGGTGAATGTCGGGGCCGGGACGAGGACCGCGTTGGTCCAGGTCATCGCGATGATCGGCCGTATTGTGGGGCGTCCCCTGGCCTACGCGCGACAGCCGCAACGGTCCGGTGACGTGCGCGACTCGCTGGCGAGTCTCGATCGCGCGAAGCGACTGCTCGGGTACGACGCGCGGGTCTCGCTGGAGGAAGGCCTGCGAGACACATGGACGTGGATCACGGATGGTGCCAACACGATTCCGGCGAGGCTCGAGTCCGACCGATTGAGGCGGCAGACAGCGTGAGCCGCGGTGGACATCGCCCCATTCGGGTATGTCTCGTCGCCCCCTCTCTCGACGTGCCTGGAGGGCAGTCCCTTCAAGCCGCGCGGCTGTATCAGGGCCTCCGACAGGTCGGCTCCGTGGTAGCGGGTTTCGTGCCGATCAATCCTCGGCTGCCTGGACCGCTCCGACTGCTGCAACGGGTTCGTTACCTCCGCACGGTGGTGACTTCGCTGCGCTATGTCTGGACGCTGCTCACCTCCTTGGCCAACTACGATATCGTCCACGTGTTTTCGGCGTCGTACTTCTCCTTCATCCTGGCCCCGACGCCGGCGATCTTGCTGGGTAAGTGGTACGGCAAGCGCGTCATCCTGAATTACCACAGCGGAGAAGCAGAGGACCACGTGCGGCGCTGGAGGCGCACCGCGCTTCCCGTCATGCGGCTCGCGGACGCGCTGATCGTGCCGTCCCGATACCTCGTGGACGTGTTCGCGCGCGTTGGCTTACGGGCCTGCGTCGTAGCCAACGGCGTCGACTGCGATCGGTTTCGCTTCCGGGAGCGCAAGCCGTTGCGGCCGGTGTTTCTGTCGAACCGCAATTTCGAGGCGCACTACAACGTCGCCTGCGTGCTGCATGCCTTCGCGCGGATCCAGGGCAGGCATCCGGACGCGCGGTTGCTGGTTGCGGGAGACGGGAGCCAACGCGCAGCCCTGATGCGTCTCGCTCGGGAGTTGCACCTGCGCAACGCGGAGTTCGTCGGTCAGGTGACGCCAGATCGGATGCCTGACCTCTACGACGCCGCGGATGTGTATCTCAACGGGTCGAACATCGACAACATGCCTGTCTCTGTATTGGAGGCATTTGCCGCGGGCCTGCCCGTTGTGACGACGGACGCCGGGGGCATCCCCTACATCGTGCGGCACGGAGAGACCGGCCTCATTGTGTCGCGTGGCGATCATGAGGCCATGGGGGCAGCCGCGCTGCGCTTGTTGGAAGATCCCCCGCTCGCCGAGCGGCTGACCGCTCGAGCGCTCGAAGAATGTCGCCACACGTACGCAGCGGACGCCGTCGTTGAAGAGTGGCGCAGCGTGTACGAAGGTCTCGCGGCTTACGCGCAAGCGCCCACGGCTGAGCTCTCTGCTCGGCCCGACTCCCTCCGATGAGTGTAGGCTCAAGCGCGCTCGCGCCCTGGACGAAGCTCAAGGGGCGGAGTCTCACCGAGCTGCGGGTGCGTGCGCGGCAACAGCTGGCCGTGTGGTCTGAGCGCGTAGGCATCTCTCGCCAGATCCGCGTCCCAGATGATCGCCGGTTCGCCCGCCTCCTGGCTCCGGCGTGCCCCGGATCGACAGTCCCCACGGCCGCCGCCCTGCTGGAGCGGTTCCGGGGCCGTGCGACGCCGCGCTTCTTCGCTGCGTTCGACCAGCCGGCGGACGTCGTCGCTGCCCTCCGCCGCCGCTGGCCGGAGCTCGAGGACCGCGTCCTCGAAAAGGCCGAATGTATTCGGCAGGGGCTGTTCGACCTGCTGGGACGTACCCGCGTGGACTTTGGCCTCCCTGTGGACTGGCACCTCGATCCGGTGTCCGGAGAGCGCATCCGCCGCCTGCATTGGAGCGTGGTCGAGCACCCCAAGCCCAACAGTGCGGCCGACTACAAGTTGATTTGGGAGCTCAATCGGCATCAATACTTCGTGATTCTGGGGAAAGCCTACTGGTATAGCGGGGACGAACGGTACGCGACGACGTTCGTGGAGCACCTGATGGGCTGGATGGACCGGAACCCTCCCAAATGCGGGGTCAACTGGGCCAGCAGCCTCGAGCTGGCGTTCCGCGCGATTTCCTGGATCTGGGGGTTGTACTTCTTCAAGACCTCGCCATCCCTGACCGAGGCCACGTTCTGGCGCGCGCTGAAGTTCCTCTACCTGCACGGTCGACACATCGAGACGTTTTTGTCGACCTATTCCGGTCCCAATACCCACCTCACGGGCGAGGCTCTGGGCCTGCTGTATCTTGGCACCCTGTTTCCCGAGTTCCGCGATGCCGGGCGGTGGCGGCGTCTGGGATGGTCGATACTCGTCGAGCACCTGGACAAACAGGTGCGACCGGACGGGTCCTATTTTGAGCAGTCCACCTACTACCATCGCTACACAGCGGACTTTTGCCTCCACGTCTGCATCCTGGGGCAGCTGAATGGTCTCCCGGTCGAGCCTGTCGTCCGCGCGAAATTGCGGGCGCTGCTCACGCACCTGATGTACCTGACGCAGCCGGACGGTCGGACCCCGCTCATCGGTGACGATGACGGTGGGAGGCTGCAGCTCCTCGACGACCGAGCTCCCAATGACTTTCGCGCGGCCTTGGCGACGGGCGCGGTTCTCTTCGAGGATCCGGAGTACCGCCACGTCGCCGGCGCAGCGGCCGAGGAAACCGTGTGGCTGCTCGGCTGTGCCGGCTTGCGGGCATTCGACGCGTTGCCGCGCGCGACGCCCGCCGCCACGAGCCGGGCGTTCCCCGACGGTGGGTACTACGTCATGCGCGACGGGTGGGGCAAGGACGCCAGCAATCTGGTCGTTGACTGTGGCCCGCACGGCGTGCTCAACTGTGGACACGCGCATGCGGACGCGCTGGGGTTCACGCTGGTCGTGCGGGGAACGCCGGTCCTGGTGGACCCTGGGACGTACACATACAGGCCACTCGGCGGACTGCGGGATCACTTTCGGTCCTCGGCCGCCCACAACACGGTGACCGTTGCCGGGCAGTCTTCCTCGATGCCCGGCGGACCCTTCAGCTGGCGGCACGTAGGCCACAGTTCCCCGATCTCCTGGATATCTGGTTCGCGGTGTGACTATTTCGAGGGCGTGGAAGACGGGTACAGTCGCCTGACGCCCCCGGCCCTCCACAGCCGGGCCCTGCTGTTCGTCCGGGGCGACTACTGGATCGTCAGGGACCGTATCCGCACGGATGGCGACCATGACGTCGCGGTGCACCTGCAGTTCGCGCCGGGCATTGCTCTCGAGATCGTGTCCCCGAGCCGGGCTGTGGGAACGTGGCCTTCGGACCCCCACGGCGAGACGCTGGCGATCGGCGTCTTCGGTCACCAGGGGGAGATGCGCGCGGAGCAGGGTTGGGTGTCGAGTTCGTACGGGGCGCTGATGCCCGCGCCCTCGTGTGTGTTCACGGCGCGCGCGCAGGGACCTCGCGAGGTGGTGTCGTTCTTCGTGCCGCGAACTCCCAACCAGGAGGCGGTGGACATCCATGAGCAGCCGGCGACGAACGGGCGCGCGTTCGTAATCGGCGGCCCCCGTCTCGAGGACGTGCTGTTGGTCGGGAAGGGCGGAAAGGCTGTGGGCGGGGAGTTGTCTTCTGACGCAGAGTGGGCGTGGGTACGCACCTCTCGGCGAGGCGCGCCGCCATCTGAATTCGTCATGCTGCATGGTCGCGAGCTGCTGTGGCGCGGTCGGCCGCTCGTGCAGGCCGACGGCCCCGTGCGCTATATCGCTGCGCGTCGGCAGGGGCAGGAGCTACATGTCGAGGTGGATGCGGCCGTCGGATGCGAAGTGGATCTGCTGGGCGCCGATCGGATCGTCGTAGGTGCTGAGGCGGCCGCCACTGTCGCGGTGGTGAGAGCACGCCATGCCGCGTCGGTGGAAAGGGGAGCCCCCCCGAGCGGGCCGGCGGTCTGGGTGGAGGTGAGCTGACCGGTATGTGCGGGATTTGCGGTATCGCGTTTTCGACGCGTTCGCGGCGCTCCGTAGATGCCCAGGAGCTCGTCCGGATGCGGGATACCATGACGCATCGGGGCCCGGACGATTTCGGCATCTTCAACCAGGGACGGGTGGGGCTGGCGCATCGCCGTCTCTCCATCATTGATGTTGCGGGCGGGCACCAACCCATGCAGGACGACACGGGGTCGCTCCACATCGTGTACAACGGCGAGATCTACAACCATGCGGACCTCCGTGCCTCCCTGGAGCAACGTGGTCATCGCTACCGCACCCGTTGCGATACGGAGACCATCCTCCGGCTGTACCGGGAAGAGGGTCCTCGGGCCGTCGACCAGCTCCGAGGGATGTTCGCCTTCGCGATCTGGGACACTCGCCGAGAAGAGCTCTTCCTCGCCCGGGATCGTTTGGGGGAGAAGCCGCTGTATTACGTGCAGACGGATGACGGTTCACTCTACTTCGCGTCGGAGATCAAGGCGTTGCTGACGGCCAAGGCGACCCGAGCGGAGCTGAACTACGGGGCTCTGCCGGATTACCTCGCCAATCACGCTCCCTCCGGGACCGATACGTTGTTCGTCGGCGTGCAGCAGTTGCTGCCGGGCTATACGCTGCGCTGGCGAGACGGAGCGCTGGAGATTCGACAGTACTGGGACCTCACCTTTACCCGCAGGGATGACGTGCCCCGGGCGGACACGGATCTCATTGCGGAGTTCGGTGAGCGCTTTACCGAGGCCGTACGCATGCGCCTGATGTCGGACGTGCCCCTGGGAGTGTTTCTCTCGGGTGGGATCGACTCCGCGTCCATTGCGGCGGTTATGAGCCGGCTCGTCCCGGAACCCATCAAGACGTTCTCCGTCGGGTTCGCGGAGCGGGAGGCGAACGAGCTCACCTACGCACGAACCGTCGCGCACGCCTATCGCACCGACCATCACGAAGTCGTGGTGAGCCCCGACGAGTTCCGTGATGCTCTGCCTACCTTGGTGTGGCACGAGGACAGGCCGCTGGGTCATGTGGCGAGCGTGCCGTTGTATTTCGTAGCGCGGCTGGCGAGTGACCATGTGAAGGTGGTGTTGACGGGAGAGGGCAGCGACGAGCTCCTCGCCGGTTACGGGCGCTATGCGAAGACGCTGTACAACGTCCGCTTGGGAGACCACTACTACCGCATGGTGCCGGCGAGCGTTCGTCGCGCCGTGCGCCGTGCGGTGGAGCATTTGGGCGTGGGGTCGTTGCCCCGGCGAAAGCTCGAGCGCACGTTTTTGTGCATTCCGACTGATTTGCCGAGTATCTACTGCGACAATTTCGCCGTGTTTCCGCGTGCACTGCAGGCGCAATTGCTCACCCCCGCGGCGAAGGAGCGGGTCGCGGGCGCCGACCCATATCGGGTCATGCGGGAGCACTGGGAGCGTACCGACGCTGGCACGCTGCTCGACCGGCTGCTCTATGTCGACAGCAAGACGTACTTACACGGCCTGTTGATGAAGCAGGACCAGATGAGCATGGCTGCCTCGATCGAGAGCCGTGTGCCGTTCCTCGACCACAAGCTGGTCGAGTTCTCGGCCGGTCTACCCGCCCGGCTCAAGCTTCGGGGATCCACGACCAAGCGGATATTGCGGGAGAGCATGAGCGGTGTCTTGCCGCCGAGCATCCTGGCTCGCCCCAAGATGGGGTTCCCCGTGCCGGTGGGTTCCTGGTTCCGCGGCTGCTGGCGTGGGATGGTCACCGAGCTTGTGCTCGGTGGGCGCGCGACACAACGTGGCCTTTTCAATCCCGATGTGGTACGGCGCCTTGTGGACGAGCACGTGTCGGGGCGCGTAGAGCACATGGAACGGTTGTGGGCGCTCGTCAACTTCGAGCTGTGGCTGCGGCGGTTCGTGGACGGCGAGGAGGATGTACGGATGCCGCAGACAGGGTCGGTCGCTCATGCGCGCGTCGGCGGGTGACGTCAGGCAGAGGCTTGTGGCGGCGCGTTCTCGAACTCGATACTACGCCAGCAATCCCGCACAGGTCGCGCTCCAGGCGGCTAACCGGGGCGTTACGCCGAATGGCATGGCGCGGCTGCTGCCCTTAAGCATCCGCTTTAGGCGCAGGAGGCCCGATACAAAGTGCACCAAATGCGGCCGGTCGTCTGGGTAGGGGAAGCGGGGAAGAGCGAACCGATCCAGCGTTCCGTGGGGCCGACCGTGGCGCGCGGCCGCGTAGTCAGGCACGGTCGTCAGGCCGGCCCTGAACCCGGCGCGCTGCACGGCCTCGAGCTCCCGTTGGCCGAGCGCACCCGGCGCGCCGTTCGGATAACAGAAGACGGGTATGCAGGCGTCGGTCTCCTGGCGCAGCCGACGGTACGATTCCTCTATCTCCCAGCGGCAGGCGTCGTCGCTGACCAGACTGAGAATCGGATGTGTCACGGTGTGGGGACCGAAGGTCACGCCGAGTTTCGCCGTGCGGCGCACCTCGTCCCAACTGATCGGCGCGCACGCAGGCGGCGGGCTCGCGGGTAGCTCCACGTCGAGCTGCCGGGAAAGCCACGCGATCGTCGCTTCGCGCTCCGGCGCGTCCACCCACTCGAGGCGGCAAAGGACGTCGTGCTGCACCAGGTCTCGCTCGTCTGGTGTCGACCAGCGATACGAGCGTTCCTCGGATCCCAAGCCGAGCACGAGCGAGCAACACTGGGTGCGCTTGAAGACGTAGGTGACCCGATCCCACCAAAACCACAGCTGCCCGTCGAGAAAGCCCGTCGTGACGAACAACGTCACCGGACAGTCGTACTCGGCGAAGATGGGCGCGGCGATACGGGCGAAGCCGGCATACCCGTCGTCCACCGTGAAAGCCACGGCGGGCGCGCCCCCGCCCTCGCCGTCCTCAATCTGCCTCACGACGTCGGTAATGCTGAGGAGCCGGTAGCGATGGCGACGCAGGTACGTCAGGTGATCGCGCAGGACCGAGGGGTTGTGCCCCACGACACCGAGGTCTGGGTCGGCGAACCGATGGAGCGTAAGAATCGACACGAGGCCGCGCCCGAACGTGCGGAGCGCCGGCGCGAAAATCTCCGCGCCCATGATCCCGAGCAGGAAGCGGCGGGGGAGGCTCAGGATGGCGGACATATTAGCGCCTCGCCACTCGTCGGAGCCACGCTGCGCCCGTGCTCACCAGAGTCGCGAAACGCGCCGGCAAGGGGTGGGGTTCGAACACCCAGTCCTCTGCTACGTCCACCGTCTCCTTGCTAAACCGCCGTTTGAAGTCGGAAATCCCACCGACCGGGTCCCCGGAGCCCGCTGTGCCGGCCGTGGCGCCGCCGAGATCGAACCACGTCGCACCGACCTGCTTGGCCCACACAATCAGGTCCCAAAACAACGGATGCACGATCCCCACCCTCTGCAGATCCTTGGGCCGTCCGGAGCCGCCAGCGAAGTAGCTCACGCTCTGCCCGTTCCACCATCCCCATGCGAAGCCGAGCAGCGCATCCGGCCCGCCCCGGTCCGTGCGGAATAACCCGACGAGCCGAGATGCGTCTGGCATCCGGCGTGACAACTCGATGACACCAGCCCAATCCCACGCCGCCTCGTAGCGCCCGCCGGTGCGGGCGAACGCCTCGCTCGACAATGCTTCAAGTCGGCCTGCCAGACTGGCATCGTCGATCAAGCGAACCTGCACGGGCAGTTTCGCGACCGACCGAATCACCCGCCGTACCGTTGGGCTGAACGAGGCGAAGAGCTTGTCCTCGGCCGGACCCAGGTCGAGCGCGAACGTCGTGCTCCAATTCTGGGTCGCGGCCGCGCGCACGAAGCCCGCCGCCCGCAGTAGCTCCCCGAGGCGGGCACGGGTTTCCTCGCAGCGGGAGAAAACCTCTACCCTCAAGCGCAGCACGCGACGTTCCTGACGCGCCACCTGGACCAGCGCGTCCACGGCGGCGGCCCAGAGGGCGGACGGCATGGCCTCGCCAAACCGCTCGACGCGCAGCAGCCGAAAACCCGGCAGCGCACGGCTTGCGGCGCTGTGGAGACCGACGGCCCCCGCCCAACCACCGTCCGCCTCCCGGAATGCGACGAGCAGCGACCAAACACCGCGACGCGCCAGCGGCCAGCCGCTCCGATGAGGCAACGGCAATCGGAGACCCGCGATCCCAAGAGCCCGCTCGCACGCCGCGCGGCCAGGCGACCCCTCTCTGAGGACCTCGACGCGAACCGCGCTCGTGGCCGCGGAGCGTGCGGAGTCGATGGTCATGCGCTCTCCACGGCGGGTGGGCTGTTGGGAATGTAGGGGAGCACCGCCACCCCGACGTGGCGCCGGGCGTACCAGGAAAGCAGCCCGACCCGAGTGAACCCCGCTGCCACCGTCGCCGCCGCCGCGCCCACGGCGCCGAACACCGGGGTCAAAACGAACGTGAGCGCGAGGTTCAACAACGCCGTGGCGACGACCATGCGACTCGCGGCCCCTTCGTGTCCCGTCATCGTCAACAGGAATCCCGAGATGATTCCCATCGTCGCACCCACCAGCTGTCCCACTGTCAAGATTGCCAGGACGGGATACGCCTCGAGGAAAGCAGCACCGTACGCGTGGAGCACCACGCGTCCGCCGGCGAGCAGCAGCACGCCTACCGGAATACTCACCGCGGCGCACCCCTGAACGGTGCGCACCACAAGGTGCTGGAGCTCCACGCGCCGCCCTCGGGCGTGGAGGTCGGTGACCATCGGCAGCACGACGAAGATCACCGCCTGCGCGCCGAGCATGGTCAGGCTCGAGAGCTGGCTTGCAGCGCTATACAGTCCAGCGTCGCGCGGGCTAAGGAGGGTCCCCACGACCAGGATGTCCGCCTGTGTCGACAAGATCAGCTGAGCCCCGGAGATCACCAGGAAGCTGCGAATAGCCCCCATCCACTTGGAGGTCTCGAACGCGGGTAACGCAGCATGCGCAGTCGCTGGTACCGCGCCACGGAGTAGGACGACGCTAACCCCCAGCGCCACGGCCGTCGCCGCGGCGTTCAGGGCCACTGCCGCTCCCGCGCTGAGCCTCGACCCGACGAGCACAATCCCCACGCCGAACAAGACAGGGCGCAACAAGAGCTGCGGCAGTTGCGCCTGCGGCACCCGTCGGAACCCCTGGAGCGTACTGCTGGTGAACCCCAACAAGGCGGTGAGCGGCACCAATGCGCAGGCGGCCCAGATTCCCCCTTCGATCCCGGGGTGGAGGTACGGCCGTAGCAGCCATGCTACGAGGCCCACGCCGACAGCCACTCCGGTCGCCGTGCGACTGACTACGCGCCACCCGTATTGCCAGAATCCGCGAAGCAGCCCGTCCTTTCGTTGCCCGTCATAGGTGGCAATGAACCGAATCGCGGCCGTGTCGAACTCGAGTTTCCCTACCAGAACGGCCACGTTGACCCAGGCCAACAGATAGCTGTAGACGCCGTAGCGCGTCGCTTCGAGGGCTCTTGCGAGGATCACCTGCACGACGAACGATGCGACGGCACCGCTCGCCATCCCGCCGAGCGACCACCCGGCGCCCTGAATCATGGCCGGCGTCACGCCCATCCGCGCCCGTAGCGCGGCCAGGGACGCGAGCACTCCGACCTGCGGCCCAGGAGCCGCGGCCACGTCGGCGCTCCGACCTTCGAGCGGTCTCACAACGCTTTCCCGGTGACTACACAAGGCAAATCGGGACAACCAAGGCTCCTCCGAGGGACGTCGCGCCCGTGGGAGGCGCAAGTCGCGTGCCCAATCCGAGCTCGGGTGCCCGCCAACCCGCTTGCGGACTGCTCGCCGAGCCCGTGGCGCTGAGCCCCTGGATGTTGCGCCGATGCCACAGCAGGCGGTAAGTCGGGCTCCCGGCGCTCCAATCCACCGCGGAGCTCGGGTCCCGCTCTTGCGTATATCGAACGAAAACACGTGAACGCCTCCTCCTCGGCCCGGACGGGCATCGTGACCTGGGGTCCGGTTGCCCTCGCCCTGGGCATGATCGCAGCTGCCACGCTCGTCCCGATGTCGCCCGGCATGCCTGGCGACGCGATCCCATTTTGGTGCCTGGGTTGCGGCGATTACGCCCTGGCCGATGCCGTCGCGAACGTAGTGCTCTTCGTGCCCCTGGGATGGGCCCTAGCGCGCACCGGCGTGCGGTCCTCGTCGGGTCTCGCCGTGGTCCTAACGACCACGATCGGGGTCGAGTCGCTGCAATACGCGGTGATCGCGGGTCGGGTCGCCAGCGTGGCGGACATCCTGGCGAACACGCTCGGCGGCCTCATCGGATTACTTCTACCATACCTTCATCGGTGGGTTGTCGACACAGGCCGGCGCGCCGTGTGTGCAGCGATCGTTTATGGCTCGCTGCTGATCGCGTGCCTCGGGGCGGGTGGGGCGACGCAAGCAATCCTCTCCCCCCGCACTCTCTACTGGACGCGAGGAAAGGCCGACGGATCGCGCTATGTGCCGTTCACCGGCGCCCTGAGAGAGGTGCTGGTCGACGGGGCGCCGATCACGCTCGAACAGTGGCGCGATGTCCCGCCTGGTAAGGGCGGGGACATCGAGGTCGCGCTTACGTCGGGCCGCCCCGACACCGGACTGGCCCACGTAGTCATCGCCTGGATGCCGAACGGCCGTGGTTGGTTGTGGTTGGAGCAGAGGAACCGAGACCTCCACATCCACCTGGCGTCGGGGAGTGACCACGCCCGGCTGCAGGGTCACTCCTTGTGGCTCCGCCGCGTGATGCCCGCGGTGGCTGGTGATCCCGTCACGGTACGGTTGGTCGTGCGTCGATTCGGGTACCGCATCGTCCTCGTCAGCACCGCCGGCGACGTCGTTCGAGAAGCACGCATCACTCCGGGCGACGGGTGGCGCCTGTTTGCCCCGGGAGAGCGCGAGTGGAGCCCGTGGGCCGGGGTTCTGACCGCAGGCTGGATGGCCGTCCTGCTCGCGCCGCTCGGATACCTCGCGTCGGTACGATCGGGCCGAGCAGTGGCGGTCGTCGCGGTCGGCGCGTCGATAAGCCTGGTGCTCCTGTCCCTGGGGTCGGGCGGCACGTGGCTCGGACTGCCGGGGTGGTGCGGGGCTGTGATTGGCTTTCTGGTCGGTTTGCAGCGTAGTGGCGTGCTTCGGCGCACCCGGTGCGGCGTCAGCGGACGAGAGCTCTCGTTACCGTGACTGGGGGAGTGAGCCGAGCCAGCCGCCACCTCTCGTGCCCCCGATCGGGGCCCCCTTAGGCCGGCCGGGTGGCGCCTCAACGGGACTCGTCGGCAGCCCCAGCCCCTCCGTCGTTCGCGACGCGCACCAGAGCAGCGCCAGATAAACGTAGAGGAAAGCCAGTCTGGAAAAAGACCCAAACACGCCCGCCGTGAGATACCCAAACAAGGCATACTGCAGCCAGCGTAACGCCTCCGCTTGAGCGGGCGACTGGCGCATCGCCCGACGGCGAGCGTGCTGCACGCCACGCAGCACGTTGATGATGACGGCCAGAAACAGCACCAACCCCGGCAGTCCCGTCTCGGCGAGGACGTTCAAGTATGTATTGTGCGTGTCGAGGTAGCCCAACGATGGGTTGTAGCGGTACTGGGCGACTTCATAAGCTCCCAGGCCCACGCCGAGCACCGGGTGATCGCGTATGATGCGAGTGGCGGTCTGAAGCACCGCAAAGCGCTGTCGGGCCGACCCCTCCGGGTCCATCTCGCCGATCGTTGCGACACTCGTGGCTTTGCGTAAACCCTGCATCCGCGCCCAGAACGACGCGGGCGCGAGATACAAGGCCAGTCCGAGCACGGCGGCCACCCCTGCAATCGCCCGCGGTCGGCGTCGTACGAGCGTCATAGTGGTCGGCAAGGACATAATGCCCAAGGCCAGAAACGCGCCCCGGGACTGGGTGAGCACGATGACGAGGACCAGGAGCGCGCCGCTTGCCAGAGCCACCCAACGGATCGGACTTCCTCGAGGTGCACCGGTCCAGAGCGCAAGCGCGGGCCCGAGGACCAGGATGGTATGGGCGGCGAGATCGTTCGGATTGCCGTAGATGAACGGGCCAATGGCGCGCCCGAACAGCGTGTAGCCGTGGACATAGTTCACCAGCGTGGAGCGGGCGGGAAACACGACGTAGCTCACGAGCACGAAGAGGATGAAAAAATGGATCTGGGTCCAGCGGCGTAGTGCGTTGACGGCCACGAGGGTCACCAGCACGAGCTTCGCACGCTCGGTGAGGCTCTCTCCGACCACCTCGGGGTAAGGCGTCAGGACATACCCCAGGGCGGCCCACAGCGTCCAGGCCGCGAACAACCCCAGGAACCCAGGTGTACGCAGGGTCGCGCGCTGCAGGAAAAGACTGGCGATGGCGGCGACCATCACCACAGCCCCTAGGGGAAACCTGCCGGTCAAGATGGCGAACAGGTACGCCAGGAACAGTACGAACGTCGGCGTCCAGGTCTGCAGGCCGGGGCGCTGTCCCGCCGATGCTGGCTCTGCGCTGACTGCCGTCATGGACGCTGCGCCGGCGTACCGAACTCAGTGCGCACTCAAGTGGCCCGCGATAACTGCGCAGCTCGCCAGGTGCTGGAGTCCGAGATGACGCACCGCTACGTAGTCCATCCGCACGGCCGCGTCGCACGCAAGCCGCACCATCCAAGGGGCGAGTTCGTACGGTCCGCGAAGAAAGAAGCGACTCAATCGTATGAGAATCGAGAACAGTCGCATGCGGAAATCCGGCAGATACCGCTGAATGATTTTCAGATCAGCGGTGTCCAGGGGACGCTCATCGGCTGTCCCGCGTGTGGGGATCGGCAGCATCAATCGGAGCCTTCGCCAGGCGGGTGAGAGATTGACAGGTTCCACCAAGACGCAAAGCGCGTCGGGCGTCGTCATTTTGCAAATCGCGCTGAACGTGGCATCGAGGTCTGAGAGAACGTGACGTCGAATCGACTGGCCGATCACGATGTCGAACGTCCTCGTC
Source organism: Gemmatimonadales bacterium (assembly GCA_035601435.1). Classification (GTDB taxonomy): domain Bacteria; phylum Gemmatimonadota; class Gemmatimonadetes; order Gemmatimonadales; family GWC2-71-9; genus AG41. Next base: position 5,215 of record DATNOH010000095.1, on the reverse strand, counting down.
GTCCGCAGCAGCTCCACCGGCGAACAGACGAACTCGGTCTGCCCATCCACCGAATGATCCGCGGCGCGGATCCTGGCTTCCTTGATACACTCCTCGGAGATGTCGATCCCCGTCACCAACGCGCCGCGCAGCGCCAGCAGGATGGCATTTCCACCTGCGTCGGCGCAACCGATGTCAAGAATGTTCTTGCCCTTGACATCGCCGAGAAGCGAGAAGAAGTACTCACTCTGGTAATAGTCTTTTCGACGGCACCGGGCATACCGCTCTATGATCAGCGGATGAATCAGTGCCGTCGCTCGGCCTGCCGTGGCCGTCCTCTCGGGCATTACCGTCCTCCTGACAGTGAGATCAATGGTGCAACGGGCGCGGCCGGCTGTAGGTCTGTGCGGGCATAGCTCGTGCCAGACTATGCCCTCATGCCCGAAGCCGAGGCCGCCACGGGGGGCCTGTAGCGTGGACGCCACAACACGCCAACGAGCTCATTGGCAGCCTCCACTCCCATCGCATCGCTCGGGCGGTGACATCAGAACGCGACCAGCGACCTTGGGACCGGCCGGGCGAGGCGGCCGGACTCCAAATGGGCGAGCCAGAGCTGGAGTACGAGCGCGCGCCACAGCGCCGTGCTGTGGTCGCGGCGGCGGATCAGATGCTCTCGGGCCAGGCGACGCACAGCCTTCCGGTCCAGGAAGTCATAGAGCCCGCCATCGGCCGTCGCGAGCTGGTCGATCCGGTGGCGCAGCGGCCCGCGGAACCACGGACCGAGGGGCACCGCAAACCCCAGCTTCGGGTGTTCCAGGGTCTCGGAAGGCACTAGCTCGCGGATCGCGCGCCGGAGGACCTGCTTGCCCACGCCGTCCTGGATCTTGAGCCCCGCAGGCAGGGCAAGCGCGAACTCGACGAGCGGATGGTCGAGCAGCGGCACCCGCGCCTCGAGCGACACTGCCATGCTCGCCCGGTCCACTTTGGTCAGGATGTCGCCCGGGAGATACGTGGCGACGTCGACGAGCGTCATTTGGGACACGAAGTCCCGGGCACGAGCGGCCTCGAATGCGTCCGCGAGGAGGTCGCCGAACTCGCCGTCGCGGGGCACGAGGCGGGCGGCGGCCATCCCGCCATCGACCGGTGCAAGCGGGAGCGCGACGGTGCCCGCGTACGCGGCCTCGGGTGGCCGCGCGCGATCCAGGAGGCGGCCCCGCCCCGGTGCGAGATGCGGCAGGGCACGACCCACCATGCGGAACAGCGGACGTCCCCACGCGGGGAGGTCCGGACGCCGCAGCATGTCGAGGTACCGCGTGTAACCACCGAACAGCTCGTCCCCACCGTCGCCGGACAGACTTACCGTCACGTCCCGGCGCGCGAGCCACGACACCGCATACGTCGGGAGCGCCGAGGAGTCCGCGAACGGCTCGTCGAAAATGCCGACGACACCTTCGATCCACTGGTCCGTGTCGGGCGCGACGATACGATCGGTGTGGCGTGTGCCGATCGCCTCGGCGACGCGGCGGGCATGGGGCGCCTCATTGAACCTCACATCGTCGAAGCCGATCGAAAAAGTGCGCGGCTTGATCGACGCGGTCCGCGCCATTAGTGCGACTACCGTCGAGGAGTCGAGGCCTCCCGAGAGGAATGCGCCGAGCGGCACTTCGGACTCGAGATGGCACCCCACGGCATCTGCGAGCAGCTCTCGCAGGCGTTCCACCACCAGGACCTCATCGACTACGGCAGTCTCCGGCGCGACCGGCGTCCAGTACGCCCGCGTGGCCGCGCCGCGTGCCGCAGACCAGACGAGCAGGTGTCCGGGGGAGAGCTTCGCGACCCCGGCGAACGCGGCCAGCGGATCGGGCACGTACCCCAGGCTGAGGTAGGCCGCTATCCCGCGTTCATCGAGCCGCCGGGGGAAGCGCGACAGCGCGACGAGCGAGCGGAGCTCGGAGCAGAATGCGATACCGTCGGGCGTCAACCAGTAGCTCAAGGGCTTGATGCCGACACGGTCCCGGGCCAGGACCAGGCGCTTCGTGCGGGCGTCCCACAGGGCGATCGCGAACATCCCGCGCAACTTGACGACACAATTCTCCCCCATCTCTTCGTAGAGGTGAACGATCGTCTCGGTGTCGCTCTGCGTGCGGAAGCGGTGCCCGCGGCCGATCAAGTCACGACGCAGCTCGTGGTGGTTGTAGATCTCGCCGTTGAAGACGACCTGAATCGAGCCGTCTTCGTTTCCGATCGGTTGCTGCCCCCCGGCTACATCGATGATGGAGAGCCGGCGCATACCGAGGGCTACGTCTGGGGCGACGAAATAGCCGCTGTCGTCAGGACCTCGATGGACGATCGCGTCGCACATCGCGTGTACGGAGCGGCGGGCCTCCTCGTCCCCGAGTTGCCACCCAGCGAAGCCGGCGATGCCGCACATCGCCCTACCGCTCCGCTCCGGTCCCGGGCACGAGCGACTCATACCAGGCGCTCAGGCGCTCCAGGACATGAGTCTCGTGGTACTCGGCGCGGGCGCGCGCCTGCGCCGCGACGCCGAGACTCCGGGCCCGCTCGGGCATGTCGACGACGGCTTGCAGGGCTGCCGCAAGGGCGTTGGAATCGCCGGCGGGGATGAGGACGCCAGTCTCACCGTCACGCACTGCGTCGGGAACACCGCCGACTCGCGTCGCAACCACGGGCCGCGCGGCCGCCATCGCCTCGAGAATGGAATTGGGAAAGGCCTCCGTCACCGAGGAGAGCACGGAGACGTCGAACAGGTGGTGGAGGTTAAATGATGGCGTGAGCGTGCCCGGGAACTGGACGCGCCCATCCAGCTGCAGCGCCCGCGCCCGGTCGATCAGTACGGCGCGTTCCGGGCCGTCCCCCACACACACCAGGTACGCCCGCGGAACGCGGGCGGCGACGCGCGCAAACCCGTCCAGCAGCGTGGCATGATCTTTGACGCGATCCAGGCGAGCGACGATGCCGATCACCAACGCGTCGACTGGTACTTGCAATCGGGCGCGCCACGCCGCGCGCTCTGAGGGGGGCAAGGGCCGGAACGCAGTCTCGGCGAGGGAGTTGGGGACGCACACGATCTTGGCGGGCGGGACCCCCTCCTGTCTCGCGAGTAGCGCGGCCACACTCGGGCTGTTCGCCAACACGCGGTGCGCGGCCCGATAGGCCCAGCGGTTCCCGATTTGCTGCGCCCGCCGCTCGGGCAGGTACCACCAGCGGCGACTCACGACCACCCGAGGGACGCCTGCGACGCGCGCCCACAGTGCTCCAAAGATGTTGCTGTAGATGTCGTGGGACTGGAACACATCGATGCGTGCGCGGGCCAGGAACCTGGCGAGGCGGATCCCCTGACGCATCGCGCCCGGCCCGTACATGTTCCGCAACGGCACATGCAGCAACTGGATCCCAGCCTCCTCGTAGCGGGCCCGCAAGGGACCATCCGCTTGAAAGTGGACGACGCTAACCTGAAACCGCTCGGGGCTGAGATGCTCGGCCCACCGGACCGCGTTCAGCTCCGTGCCGCCGATCTGGAAGTTGTCGATGCAGAACGCGAGCCGAATCATGGATCACTATGGCTGAAGTACACCAGCCGGTGGTCAGCAACCACTGTCAGAAGAGCAAGAGTTGGGCCAGCAAGGGTATCAGCGGGTGCCCGCCCATGGCGGGGTGCTGTCCCGAGGCCCCCGGGATAGCAGATACGGCGCTCGTTAGCGGAGGGGCATTTCGGTGACGAACAGGTCATAGCGGCCCGACCCGTTCATGTTCGAGTTGAAGATCACCACCTTGCCATCGGGGCTCGGCGAGACGAACGGGTAGTCCCAGTAGGTGATATTGATCGAGTAGTGATGGGCCAAGAGCCGCGCGTCGCTGCCATCGTTGCGCTCCAGGCCGAGCGCCTGGTTCCACTGCAATTGCCCGCTCCAGGCGGCCACGCCGTTCCCATCGAGATAGGACCACTGCCGCGTCAAGTCGCCCCCCAGGTCGGCGTCGGACTGAATCCAGTTCCCGGCATGATGCTCGTCCCCGCCGGAGGCGCCGAAGGTGGAGATCTGCGTCTTGACGATCTGGCCGCCGCTCACGACCATGCGGTCTTGCCCGAAGATGAGATCGGGGTTGACCGACATCCACATACTGCGACACCCGGCATTGTGGGAGAAGTAGAACTTGCCGCTCCCCGAGCCGATCGATTGCACCGGCCCGAAGGTATTGGTCGCGAGATCCCACACCCGGAACGGGCCGGGGCCCCCGCCGGTCAGGCCGACATAGCGGCCGTCGCGCTCGAGTTTGAGCTCGTTGAGCCACGTCTCCGCATGCGTGAGGAGCTGGTTCGTCTGGCTGTTCCAGGCAAACGCGGTCGAGGCATCCCACAGCCCCACGAACCAGCCGTCGGTCTTGTCCTGATGCAGCCAGGTCATGGCGGCCGGGGTCGTCGTGTTCAGGGTGACGGGGAAGAAGCCGATGTCTTCGACCGCCATCGTGGCGGTATTGTAGCGGTGCAGGCGCCCATCGCCGCGGTCGAGGCCATAGGCAATGCGCTCCTGTCCGGCGACGCTGGAAAACGTGAAGGCGAGATCCCGGATGGTGAGCCCGGTCAGCGGGCGGTAGTTCGTGAAGCCGACGCCGCGCGTGAAGTCGACCAGGTAGTAGGAGCTCAGCCCGTCGCCGCGGATCACGAGGGTGTGGGTGTTGTTATTCGGGCCCCAGCCGCGGCTCACCTGATTCGGCCCGTCGGCGTAGTCATGGCCGGCGCCGCTGTTCGCCGAGGGGATCGTGCTGCTTGTGACCTTCCAGATCTTCACGCCACTGACCGGGTCGGTGTAGGAGAACCCGGCGGGCTGGCTGGGCAGGTTGAGTAGGGTGTAGGCGACCACATTCGGGGCTTGCCCGCTCGCCGCCGGCAGCAGGGTGGGATCGGGCACGGACCCGGACGGCGCCGGTGCCTGCACGCTCAGGGCGGACGTCCCGCTCTTGCCTTCGCTCGTGGCCGTAATCGTCGCCGTACCCGCCACGACACCCGTCACGAGCCCGTTGCCGTTCACCGTCGCGACGCTGGTGTTGCCGCTCGCCCACGTGACGACCCGACCGGTGAGGGTATTGCCCGCCGAGTCCTTCGTGACGGCCGTGAGCTGCTGCGTCGCGCTGACCGCGATGGTGGCGGAGGCGGGGCTCACGGTCACGGTCGCGACCGGGACCACGATGACCGTGATCGCCGCCGTACCGGTCTTGC
>DATNOH010000094.1:0-9682 GCA_035601435.1 Gemmatimonadales bacterium | reverse complement strand
GAAAGGCTTGGGCGTGCGTGACGAGGTGTTGCTCGAGGCGGGTTTGTTGGCTAGACGGGAGGATGGCACCCTCGCACCCCGCTTCCGCGGCCGGCTGCTGTTCCCGATCCACGACGTGCGCGCCCGCGTGGTGGGCTTCGGTGGCCGTATCCTCGGCGAAGGAGAGCCCAAGTATCTCAACTCCCCCGATACCCCGATCTTCCACAAGGGAAAGCTGCTGTACAACCTGCACGTCGCGAAGCACGCGATGCGCAAGGCGGAGCGCGCGATCCTGGTCGAGGGGTACTTCGACGCGCTCCGCCTGTCCCTCGCCGGGATCGAAGAGGTCGTGGCGCCGCTCGGCACGGGGCTCACCCCGGAGCAGGCCCAGCTGGTGAAGCGCCACGCGCCCCACGTGATCCTGTTGTATGACTCGGACGAGCCCGGCCTGCGCGCCACGTTCCGCGCCGGCGACGAGCTGCTGCGCGAAGCACTGCGCGTGAGCGTGGCCACACTTCCGGCCGGCGAGGACCCCGACAGCTTGGGGCAGCAGAAGGGTGCCGCGGGCATCGAGGAGATTCTCAAGGACGCGGTCGATGTGCTGGAGCGGAAGATCCAGATTCTCGACCGCAAAGGCTTCTTCGGCACGCTACCGGGACGGCGGCGCGCGCTCGATCGGCTGCTGCCCACGATTCGGGCGGCGAAGGACCCGATCACACGGGAGCTTTACATCTCCCGGGTCGCGGAGGCCGCCGGCGTGCGGAAGGACGTGCTGGAGCGAGAAGTCTTGGGAGCGGGGAGCGGGGAGCGGTACCGAACGGCGCAAGGAGGCAACCGCTCCCCGCTCCCCGCTCCCTCTTTGCCTGCCAGCGCCGAGAAGGCTCTTCTGCTGCTGATGTTGGAGGGCGAGCCATGGCTGAGCCGCGTGACCGAGGCCGTCGACCCCGAAGAGCTGGAATTCCCGCCCTATCGCTCCGTCTTCGAGAGCGTCGCGGATGACGCGGTGTTGGCGCTCGACGACACCTCGGCCCGCGCCTACGAGCAGCTCAAAGCGGAAGGCCTCGGGCGTCGGGATCCCAATGAGATGTACGAGCTCGCGGTGAACTGGATGGAAGCCCGGCGGCTCGAGCGGCAGCTGGAGCAGCTCGATGACCAGCTCCCGTTCGAGAGCCCCGAGCGGCAGGTGTCCCTGCTTGCGGAGAAGCGCCGCGTGTTCGACGAGCTCCGCAAGCGTTACCCGCGGTACAAAATCGCTAAGAGGAGGAGAGGTGCACCCGGAACTTGAGCCGTTGTTGGCGCTACAGGAGAAAGATCAGGCGGTGACGGCGACCGATGAGGCCCTCGCCGCGCTCGCCCCCGAGCTGGCGACGCTCGATGAGGCGCAGGCCGCGGCAGAGCGCGCCCTCGCCATGGCGCGGGCGGGAATCCAGGCCGCCATGGACCGGCGCGACGAGCTGGAGGGCAAGATCGCCAACTATCGCACCATGCAGGATCAGCGGCGCCAACGCCTCGAGTGGGTGCGGGGCGCCAAGGAAGCCTCCACCCTCATGGCCGAGCTGGATCTCGCGCGTTCCGTGCTGGCCAAGGAGGAAGCCGAGTTCATGCGCTCCGGCGACGCGGTGACGGAAGCGGAGCGCAAGGCCGCGGAGGCGGAGCGGGCGCTCGAAGAGGTGCGGGCGCGGCAGGCCCCACTGCGCGAGGCGCTCGCCGGAAAGCGCGAGCAGATCGCCGCCGGGCGCGAGCGGGCCTCCGCGGAGCGCGAGCGTGCCACCGCGGCCGTGGGCGCCAGCCTGCTGGCGCTCTACGAGCGGATCCGGCGCGGCAAAGCACCCCTCGCGCTCTACCCCCTGCATGGCGACGCCTGCGGCCACTGTTTCACGGCGGTCCCGACGCAGCGCCGAGTCCTGATCCAGCGCGGCGCCTCGATCGAGGCCTGCGAGGCCTGCGGCGTGCTTCTGTACGCCCCGGAATGATCCCCGCCCGCTGGGCGGTCACGGCGCCGCCCGATCCACGGCTCACCGCGGCCCTCGCGTCCGACCTCCACATCCCCGAAACGCTCGCCGCGATTCTCGTGCAGCGTGGGCTCGCCGCGCCCGAGCGCGCCAAGGCATTTCTCCGCCCCGACCTCGAGCGGCTTTCGGACCCGAACGGTTGGGCCGACATGTCGCGGGCGGTCGAGCTGATCGTCGCCGCCGTGCGAGGCGGAGTCCCGATCCTGGTCCACGGCGACTATGACGTGGACGGCCAGTGTGCCGCGGCGCTGCTCACCCGCGTGCTCGCGAGCGTCGGCGGCCGGGCCCACGCGTTCGTTCCGCACCGGTTGCGCGACGGCTACGATTTCGGGCCCGCGGGGCTCGCGGAGGCGCGCCGGCTTGGCGCCGGACTGATCATCACCTGTGACTGCGGCATCACCGCGGTGGACGCCGTGCGCGCGGCGCGCGCCGCCGGCATCGAGGTCATCGTCACCGACCACCACCTCCCGGGCGACGAGCTCCCCCCCGCCTCCGCGGTACTCGACCCGCGGCGCGCCGACTGTCCATCGGAAGAAAAGGACCTGTGCGGCAGCGGCGTGGCCTTCAAGCTCGCCCAGGCGCTGGTGCCGGCGCTGGGCGTGTCTCCCCATCTACCGCTGCACTTCCTCGACCTGGTGGCGCTTGCGACCGTGGCCGACGTAGTGCCGCTGACGGGCGAAAACCGAATCCTGGTACGGCACGGGCTCAAGCTGCTCGCGCAGTCACATTGGACCGGCGTGCGGGCGCTGGTCGAGACGGCGGGCCTCGCGGGGAAGCCGATCAAGTCGGGGCACGTCGGGTTCATCCTGGCACCGCGCTTGAATGCCGCGGGGCGGATCGGGGACGCCAATGACGGGTTACGGCTGCTCCTCACCGACGATCCGGAGGAAGCGGCGGCCATCGCCCGCGAGCTCGAGACCCTGAATGCCCGGCGCCAGGCGCTGGACCAGCGTATCCTCGACGAAGCCGTGGAGCTGGCCGAGCGCGTGCTGCGGCCGGACGATCGCGCGCTCGTGCTCGCGGCCGATGCCTGGCACCCCGGGGTCATCGGGATCGTGGCGTCCCGGTTGGTGGAGCGCTATGGACGGCCCACCTTCCTCGTGGCCTGGGACGAAAGCAGCGAGATGGGGCGCGGGTCGGGGCGGAGCGTCGTAGGATTCGACCTGCACGCCGCGCTGCATCGCGTGGGCCACCATCTCGAGAAGTATGGCGGCCACACCATGGCGGCGGGGCTGACCATTCGGCGGGACCAGTACGAGGCGTTCCGTGTTGCGTTTCTCGCCGTCGCGGGCGAGCTTCTGACCCCCGACGACCTGGTGCCCGCGCAGCGGGTCGACCTGGAGCTGCCCTTGGGTCTCGTGAGCGACGAGCTGGAGAAGTTGATCCGTCACCTGGAGCCGTGCGGTCCCGGCAACCCCGCGCCGGTCTTCGGCGTGCGGCAGGCGCGCGCCGTCGGAGCGCGGCGCGTCGGCTCCAACCACCTGCGCTTTACCCTGGACGACGCGTCGGGCGTGCTCCCCGCGATCGCGTTCCAGTGGGCCGACGCGATCCCCGACCACTGGCTCGCGGATCGACTGGATGTGGCGTTTCGGCTGGAGCGCGACGAGTGGCAGGGCCGCACCACGCTGCAGGCGCGGGTGGCATCCATGGCGCCCAGCACATGACGGGAGATGATTCGCATCATCGCGGGTGAATTCGGCGGCAGGCGTCTCAAGACTCCCGCGTCCGACGAGGTGCGGCCGACGGGGGACCGCGTGCGCGAGGCGTGGTTCTCGATTCTGCAGCGCCCGCTGCGCGGGGCGCGCGTGCTCGACCTGTTCGCGGGCTCGGGCGCGCTCGGTCTGGAAGCGCTGTCGCGCGGAGCCGTGAGCGCGGACTTCGTGGAGATCCATCGCCTCGCCCTGTCGTCGCTCAAGTCCAACATCGCGTTCCTCAAGGTGGACGACCGGACGGTGGTGCATCGCGTGGACGCGCTCAAGTTCGCGGAGCAGCTCCACCCCGGGCAGTACGACGTCGCGTTCGCGGACCCGCCGTACGCCAGCGGGCAGGCGGCGCGGCTCGTCGCGTTGTTCCGGGTGAACCCCTTCGCCCGCATCATCTCGATCGAGCATCCGGCGGATCAGCCGATTCCCGGCGACGACACCCGGCGCTACGGGGACACCGCCGTGACGTTCATCTACGCTCCATGACGGCTCCCGCTCGCCGCGTCGCGGTCTATCCCGGATCGTTCGACCCGATCACACGCGGACACGAGGACCTGATCCGCCGCGCCCGCACGTTCGCCGACCAGGTGATCGTGTCCGTCGCGGTGAACGTGGCGAAGCAGCCGCTGTTCACCCTCGACGAGCGCGTGGCCTTGATCCGGCAGGCGGTGGACGATCCCAGCGTCGAGGTCCGTGCCTTCGAGGGTCTGCTGGCCGATTTCGCCCGCGCGGCTGGCGCGACGGTCATCGTCCGGGGCCTGCGCGCCGTGAGCGACTTCGAGTACGAGTTCCAGATGGCGCTCATGAACCGCAACCTCGCGCCGGGCATCGAAACCGTGTTCCTCGTGCCCGCGTTCGACCTCACCTACCTGAGCTCGACCCTCGTGCGCGAAGTGGCGCGGTTCGGCGCCGACGTCTCGCAGCTCGTCCACCCCGCGGTGCAGAAGGCGCTCAGGAAAAAGTTCGGCAAGTGACGTTCCGTGACTCGGTGTACGAGCGGGCGCGCCGTGCCGGTCGCCGCATCGTGCTGCCCGAGGGAGCCGACGAGCGCGTGCGCGCCGCCGCGTCGCGGATCGAGCAATTGGGCCTGGGGACAGTCCAACTCTTGGAAGGTACCGCTCCCCGCTCCCCGCTCCCCGAGATGGTGCGGTTGCTCCGCACCCGCCATCCCCAGCGCTTCCCGACCGATGCGGCCGCCGCCGCCGCGCTGGAGCACCCCCTCACATTCGGCGCGGCGCTCGTGGGGCTGGGCCGCGCCGACGTCATGGTCGGGGGCGCGACTTTCCCGAGCGGGGACACGATCCGCGCCGCCTTGTGGACGGTGGGCGCCGCGCCCGGGATCACGACCGTCAGCGGCGCGTTTTACATGGTGCGGGACGGCGCCGTGCTCACCTTCACCGACTGCGCCGTCGTGCCGGAGCCCAACCCGGAGCAGCTGGCCGATTCCGCGGTAGCGGCCGCGCGCGACCGCCGCCGGATCGTGGGCGACGAGCCCATCGTCGCGTTCCTTTCCTACAGCACGAAGGGCAGCGCCGCGGGACCGCGCGTGGAGCGCGTGCGGCAGGCGGTCGAGAGCCTCGCGCGGCGGCGCCCGGACTTCGCGTTCGACGGCGAGCTGCAGACCGATGCCGCACTGGTCGCGAGCGTGGCGGCGCGCAAGGCCCCGGAGTCGCGCGCGGCCGGGCGCGCCAACGTGCTCGTGTTTCCCGATCTTGACAGCGGTAACATCGGATACAAACTGGTGCAGCGCCTGGGCGGTTGGGAGGCGATCGGCCCGATTCTCCAGGGACTCGCGCGACCCGTCGCCGACCTGTCGCGCGGCGCGACGGCCGACGATATTGTGGACACGGCGGCGGTCGCCGTCCTTCAAGCGGGAGAGCGGTCATGAGCTTCAGTCTCAAGAAGGACAAGCACGGCGTGGTCGTGGTGGGCGTGGACGGTCAGCTGATCGTCGGCAACCGTCAAGAGCTGAAGCAGAAGGTGCTCGACACCCTCGAGGGCGGTGGCAAGAAGTTCGTCATCGACTTCACCAAGACCGGCTACATCGACTCCTCCGGCCTCGGCGTGCTGGTGTCGCTCTCGAAAAAAATCCGCGAGCAGGGAGGAGACCTGCGCCTCTGCGGACTCAATGAAGACCTGCAGACGCTGTTCGAGCTGACCAAACTGGACACGCTCTTCGCCATCGCGCGAACGCCGGAGGAGGCGCTCGCCGCGTTTTAGCCCGTGACCACCCCGCAGCCCCTCCAGGTCCGGCGCCGGACGACCGGAGGTGAGACCGAGATCGAGCTGTCGCTCGATGTGCCGAGCGACCTCGATTACGTCGGTCCGGCGGTGGAGCTGATCGCGGACGAGCTGCCCGGCGGTCCCCTCTCTCCCCGCCGCATCCGATTCAACTTCCGCACCGCCTTCGCGGAAGCGCTCGCCAATGCCATTGCCTACGGGAACCATCGCGACCCGCGACGTGTCGTGCGCGTACGAGTCGAGGTGGCGCGCGACGCCGTCCGCTTGTACGTGACCGACGAGGGCAAAGGGTTCGATCCCAGAGGCGTACCCGATCCAACACTCCCCGAGCGACTGGAGCGCGAAGACGGTCGCGGCCTGTTCGTGCTGCGCAGCCTGGTCGACCAGGTCGCCTTCAACGAGAAAGGGAACTCGGTGTGCCTGACGCTCCGGGCGGGCTGACGCGCCTCGAGCGGCTGCTTCCGCTGCTCGAGCGGGTGGCCGGGGCGCGCCTCCGGATCCGTCGGACGGGGGAAGCCGGGACGGACGGCTCGGCCCGGCTCGAGCCCATTCCCGAGAGCGAGGGGTTGTGGCTTGAGATCGTGAACGGGGGAGCGGGGAAGCCACTGACCCCGGGCGCCAGCCCGGGGATGGACCAGGAGCTGGCCCAGGTCGTGGGTTCCGTGCTCGCAGCCGAGCGCGACGCCGTTCAGGTCGCGGCCGAGCTGTCGGAACGGTACGAGGAAATCGACCTCATCTACACGATCAGCGAGATCCTGGGTCACACGATCCGGCTGGACGAGGCGGCCGACCGGATCCTGCGCGAGGTGTCCACCGTGGTCGGCGCGCGGCGCGCGACGCTCCTGGTGCACGACGCCGAGCAGAACATGCTGCGCATCGTCGCCGCGCGTGGAATGGACCCGCAGGAGGTGGAGCCGATCGAAGCGGATGACCCCTGCTCGGTCGCCGCCCGCGTGTTCCGCGAGATGCGGATCGTGAGCTACGACCCGACTGATCCCACGGCCCCGAACCCCGGCTGCCCCGATGGTCGCAATTACCTCGGCCAGGCGTTCCTGTCGGTGCCCGTCCTGTACGCCGCGCCCGGGGCGAGCGGCAAGCCGATCGGCGTGATCAACCTGACGGACCGGGTCGGGGGAGACGCGTTCACCGCCGGGGACCGCAAGCTGGTGGCCGCGATCGCGAACCAGATCGGTGCCGCGATCGAGAACGCCCGGCTCGTCGCTCGCGATCTCGGGCAGCAGCGCGTGCTCCGGGAGCTCGAGCTGGCGCGGGACCTCCAGCTCAAGCTGTTGCCGCCGCCCGGCGTGCTCGGGTCGCGGGTGGACGTCGCCGCACGCTGCCGTCAGGCGGAATCGGTGGGCGGCGACTTCTATAACCTGCTCAACCTGCGCTCGGACCGCATCGGCGTGATGATCGGCGACGTCACGAGCCACGGGTTCGGCGCCGCGTTGATCATGGCCCTCGTGATGGCCGCCTCGGGTATCCACGCAGAATCGGCCGAGACGCCGACCGAGGTGCTGCGCCGGCTCGAGGAGTCGCTCGCCGATGAGCTCGCGAGCACCGAAATGTTTCTCACCGTGTTCTACGCGGTGGTCGACCCGAACGCCGGGCGCATCACGTTCGCCAACGCCGGGCACCCGCATGCGTTTCTCGTGTCGATGCAGACGGGGAAGGCAGCGCGGCTCCAAGCCACCCGTCCACCCCTCGGTCTCGCCACCGCGCCGGGGGAGGATGCTGCCCTCAGCTGGGCGCGGCGCGACGCCATCATCTGCCTCTTCACTGACGGCGTCACCGAGGCGTTGGGTCCGCGCGGCGAGCGGTTCGGCGAAGAACGGGTGCTCGGCCACGTGGCGCGTTTGCGGGACCGCCCGGCGCGCGAGATCCTCGAGTCCGTGCACGCCGACCTCGCCGGCTTCACGGGCGGCGCGCCGCCCGCCGACGACCGCACCGTCGTCATCCTCAAGGTGTGAGTCCGGACAAGCGGCTCGGCCAGCACTTCCTCACCGACCGGAACATCCTGCAGCGCATTGTGGATGCGCTCGAGCCCGCGTCCGAAGACGTCGTGGTCGAAATCGGGGCGGGGAAGGGGAGCCTGACGGAGATCCTCGCGCCGCGCGTGCGATCCGTGATCGCCATAGAAAAAGATCGCCGACTGGCGCATGAATGCGGAGTGCGGAATGCGGAATGCGGAGTCGAGCGACTGAGCATCGTATCGGGGGACGCCCTCAAGCTGGACTGGCAAGAACTCCTCGAAGCTCACACTGCCACTCCGCATTCCGCACTCCGCAATCCGCACTTCAAAGTCGTCGGCAACATCCCCTACAACATTACCTCACCCCTGATCGACAAAGCGCTCACGCCGCCGCTTGCCGCACGAATCGTGTTTCTCGTCCAGGCCGAGGTCGCCGACCGGATCGCTGCACCGCCGGGGTCCAAAGCGTACGGCGCCTTCTCCGTAGGTGTGCAGGCGGTGTGTCGCGTGGAGCGGCTCTTCACCGTCCGCGCCGGCGCGTTCACGCCGCCGCCCAAGGTCGAGAGCGCGCTGGTGCGCCTCACGCCGCTCGCTCAGCCGCTGGTCGCGCCCGACGAGATCGCCCGCTTCCGCGCCTTCGTCACGGCGTGCTTCACGCGGCGTCGCAAGCAGCTGCGCAACGTGGTCATGGCGGCCACGGGGCGCTCCGCCGCCGTCGTGGCGGCCGGGCTCGCCGCGCTGGCGCTCGATCCGGCGGCGCGTCCCGAGACGCTGGCCCCGGAAGATTTCGTGCGGCTCTTGCGTTGGAGCGGTCGATTGTGAAATAATTCACAATATGAGGAAGATCTCCGAGAGCACGGTGCGACGGCTCTCCCTCTACCTGCGATTCCTCGAGCAGTTCGACGCGCAAGGCCAGACCACCATCTCTTCCGCCGAATTGGCCCGGCGCGGCGGCACGACCTCGGCGCAGGTCCGCAAGGACCTCTCGTTCTTCGGCTCGTTCGGCAAGCGCGGCCTGGGCTATTCCGTCCCCGAGCTCACCGCCCGGATCCGCGATATCCTGGGTCTGCGACGCACCTACCGCGTCGTCCTCGTCGGGGCGGGCCGCATCGGCAGCGCCCTCGTGCAGTATCCCGGGTTCCGACAGCGTGGCTTCCACGTCGCGGCGATCTACGACAAGGACCCGAAGAAGATCGGCTCGCGCTGGAACGGCCTCGTGGTCCGCGACATTCGGCACCTCGACGCCGACCTCGCCAAGGAGCCCAGCGACATCGCCATCGTCGTGACCCCCGCCGAGGCGGCGCAGGACGTCGTGGACCGCCTGGTGCGCGCCGGGGTGAAAGCCATCCTGAACTTCGCGCCGGTGCAGCTGGCGGTGCCGGTCGACGTCGCGGTGAAGTCGGTCAACATGGCCCTCGAGCTCGAGACGCTAAGCTTCGCTCTGGCAAATCGTTAGCCGCCCGTCTGACCCGCGGTTAGATTCCCGCCCATGGCGCGCGTTCACGTCACTAGCGAAATCGGCCCGCTGCGGACCGTGCTGGTCCATACCCCCGGCCGCGAGCTGGTGGCGGTCACCCCCGGCAATCGCGAAGACTACCTCTACGACGACATCATCGATCTCGAGCTCGCCGAGAGCGAGCACCGGCGGTTTGTGGCCGTGTTGGAGCGGTTCGCCCAGGTGTACGAGGTGCGCACGTTGCTGACGGAGCTGGTGGCGCGCCCCGACGTGCGCGAGTTCCTCGTGACCCGCGCGCTGGAGGTGGTGCCCTCGGACG
>DATNOH010000093.1:0-8652 GCA_035601435.1 Gemmatimonadales bacterium | reverse complement strand
CGGCGGCCGTGGTCCGGGAGAAGTTGGCGGCGGCATTCAACGGTGAGATCCAGCGCTTCGAGATTCCCTTCTCGCGCGACGACGGCACCAACGGGCTCGCCGCCGCGCTGTACGCCCCCATCCGCGAAGGCAGCCGGATCGGCAGGGTCCTGATCCTGGCGCGCGACATCACCGAGCAGAAGCGCAACGAGTCCCAGTTCCAGCAGGCCGAGAAGCTCGCCGCCATGGGACAGCTCGTGAGCGGCGTGGCCCACGAAATCAACAACCCGGCGGCGATCATCTCCGGGTTCGCGCAGACCTTGCTACTGGACGACCTGAAGCCCGAGCAGCGCGAGACGCTGCAGATGATGTACGACGAAGCGACGCGCATCGGACGCATCACCTCCAATCTGCTCGCGTTCGCGCGCGCCGGCAGCAAGCAGCGCGCCGTGGTGGACATGAACGACATCGCGCGACGCACGTTCGCCCTGCGCTCCTACCATCTGTCGACGCTCAACATCGCGGTCACGCTCGACCTCGATCGGGACGAGCCGAAGATCTGGGCCGACGCCTCCGAGCTCCAGCAGCTGATCCTCAATCTGCTCATCAACGCGGAACAGGCGCTCCTGACGGTCGCTGGGCCGCGCACGATCGTCGTTCGCACCCGCGCGGACGAGGGTGAGGCCCGGCTCGAGATCGCCGACTCCGGCCCCGGGATCCCGGCCGAGATTCGGGGCAAGATCTTCGACCCGTTCTTCACGACCAAACCCGAGGGCGTCGGCACCGGCCTCGGGCTCTCCATTTGCTACGGGATCGCCCGGGAGCACGGCGGTCGGCTCTGGGTGGAATCGGAGCCCGGGCACGGAGCCCTCTTCGGGGTGACCCTGCCGCGCGACCCGCGCGAGGAATCCCGGCCCCCGGCGAAGCCGGCCCATGTCGCGCCCGCCGCCGGCGAACTCACCGTGCTCGTGCTGGACGACGAGATCGCGCTCCGCAACGCACTGTTGCGGTTCCTCGAGCGCCGCGGGATTCACGGTGTGGGCGTCTCCGACGGAGCCGAGGCGCTGCGCGTGCTGCAGCAGCGCCGCTTCGACGTGATCATTTCCGACGTCCGCATGCCCGGGATGAGCGGACGGGAGTTCCTCGAACGGCTGCGGCGGGATCGTCCGGAGCTGGTCGCGCGCGTCGTGTTCAGCACGGGCGACACCTTCGCCCCCGACACCGCCGCCCTCCTGAAGGAGTCGGGGCTGCCGACGGTGACCAAACCGTTCGACTTTGCGATGCTCGAGCGGATGATCCGGGAAGTCGCTACCCGCTGAGCGAGCTACTTCGCGAGCAGCCGGTAGAGGCCGTACCCCACCCCGGCCAGGAGCAACATGAGCAGGAGCAGGACGCCGACGAGACGCCCGAGCCTGCGGCGGGCATCCCCCGGTCGACGCGCCACCGGTATTTCGGGTGCCGTGCCGAGGCCTTCGACGATCAGAGTGGGTCCGCCGCGTCCCAGGGTTATCCGGTCGCCGAGCCGGACGGGAACGGCGGTCGTGACCGGCTCGTCGTTCAGAAAGGTGCCGTGCTTGGATCCGGCGTCACGCACGGCCAGCCCGCCTGATGGGCCGACCGTGAGCTCAGCGTGGATGCGGGATACGACGGACTCGGGTGCGTCGACTGGCTGGACCTCACATTCGTGACCGCGCCCGATCCGGATGCGTACGCCCCGCGCACTGTAATGGCGGCCAGTCCCCGCGTCGAGCAGGGTGATGCCGTATGCCCGCGCCCCGAGCCGATCGGTCACGGCTGCCACCTCAGATGGCGCGCGGCGCGCCTCCCCTGGCGCGACGATCCGGGACGAGGCGGCGCGGCACGAGGGAGCGGCGTAGAGCACGGCGGCGCTCGCCGCCGGCACGACGCGGATGGCCGGCGCGGCGCTCCGTCGGCACCGATGTGTCCGCGGCCCGCCGATCGGTGGGCTCCCGCCGATCGACGCCGGAGCGCCGATCGTCCAGCAGGCGCCGGTCGCCTCGGGTGCGGCGGTCGGGGAGCGGTTCGTAACCCATGGCGCGCCCTCTCGCTGGCGGCGGGTGGGCGGCAAACTTATCGGCCGGGGGCATCCCCGGCTAGGGTGATGCTAGCTTTGAGCACGTCATGGACAATCTCGCCCATACCCTAGTCGGCGCCGCGCTGGGCCGCGCCGTCGCGGGTCGCGACGTACCGGCCGCCGGGTGGATCGGCGCGATCGCTGGGAATGCACCAGATTGGGCCGAGCTATTGTTGAGGCCGGGTTTGTGGGCACGCCCCGCCGGGGGCGAGTACCTCGTCTACCATCGCGGGATCACGCACTCCTTCCTGGGGGCCGCGGTCGAGATCGTGGCCCTGACCGGCGTGGTTACCGTCCTCCTGCGCCTGTGGGCTCACCGCGCGGGTGTCCCCCCACCGCCCTGGCGCTGGATCGCCGCGTGCGTCGCCGCAACCGTCGCGAGTCACCTCTACCTCGACTGGCAGGGATCCTACGGTTTGCGACCGTTCCTTCCCTGGAGCGAGCAATGGTACTACGCCGATTGGCTCGCTATCGTCGATCCTTTTTTCTGGCTGGTACCGCTCGTGTCGCTCGCGTGGGGCGCGCGCCGCCACTGGAAACCGGCGCTGGTGTACCTCGCCACGCTCTTGGGCGTCACGATTCTCGTGGTGTGGCGCGGCGACCATCTCGTCGTGTGGTGGGTGCGCGTGGCGACGGTCGTGTTCGCCGCGGTCAGCGTGGTGGGCTGGATGCGGCATTGGTTCGGGGTGGCAGGGCGCCGCCGCGCCGCGGGGTATGGGCTGGTCGTGCTCGCGGCCTACATCGCCGTGCATGCCGCGGCGAGCGTCCCGGTCAAAGCGCAGATCCGCGCCGCCGCGATACAGCGGTTCGGACCCGATGCGTCGTGGGCGGCGCTCACGATCCTGGGGCGCCCCTTTCGCTGGGAAGCGGTCTCCGCGTCGCCGGACAGCGTCGCGGGACAGGGATGGGTCGTGGCTCGACACCTCGACCATCGCGCGGTGCGTGCGGCGCTTCTCACTCCCCAAGGCCGCGCGATCGCGCAATTCGCGCGGTTCCTCGCGGCGGCGGCGGATTCGAGCAGCGGGGGCGTGCGCGTGTCGCTGTGGGATGTGCGCTACCACGGGCCCGAGTCGGGCGCCGCTGGCTGGGCCAACGTGCAGGTTCGGCTGCGATGAGCCACCCGACCCCTCCCGCCGGAATGC
Organism: Gemmatimonadales bacterium; assembly: GCA_035601435.1. Taxonomy (GTDB): domain Bacteria; phylum Gemmatimonadota; class Gemmatimonadetes; order Gemmatimonadales; family GWC2-71-9; genus AG41. The sequence goes on along the minus strand of DATNOH010000093.1, from coordinate 5,436 downwards.
TGGACGACGTCGTCCGCGCCCTCACGCCGGCCTTCCGTCTGGACCAGCGGGTGGCCGCCACGCCCGAGCGCGCCGTGTACCATGCCTGGGATCGGGTGCTGAAACGCTCCGTCGCCTTGCACGTGCACCTGGCGCCCGACACACCCGGGCGCGCCTGGTTCCTGCGCGAGACCGAGACGCTGGCGGCGCTCGACCATCCGGCGATTCGCCACGTGTACGCTGCCGGCCTGGTCGGGAGCCTCGCCTTCCGCACAGCCAATTGGGTCGAGGGGGAGAGCTTGGCCGAAGCGCTGCGCCGCGGTCCGCGCGCGATTCCCACGGCGCACGCGCTGGTGCGCGACCTGCTCGGCGCAGCCGAGCACGCCCACGCGCGCGGTGTGATTCTACGTCGCATCGTCCCGTTGACGCTCATGCTCGACGTCACGGGCCGGGCGGTGATCACCGACCTGCGCTACTGCAACTGGTGCCTCCCGAATGTGCCCCCGGAGGAGCAGGGAGCGGGCGGCGCCTTCGTCGCGCCGGAAGTGCGCGCCGGAGATCCCGGCGAGCCCAGGAGCGACGTGTACGGCGTGGCCGCCCTCGTCTACTACGTTCTGACGGGTCAGGAGCCGGATCTGGATCCGGCGCGCATCACGCCGCCGCGGCAGCTGCGCCCCGCGGTACCGGCGGCACTGGAGCGGGTGCTGATGCGCGCGCTGCAGGCCGCGCCGGGCAGCCGCTACTACACGGCGACCGAGATGCTCGAAGACTTCGTGAGCGACGCCGGGGTGTTTCAGGAGCCGGCGGCGGCACCGCATGTGGCGGAGGCGGGATTCGAGCGTCGCCTGCGGCGTGCCCTCGGCGACGACTATGAGCTGCTCGAGGAGATCGGCACCGGCGGCTTCGGCCGGGTGTATCGCGCACGGGACCTGGGGCTCGAGCGAGACGTCGCGATGAAGGTCCTCCACCCCTCCCTCACCACCGATCCTTCGGTCATGGAGCGCTTCCGGCGCGAAGCGCAGCTGGCGGGCGGGCTGCGCCACCCGAGCATCGTCAGCATCTACGACATCAACAGTCGGGCGGGGCTGCAGTGGTACACCATGGAGCTGGTGCCGGGGATGAACCTGGCGCAGCTGGTCCACAAGCAGGGACCGCTTCCGCTCGATCAAACCGTCCGCCTGATCGACCAGGGCCTGTCGGCGTTGGAGCACGCGCACGCGCTCGGCCTGGTGCATCGGGATTTGAAACCCGAGAACATGTTGATCGAGCCGGACGGCCGGTTACGCATCACCGACTTCGGGCTGGCGCTCGCCCTGCGCGGCGACGCCCGCTTTGGGGGCGCCACCTCCCGCAGCGGCACGCCGCAGTTCGCATCGCCGGAGCAGCTGCTGGGCGAACGGGTGGACCAACGCGCCGATCTGTACTCGCTCGCCGCCACGGCGTACTTCGCTCTACTGGGCCGCCCGCCGTTCGAGGGACCCACCCCCGAGGCGATCATCGCGCGCCAAACCACCGAGGACCCGCCGTCACTTCATGACTCACGCAAAGACGTGCCGCGCGAGCTGGAGGACGTGTTGCGGAAGGCGCTGGCGAGTGAGCCCGCGGCACGTTACCCGACGGCCACCGCGTTCCGCGACGCCGTGCGCCGGTCGCGGGGCCTGTTGTTCCGGTTGCGGGCGCTGCTCTGGGGAAAGTGAGTCGAGGCCCGTCAGCGCCAGCGGAAGATCTGCAGTGCCAACGCGAAGCTCACCAGCCCCCACGCCGTCACGATGCCGAGCGGGGCGCCGAGCTCAGTCAGCCGGCTGCCGTCGATCATCACGGCGCGGAGGGCGTCGTTCAGTGCCGTGAGCGGCAGGGCTTTCACGAAGGGCTGCAGCGCGTCGGGGAAGCGGGCGTAAGAGAAGAACGTACCCGACAGGATCCACATCGGCAGCATCACGAGGTTCATCAGCCCGGACACGGCCTCGATGGTGCGGGCGCGGCTCGCAACCAGCATGCCGAGCCCGGCGAACGACAGGGCGCCGAGCACCGTGATGAATGCGACCGCGGCGAACGAGCCGCGCACCCCCACGTGGAACACCCACCAGCCGAAGCCCACCAGCGCCGCGACTTCGAGGAACAGAAACACGAGCCGGGACAGGATGAACGAGAGCAGGTAGTGACTGCGGCGCATCGGGGTCGCCATGAAGCGCTTGAGCAGCTTCTTGGTACGCGCCTGCACGACTGAGAATCCCACGCCCCACAGCCCGCTCCCCATGAGGTTCATGCCGAGCAAGCCGGGGATCAGGAAGTCGATGTAGCGCGAACCCGGCTCGGTGACCCGCTGGTCCGCGACGCGCGCGGGATCAGCGCGGCCGCGGGCGCGCTGCAGCACCTCGTCGGCTTCGAGGCGGGCCAGGCGACTCTCCGTGCGGGTCGAGTCGTACCGGTACACTAACGGATCGCCCGGAACCACGAGCAGCGCCACGCGGCCGGTGCGGAGCTGGAGCCGCGCCTCAGCCGAGTCGAGCACCGCCGCCGTGAGCCCCGGCGCGCGCGCCAGCACGGTGGCCATGGCGCTGTCGCCGGCACCGCCCAGCACCGCTATCCGCAGCTCGCCCGGCCCCCGATTCCGAAACGCAATGCCGAGCGCGAACGCCAGGACGATCGGGAACCCGAACACCCAGAAGATCGCTTCGGGCTCGCGATAGAACTCCCGCATGCGGGCGAGCGTCAGCTGGACCAGCGGATGGTCACGCATCGCGCAGCTGGCGGCCGGTGAGCGACACGAACACGTCTTCCAGGGTCGCGTGGTGGGTGGCGAGCAGCGAGAGCTCGGCGCCGCGCCGCTCCAGCAGCCCGAGCAGGGCGGGTACGGCGCGATGCACTTCGGCCACCGTGAGGGCCGTGCGATCGAGCCCGGGGCGCACCGCGCGCACGCCCGGCAGCGCGGACAGTTCCGAGGGGCTCGGCGCACGCGTCGCACCGTCGGCCAGGGCAAACTCCACGACGTGCTCGGCGCCGAGCGAGGCGATCAGAGAGCGGGGCGTCCCGAGCGCGATGACCTTCCCATGGTCCATGATGGCGACCCGGTCGCACAGACGCTCGGCTTCTTCCATATAGTGGGTGGTGAGGAGCACCGTGCCGCCAGCCGCCCGGAAGCGGCCGATCACGTCCCACAGCTGGCGGCGCGATTGCGGGTCCAGGCCCGTGGTCGGCTCGTCGAGGAACAGGAGCTCCGGTCGGGACACGAGCGCGCAGGCGACCGCGAGGCGCTGCTTCTGGCCGCCCGAGAGCTTGCCCACCCACGCGCCGCGCTTCTCCTCGAGCCCCACCAAGCCGAGCACCTCTTCGACCGAGTGCGCCGCCCGATAAAAGCTGCGGAACAGCCGCACGGTCTCCTCGACGGTGAGCTTGTCGGCGAGCTGGGTATCCTGCAGCTGAATGCCCAAGCGCTCGCGCAGCGCGCGGGTGCTCGCCCCCCCCGACCACCGCATCCCGAGGATCTCGACCTCGCCACGGTCGGGTGCGGTGAGCCCCTCGAGGATCTCGATGGTGGTGGTCTTTCCCGCCCCGTTGGGACCCAGCAGGCCGAAGCACTCGCGCCCGTTGACGGTGAGATCGAGCCCCGCGACCGCCACGACGTCCGCGTATCGCTTCGTGAGCCCGGCACAACGGATGGGGGGAACGAGCACGGTCAGGCGGGCTTCTTGGGCTCCGGTGGCGTCGTGGCGTGTTTCATGGCAGCGTCGAGCTGCATGTAGATGCTGTTCACGGCATCGGCGAGCCCCCGGATCTTCATGTTGATCCCGCCCCCCCGGCCCGCCATGACCGACATCGTGCCGGCAATGTCGGCGATCGTCCCGACGTTGGCCGTGAGCGCCCGCTGCCGCATCTGTGATGCCTCGTTCGCGATCCTCTCGCTCAGCTGCTGAATGGTGCGGGTCTGGCCCGCCCGGTTCCCCTCGAGCTCGGCGACGAGGTGCTTCAGATGATCGGCCGCGCGCCGGTACTCCTCGATCTCCTCGATGCGCCGGAGCTGGTCCGCGGTGAGCTTGGGGGGCGGCATCGTCCCCTCAATTCTGCGCGCCGAGCGCTTCGGTCAGGACCCGTCCGTCCAGCGGCTCGGCGGGAGTGAGGTCGAGCAGCCGCGCCAAGGTCGGCGCGATGTCCACGGTGCTGACGCGCCCGGCATATACGCCGCGTCGGACCCCCGGGCCCCACAGGATGAGTGGGACATGCGAGTCGAGCTCCGTCGGCTGCCCGTGCATCGCGATGAAGCCGTTCGCGGGACTCCAGATCGAGTAGGGCTTGAGCGTCGCGACGAGCTCGACACCGCCATCCGGCGACAGGTGATGGATCCAGCGGCGCAACACCGGATCCGCGGTATCCTTGGGGGCGAGATCGGCCGGGCGGTCCACGCGAGCCACGCCGGGCAGCGCCCGCAGCCGGGTCGCCACGTCCGCGACCACGCTGTCGACGTTCACGCCCTGGGCGACCAGTTTGGCACGGTCGGGGACCAGCAACATCCCACTCTCGAGCTGGACCCAGTCGCCGCCGCCGGCGCGCTGGTCGAGCGCCGCGTTCACGCCCTGGATAATCGTGTCGGGGATCACCCGCACCGCTCCCGGGTGCCCCATAGTACGAGAGCGCTCGGGAAACGGGGTCACGCCGTGGTCCGCGGTGAGCACCACCAGGACGTTGTTTCTTCCATAGCGGACAAACAGCTGCTCGAGGAACCAGCCGAGATACCGATCCAGCCGCACCACCTGGTCGTGAATCTCACGGGAATCGGGGCCGTACGCGTGACCGACGTAGTCGGTGGTGGATAAACTCACGGCGAGCAGGTCGGTGGCACCACGCCCGCCGAGCTGCAGGGCGCGGACTCCCTCGAGCGCGAAGGCGAGCGTGAGCGAGTCCATCGTGGGCGTGGCGACGAAGGCGAGGGCCGCCTCGCCGCTGTCGGTCGGGAGTCGGTGGGGAAACACCACATCCCGCCCCTGATTCTCGTAGGCGACGCTGTCGGGCTCGGAGTATTCGCGCTCCGGCAGGAATAGCGTCCACAGTGTCCCCGCCGCGCGGAAGGGGATACGCTGCCCGTTGAATACCCGGACCCACGTCGGGAGCGAATCCGCGTAGTACCGACTCGTGGTGAAGAAACCCCCGAAATACCAGTAGACGCGCTCCTTGGCCCGGCCGATGGGCAGAATCGCACCGCGGTCCTTCCCCGAAATCGAGAGAGCCCGCGCACCCGGCTCCGCAGCCTTGAGCCAGTCGAAGAACTCAGTCCCGCGAAAGCGCATGGGGGACGCACCCGGGCCGTTGACGCCGATTAGTGGCGCGGCCGGATCCTGCACACCAGCGAGGTTGCGGGTGATGCCGGTGTGCACGGGCCAGCGCCCTGACAGAATCGTCGAATGGCCCGGGGCGGTCTCGGTGACCGCATGGTCCTGGTAGGCGTCGGTGAAGGAAGCGCCT
>DATNOH010000092.1:0-8217 GCA_035601435.1 Gemmatimonadales bacterium | reverse complement strand
GTGCTCGGCTGCGGGTACCACGGCTGGCTCGACTGGTCCCAGGGAGGGGAAGGAGTGCCTGCGGCGACACGCGCACTCTATGCGGAGATCCCGTTCAACGACGTGGAAGGGACGCGGCGCCTGATCCGCGACGCGGGCGATCGCCTCGCCGTTGTCGTCGTCGAGCCGGTCGTCGTGATCGAGCCCACGCGCGAGTGGCTCGAGGTGGTGCGCGAAGAGGCGACCCGGGTGGGCGCGGTGCTCGTGTTCGACGAGATCAAGACCGCGTTCCGGGTGGCGATCGGCGGTGCGGCCGAGCGCTATGGCGTGCGGCCGGACCTGGCGGTGCTGGGCAAGGCCATCGCGAACGGCTTTCCGCTCGCGGTGGTGGGTGGACGCGCGGACCTCATGGCCGGTGTGGCGCGCACATGGATCTCGTCGACCCTCGCGACCGAGGGTGTGGCGCTCGCCGCCGCGCAAGCGACGCTGGAGGTATTCGCGCACGAAGATGTGTGCGGCCATCTGCACCGAATGGGCACCCGGTTGCTCCACGGGCTGCATCGCTTGCACCGCAAGCACGCCGACCTGGTGACGGGGGTCGGCGGGATCGCGGAGATGTGCTTTCTCCATTTTGCGAGTGAGACTATTTCGCGGGATGTAGCGCGGGGGTGTGCGGCTCGGGGGCTGTTGTTCAAAAGGACGGCGTACAACTTCGTCTCGCTCGCGCACGATGAGGAGACCATCGATCGGACACTGGAGACGCTCGATGAGGTTCTGGCGAAGGTAGTCAATGACGCGTAGACCATCATTTCCGCGCATGGCGATGCTCGGGCCAACGCGGACCCACCAATTCGTGTTCCGGGCGATCGCTTGTCTGCTCACGGCGGGAACGGTAAGGGGCGCGGCGCAGACGTCGCCGCCAGCCTCGACCTGTCGTTCGACGCCACCTACCACGGCCACGCCCCTCGTGTGGGATCGCATCGAGGAGCTGGCTGGCCGATACGTCCTAACGCTGGTCAACACCGGTGGCGAATACGGCGATTCCGTCGAGCGCGGAGCGCTTGAACTCTGGGTCAACGACAGCACTCGCCGTTTCGCAGGGCTCCGTCCCAGACTTGGGCGCCTTCCGGGGGAGCGCCCGCTCGCTGGCGCATTCGAGAGTCAATCGCGCCGTGAGTCCGATTACCGAGACAACCGCGCCTCCCACGATCGAGAGGGGCCAGGAGTCGAGTTAGTCGGACCCGCGCTCCTCGGGGGAGGGCCGGTGCTCTTCATGGGTTCCCCCGACGCCACGGACGCGTCGGGCGAGCGCCTGCGGGTAAGAGCCGTGAGTCCGGACGGATTCTGGGGAACATGGAGCAGCGAGCTCGGGTTCGCGGTCGTGATCGACAGCTCGAAGCGCGTGCTCGCCAATCCGGGCGGGCACTTCTGCGCGCGGCGGGTCCGGCGAGAATAAAGCGCTCCTGCACGCGCGAAGCGCTCGGGAGGATCGTGCGCTAGAATACGAGCCATGTCGCGGTCTTTGGGGTCTAGTTCGTGACCCTCCAGCGCAAGCTGCTCTTGGGCTTCTCCCTGATGGTGATCCCGGCCCTACTGGTCGGCGTTCAGGCGATTCGCACGAATGCGCTGGTGCGGGGCACGCTCCAGTCGCTGGGTGAGCGGTTGGCGCGTTCTCGGACGTACGCCGAAGTGGAAGACGCCATGTTCAACCAGACCCAGGTGATCTGGCGCTACCTGAGCGGCGATCCCGCGGCCAAGAAAGAGTTTCCCCTCACCGAGCAAGTCGTCGCGTTCTGGCTCGATCGCTGGACCGCGGGACTGCCACCCGACGAGCTCAAGCTCGCGGACGGCGTCCGCGGGATCGAGACGGATATCCGGGCCGTCGCGGGTCGGGTGTTCAAGCTGCGCGATGCCGGTCAACACGATGCGGCCGCGGTCCTGGCACGACAGGAGCTGGTCGAGCGCCTGCAGCCGGCCCTGGCGGAGGTCAACCGGGAGATTTACCGACGAGCGCGGGAGTTCAGCGTCCAGGCGGCCTTCACGCAGGTGGCGGGGATCGTCGACGCGGAACGGCGCGTCCTGTGGGGGATCATCGCGCTCGCCCTCGCGGCCGGCCTGTTGGCGTCATGGCTCATTTCCCGCAGCCTGGCGCGTCCCCTCAACGCGCTGCGCCACGCGATGGCCGTCGTCGGTGCGGGCGACCTGGACCACGCGATCGAGCCGCGCTCCTCGGACGAGATCGGCGACCTGGCGCGCGCCTTTGCGCAGATGACCGAGCGGCTCCGTCAATCTCGCGCGCAGCTGGTGCAGTCCGAGAAGCTGGCCTCCATCGGCCAGATGGCCGCCGGGGTTGCGCACGGCCTCCGGAATCCGCTCGCGAGCTTGCGCGCCGCCGCGCAGCTCGCCCAGCACCGTGTCGAGGGCGCCGCTGCTCGCGAACCGTTGAACGCGATCATCGAGCAGGTCGACCGCCTCGATCACCGGATTGCCCACCTGCTGACTTTCTCGCGCCCCGCCCCCTTCCGCCCGCTGCGCGAGAGCGTGCGGACTTTGGTGGACGGTGCGGTCTCGGGCTTCTCCGACTTGCTGCGGCAGCGCCGGGTGGAGCTGGCGGTCGCCGTTCCTCCGACACTGCGCGAGATCCGCGTCGAACCCAAGCGGTTAGAGCAGGCGCTGACCGAGATCATCTCCAACGCGCTCGACGCTATGTCGGACGGTGGCCGGCTCGAGCTCGCGGCGCAGTCGCAGAGCGGCGCGGGAGGCGCCGACGGAATTTTGCTCGAGATCACCGATTCGGGGCCGGGAATTGCAGCGGAGATTCTGCCCAACCTGGGTGAGCCGTTCTTCACGACTCGACCCGAGGGCACGGGCCTGGGGCTCGCCATCGCGAAGCGCTACGTCGAGGAGACAGGCGGCCGCCTGGACATCGTGAGCCGGATCGGCCATGGCACGACGGTGCGCATCTGGCTGCCCATCGCCAGCGGCGAGGCCGCTCAGACGCCCGCGCGGAGCCTCGCATGAACGGCTCGACCGTGCTGATCGTCGACGACGAGCAGACCCTGGCCCGTTCCGCTAAGGCTTTTCTCGCGGACCACGGCTACGAAGCGGAGGTCGCGGCCTCGGGCGAAAAGGCGCTCGAGCTGCTGCAAAGCCTCCAGCCGGACGTGGTCTTCGCCGACGTGCGGCTCCCCGGGATGAGCGGCATCGACCTCCTGAAGCGCATCCGCGAGTTCGATCCGGTGCTCCCGGTGATCATGCTGACGGCCTATGGCTCCATCGAGGGTGCCGTCGAGGCCGTGAAGCTCGGCGCCTTCGATTATGTCAAGAAGCCGGTGGACCTGGAGGAGCTGAAGCTGCTCGCCGACCGCGCTCGCGAGAACCGCCTCCTCAAGCAGGAGCTCTCGTATTATCGTCGCCGCGCCACGCGGGACGTCGGGTTTGCCACCATGGTAGGCGAGTCACCCGCCGTCCAAGCGGTGCTCGAGCGGGCGCGCCAGATCGCCGCGCTGGAGGACACGCCGCCGGTGCTGCTGACGGGCGAGACGGGCACGGGCAAGGGTATCCTCGCCCACGCGATCCACGCCGCGGGCCCGCGCGCGTCGAAGCCGTTCATCGAGGTCAACTGCACGGCCCTCCCGGCGAACCTCATGGAGGCCGAGCTGTTCGGCTACGAGCGCGGCGCGTTCACCGATGCCAAGGAATCGAAGCCCGGTCTGGTCGAAGCGGCCGAAGGCGGGTTTCTGTTTCTCGACGAGATTGGCGACGTCGATCTGTCGGTACAGGGCAAGCTGCTGCGAGCCATCGAGGAGCGCACGGTCCGACGCGTCGGCAGCGTGCGCGAGCGCAAGGTGGACGTCCGCATCGTGGCTGCGACCAACCGCGATCTCGAGCGCGAGACGGGGCGTGAGCGATTCCGTCGCGATCTCTACTTCCGCCTCGCCGTGATCGTCCTCGTCATGCCGCCGTTGCGCGAGCGGGGCGAGGACGTACTCCTGCTCACCGACCACTATCTGCGGCTGCTCAATGCCAAGTATGGGAAGACAGTGCGTGAGATCAGCGCGCCGGCGCGCGAGCTGCTCCTGGCGTATCCGTGGCCCGGCAACGTCCGGGAGCTCAGCCACGTGATCGAACGGGCCGTTCTGTGGAGCCGCGGACCGACGCTCGAGGTGGAGCACCTCTCGCTCACGAGCCCCGACGACGGCTCCATGCCCGCGGCGGCGGGCGCCGGCGCGCCGGCCTTGCCGCCGCAGGGCATCGACCTCGCTCAATGGGAAAAGGCCATGATCGAAGGGGCGCTGCGCGATGCGGCCGGAAACCAGACCAAGGCGGCTCAACGGCTGGGAATCTCACGGGACACGCTGCGCTATCGGCTGAAGAAGTTCGGCCTCCAGCCCTGAGCGGGATTGGGTTGGGTTATTTCACCCCAAATGGGGTGAAATCGCGCATCGAGTAGGACTTGGCGTCTCGACGCATGCGGCAGCCGCGTGGCACGCGACCTGCACGTTGAGGGCAGGAGCGCTCGAAGTGGTCGACCACGGTTCCCCTTGGAGGAAGATCCAATGACTTGGACGAAGCCCGAGTTCGAAGTCGTCGAGCTGGGAATGGAAGTCGGCGCCTACGCCGGCAACGCCTGAACCAGGCTGATACGGCTAATGAGGGGCCGGGTGATGAACCCGGCCCCTTTGTTCAATGCGCATCATCATCCTTGGTTCGGCGGCGGGTGGTGGAGTCCCTCAGTGGAATTGCCGCTGCCCGAACTGTATCGACGCCCGCCACGACGCCCGGGGCCGCACGCAATCGTCCGTGGCGGTGAGCGCGGACGGGGAGAGATGGGTTCTTCTCAACGCCTCGCCCGATCTCCGTATGCAGCTCGCCGCCCACCGCGAGCTTTGGCCCCGCAGCCTGCGCGGTTCGCCCATCGCCTCTGTTGTGCTGACCGACGGTGAGATCGACCACACGCTCGGGCTCCTGCTGCTGCGTGAGAGTGGTGCGCGGCTTCCGGTGTACGCCCCCGGCGGCGTGACCGCGCTGCTCGACAACGAGTGGCCGCTCTATCGGGTCCTCTCCTCTTACGCCGGCGTCGAGCCGCGGACGCTCGAAGAAGAGCGGCCGGTCGTTCTCACCGATGGCGCCGGCGTCGCGCTCGGCATCAGCTGCTCCGCGACTGCCGTGGCCCGGCGTCCGCCGCGCTATGCACGCATGGCGCCGAGTCAGACGTTCGACGTCGGCCTGCGGCTCACGGACGAGCGCACGGGCGGCACGCTCGCCTACGTGCCGACGGCCGGGGTCGTGGACGACGGCGTGCGCCGAGTGGCCGGGGGCGCCGATCTCCTGCTGTTCGACGGCACGTTCTGGTCGGACGACGAGCTCACCGCCGCGGGCGTCGACGGGCCGACGGCACGGGAGATGGGGCACCTTCCGGTCGGTGGGGCGGGTGGCAGCCTGGCGCTGCTGCCGCGGCTCGACGCGAAGCGGGTGGCCTTGGTCCACATCAACAACACGAATCCGATCTTGTGTCGCAGCTCCGCGGAGCGGGCGCAGGTCGAGGCCGCCGGCATTGTGGTGGGAGAGGACGCGATGGAGTTCGAGCTGTGAGCACGCAGGTGAGCCCGTCAGCGACCGACGCGCTGGTCGTCCGGCTGCGCGGCGTGCTCGAGCGCCGCTACCACCACCTCCACCCCTTCAACCAGCGGATGCACCGGGGCGAGCTGTCGCGCGACGAGCTGCGACTGTGGGTGGCGAACCGATTCTATTATCAGATCAGCATTCCCATCAAGGACGCCTTGATCCTCTCGAGCTGCCCCGAGCGCGAGGTGCGCCAGCAGTGGATCCAGCGGATTATCGACCACGACGGCCGGCCGGGGGAGGAGGGCGGCATCGAGGCGTGGCTGCGGTTGGGCGAAGCGATGGGCGTGCAACGTGAGGATCTGGTCGCCCAGCGGTTTCTGCTCCCCGGCGTGCGTTTCGCCGTGGATGCGTATGTGAACTTCTGCCGCTTTCGGCCCTGGCTCGAGGCGGTGGCCGCCTCGCTCACCGAGATGTTCGCCCCCCTCATAGTGAAAGAGCGGCTGTCCGCGATGCTGAGCCACTACAAATGGGTGGATCCCGCGGGGCTGCAGTATTTCAAGAACCGGCTCACACAGGCGCCGCGCGATGCGGAGTACGCCCTCGCGCTCGTCACCGAGCGCTTCCGGACGCCGGAGCAGCAGGATCGTGCCGTCGCAGCGCTCCAGTTCAAGTGCGATGTGCTGTGGTGCCTGCTCGATTCGGTGGAACGCGGCCACCTCCCGGGGACGGCGGCGTGATGGCCCTGGGCCCGCCCGTGCCCCGCCTCCACCCCAAGGCGCGCCTGCAGCATGACGACGTGCGGGGGCGGGACGTGCTGCTCTACCCCGAGGGGCTCGTGGCGCTGAATCCCACGGGGGCGGAGATCCTCGCGTTGTGCGACGGCGTCCGCTCGGTCGCCGACGTCGTGGCGGCGTTGGCGCAGCGCTATGGCTCCGCGGCGGTGGAGGGTGACGTCACGGCGTTTCTCGATGGGCTCGCCGCGAAGGGGTTGGTGACGTATGGATCCTAAACCGCTGTGGCTCCTCGCGGAGCTCACCTATAAGTGTCCACTGCAGTGTCCCTACTGCTCGAATCCGCTCGACTTCGCGGGCTCGCGCTTCAAGCGTGAGCTCTCGACGGACGAATGGTGCCGGGTGTTCCGCGAAGCGAAGGCGCTGGGTGTGCTGCAGCTGGGGCTGTCGGGTGGCGAGCCGACCCTGCGCGCAGATCTGGAGGACTTAGTCCGCCACGCGCACGGGCTCGGACTCTATACGTCCCTCATCACATCCGCCTACCGGCTGACCAAGGAGCGCCTGGCGGCGTTGAAGGCCGCGGGCCTCGACCACGTGCAGATCAGCATTCAGGGGGCGGACGCGGAGCTCTCGGATGCAGTCGCCGGAACCGCCGCGTATCGGGACAAGATCGCCGCCTACCACTACACCCGAGAGCTAGGCTTCCCGCTCACGGTCAACGTGGTGCTGCACCGACGGAACCTCCATCAGGTCGAGGCGCTCATCCGGCTCGCCGAGTCGCTCGGCGCCGAGCGCATCGAGCTTGCCAACACGCAGTTCTACGGTTGGGCGCTGCACAATCGTGATGCCCTCATGCCCACCAAGGCTCAGCTCGACGATGCATGGCGCGTGGTGCAGCGCGAGCGCGCGCGCCTCGGGACGCGGCTCGAGATCGTGTGGGTGCTTCCCGACTATCACGAGCAGTATCCCAAGCCCTGCATGGGCGGTTGGGCGAGGGCGTACATGACCGTCACGCCCGCCGGGGAAGTCTGGCCCTGCCACGCGGCGGGTCGGATCACAACGCTCAGGTTCGAGAATGTGCGCGATCACCCGCTCCAATGGATCTGGGAGCACTCGGACGCGTTCACCCGCTTCCGAGGCGACGCCTGGATGCCCGAGCCCTGTCGGTCCTGTCCGCGCAAGACGCAGGACTTCGGGGGCTGCCGGTGCCAGGCGTTCCTGGTGGCGGGCGACGCGGGCTTCACCGATCCGGTGTGCTCGCTCTCGCCCCACCGCCCCTTGATCGACGCCGCGGTCGCGCAGGCGGAGCGCGCGGTGGAGCCTCCCGAGTGGACCTACCGCGCCGCGCCGGCCTCGCGCGCGCTCGCCGCGAAAGGATGACCGCCGCCGCGATCCTCGCCCGCGGCCTCGGGAAGGACTTCGGCGCGCTCCGCGCGCTCGACCAGCTCGACCTCGAGGTCGGCGACGGAGAGTTCTTCGGCTTGCTGGGACCGAACGGCGCCGGGAAGACCACCACCGTTCATCTGCTGGCAACGCTGCTCGCGCCTTCGCGCGGTACGGCGCGCGTCGCGGGACACGATGTCGCACACGAGGGCCTCGCCGTGCGGCGCAGCATCGGGCTCGTGTTCCAGGACACCACGCTCGATCGCGACCTGACGGTCGCGGAAAATCTGCGCTTCGCCGCGCGCCTGTGGAGCCTCCCCGGCCGCGTCGCCCGGCCGCGGATCGACGCACTGCTGCGCCAGTTCGAGTTGCTCGAGCGACGCGATGACCCGGTGCGCACTCTCTCGGGCGGCATGCGGCGCGCCGCGGACATCGCCCGGGGAATCCTGCACGAGCCGCGCATCCTGTTCCTCGACGAGCCCACGGCCGGGCTCGACCCGCGGGCGCGCCGCTCGCTATGGGACCGGATCCGGGGCCTGCGCGCCGCGTCCGGCGT
>DATNOH010000091.1:0-20793 GCA_035601435.1 Gemmatimonadales bacterium | reverse complement strand
CTCGCGGGAACGGGTATCTCACTCTATCGCGCCTTCGGAGGACTGGGCACGCACGAGCTCACGGCCCAGGTCACGCGGAGCGAGAGCGATGCGGAGCTGTTCGGGGGCGGCGCGCGACCGACCTACTTGGTCCACCTCCTCAACTTCTGGCAGCTCTCGCCCTCGACGTACATGCAGATTGGCGGCACCGGCCTCTACGGTACGAACCCCAACTCTGCGCTGCGCACTAAAGTGGGCGGGCTCGAGTTCCGCCTGACGTGGCGACCGCCGCAGCGTGCGCTGTATCGCAACTGGACCATCCGGGGCGAGCTTTACGCCCTGCAGAAGGACAGCGCCAGCGTGAGCGCCCAAACGCACGTGGGTTGGTACGTGGGCAGCACCTACAAGCTCGACGAGCGGTGGATCGTCGGCGTTCGATACGACTATGTGGAAGACCCGGTCTCCAGCCTGATCACGCGACAGGTGATTCCGACGCTCACACTGTGGGAGAGCGAGTGGGTGGAGCTGCGGGCGCAGTACCTGTGGAGCAAGCTGGCGGGCGCCTCCGCCACGCACCAGTTCGCCCTTCAGGCGGTCTGGGCGATCGGACCACACAAACACGAGACCTACTGACATGCTGGCACTCTTTGCTGCGCTGGCGGTGATGCACGGGGTCCCCCAAGGCCCCCCAGCTCCCGCGGATAAGGTCAAGGTCGTCACGTCGCTCAGTACGTATGCCGCGATCGCTCGCGAAATCGTGGGCGACCGGGGTGACGTCACGTCCATCGGGGGGGGATACGACAACCCGCACTTCGTGGAACCGAAGCCGAGTTTCGTTCCGGCGCTCAGCAGCGCCGATGTGTTCGTCACCACGGGGCTCGACCTGGAACTCTGGGTGCCGGCCCTCCTCGACAAGGCGAACAACCCCAAGGTGACGGAGGGCGGGCCCGGTTATGTGGCGGCCTATGCGGGCATCGACCTGCTCGACGTCCCTGCGAGCTACTCCCGGTCGGGAGGCGATATCCACGTGTTCGGGAACCCCCACATCTGGACGGGTCCGCTGAACGGCGTGCAGATCGCTCGCAACATCCTGACAGGGTTACGTCGTGTCTCCCCCCAAAACACGGACTACTTTGTGGCCCGGGAGAAGGACTTTGAGGATCGGCTGTTCCGGTCCCTGTACGGCGACGACCTCGTGAAGCTCTTGGGCGGGCAAACGCTGGCCGACCTGGACAAGCAGGGGAAGCTGTTCGACTTCCTTACCTCGAAACAGTACCAGGGCACGCCGCTCATCAGCAGGCTGGGAGGGTGGCTCAAGGAGGGTGAGTCCTTCCGAGGCCGGCAGATGGTGTGCTATCACAAGGAGTGGGATTACTTCTCCCGAGAGTTTCAGGTTCCGTGTGTCGATTACATCGAGCCGAAGCCGGGCATCCCACCGACGCCCAGTCACGTGCAAGAGGTCATCACGGAGATGAAGGAGCGCCATATCCCGCTGCTGTTTGCGGGGAACTACTACGACCGCAATCAGGTGCAGGAGGTCGCCGCGCGCACCGGTGCTAAAGCGGTGATCGTCCCGGGGAACGTGGGCGGCGCGCCGGGCGTCAATACGTACTTCGACCTGGTCAACGTGTGGGTGTCGGACCTGGCCAGCGCCTTCGCACCGGCTGGCACCAGCACGAACCAATAACCGGGGAGCCTGACTGTGTTGCAATTCATGCTGGCGCCGTTCGTCGCGTGCATGGTGCTGGTGGGAATCCACTCCTACCTCGGGCTGCACGTGATCGCGCGTGAGGTGATCTTCGTCGATCTCTCGCTGGCGCAGATGGCGGCGCTGGGCAGCGTCGTGGCCCTCCTCGCGGGGGTCGCGCCGGATTCTCCCACCGCGTTCATGTCTGCGCTGGCTTTCACCGGTGTGGGCGCGGTCGTATTCGCCTTGACCCGGACGGCCGGCAAGGGCCGGGTACCGCACGAGGCCATCATCGGGATCGTGTACGTGGTCGCGTCCGCCGCCGCGATCCTCGCGGCCTCCAAGGAGCCGCGCGGAGCCGAAGCGATTCGCGACGTGCTGCAGGGCAGCATCATATGGGTGACCTGGCCGACGATCGCCAAAAAGACAATCGCATACGCCGGGTTAGGACTGTTTCACTATGTCTTGCGACGTCGGTTCCTCACCATCTCGTTCCACCCCGACGAGGCGGAGCGCCGGGGCTGGCGCATCAAGTGGTGGGACTTCTGGTTCTACATCTCGTTCGGCCTCGCAGTGACGATCTCGGTGCCCCTCGCCGGCGTGCTCATGGTGTTCACGATGCTCGTCGTGCCTGCTACCATCGCGTTCCTGTTCACTCGGGACATCCGCAAGCTCGTGTTGATCTCCTGGGGCTCCGGGGCACTCGCGTCGTTGCTCGGCTTGTGGGTCTCCTACGTCGCCGACTTGCCCACCGGTCCCTTGATCGTGTGCATGTACGGCTTGGTGCTCGCCGTCGCGGGCTTGTTGCGCAAGCTGGGCGTGGGAGGTGTGGCGGACATCACCGCGCCGGCGGGAACTCCAGGTTGAGTTGTACGTAACAGTGTTCGCGATGCGCAGCCGTTCGCCAACTGTTCGAGCCGCGTGGCTCCTCGCTACCGCCCTGCAGCTCCTCCTGCCGGGGGCGGCTGCGCTGGCGGACGCCCGCCTCGACGCCGCCGGCGCCCATGCCACGGCGCACATCGAATCCCACACCGCCAAGAGCTGCGCGCGTATCCACGCGCCGGACTGCGCGGTCTGTCATTTCCTCACCGCCCCGGCCGTCACGAGCCGGGCCACGGTCATCCGTCTCGAGGTCTCCGCCCGCCAGGTACCCCTTCCCATCGCCTCGGCGGGCACGGCACGCGCGCTCGCTCGACCCCACCCCCAACCCCGAGCACCTCCCGTCCTCTCCTAGCGACGCGGCCCTGCGCGCGTCGCCGGTACGTGAACTGATCTACTCGCCACCCGTCATCCGGGATGGCGTCGGATCAAACAGCACTCACTCACGTCTACGGAGAGCGCATGCACTCGAAGGTCCTATATCCAACGCTGGTGGTGGCGTGGCTCGTCGCCGCCGGATTCACGACTGTTCCGCCGGTTGACGGCGACGTCGGCGGCTCGGTCGCCGACAGCGCGACCGGCACACCGTTGCCCGGCGGTGAGGTGCGCGTCCTGCGCGGCGGGAACACCGTCGCCGCCGCCACCACGGACGCGTTCGGCCGCTACGTGATCCACAACGTGCCTGCCGGGCCGTACAGCGTCGAGGTTCGCTACCTGGGCTACCGTTCGGAGACGCGCGACGTCGCGATTGGGAACGCCACCGCCCGTGCCGACTTCCGCTTGGTCCCCCTCCCGATCAATCTATCGGCGGTGGAGGTGACGTCGGCGGTGCCGCTCGCCGTCGACACGCGGACCGGCAACCAGATCTTCAAGCAGAACGACTATCACGGGTCGCCGACCAACACCACGTCGCAGATCCTGCAGCAGTCGATCGTGGGCGCGGCACGCGCGCCCACGGGAGAAGTGCACATCCGGGGACAGCACGCCGAATACACGTACTACGTGGACGGCGTCCCCGTCCCCTCGGGAATCTCGGGCAGCTTGAACGAGCTGTTCGACCCGCAGGTGGTCAACCAGATCGACTTTCAGACCGGTGGGTGGGACGCTGAGTACGGCAACAAGAACGCCGCGGTCGTCAACGTGACGACACGGATCCCGTCGGGCGGGTTTCACCTCGATGCATCCGGCTACGGCGGGTCGTTCTCGGCCAACGGCCAGGGAGTCAACCTGAGCACCAATGCCGGGAAATGGGGTTTCTTCTTCTCCGGAGCGCGCCAGGGCACCGACATGCGGCGCGAGCCGCTCGTGTTCGACACGCTCCACAACAAGGTCGAGAACTTTCACAACGACGGCACGGATCTCTTCGGTTTCGGCAAGGTGCAGTATGTCCCAACCGATCGGGACGTGCTGAACCTGGACGTCGATCGCTCACGCACGCGCTTTGCCGTGCCGTTCGACTCGGCCAATGGGATCATCGACGATCACCAGCAGGACGTGAACGGGTTCGTCAACCTCGGCTGGCGCCACCGGTTCGCCGAGGACGCATCCGGCGAGGGCGGTTCATCCGAGCTGTTCACGGGCGCCTTCTTCCGGGACGGGACGCTCAACTACACGCCTGGCCTCACGGACTCGGCGACGTTCCAGTTTCCCGGCGACACGAACCATTACATCATCTCGGAAGACCGGAATTTTCGTACGGTCGGCGTCAAGCTGGACTACACCCTGCAGCCGCATCACGGGCTCGAATTCAAGACCGGCGTGCTGGCGTCGTACACCAGCGGGCACGAGGACTTCTCGTCGGTCACCAACAATGGCACCTCCGGGCCTTCCTCGAACTCCGATCTCAAGGGAAGTGACGTCGGGGTGTACGCCCAAACCGCGATTGCGCCGTCGGACCATTGGGAGCTCCGGGTGGGCGCGCGGTTCGACAACCACAACGCGCCGTTTGCGGGCAACCGGAATCAGGTGAGTCCCCGCGTGAAACTCAGCTTCTTCCCGGACCCGGCCAACACGTTTTGGGTGTACTACGGTCGGCTGTTTCTGCCCACGAACGTGGAAGACTTGCGTGCCATTACCGGCACGGCCCAGGGCGGCGTGGCCGCGGAGCCCACGATTCCGGAGCGAGACGACTTCTACGAGGTGGGGTACGTGCACCGCTTTCCGGTCGGCGTAGTCACAAAGCTCTCCGCCTACCACAAGCGGAGCAGCCCCGGGATCGATGACGCGACCATTCCCGGGACCGCCATTCTGACCTCGGTGAACATCGGACGCGTACGAATCACGGGAGTTGAGGGCGTCGTCGAGATCCGGCCGCGGGGGCCGGTCTCTGGCTACGTGAACGTGGCGCTGAACCACGCCTATGGCTTCAACGGGATCAGCGGCGGGTTCTTCCCGGCCGATACGACGTCGGCACCGTTCGATCTCGACCACGACCAACGCTTGTCGGGCGCCGCCAGCGTGGTCTATTCCACGCGCGGGTTCTACTTGTCCGCGACCGGGATCTATGGAAGCGGCCTCACGAACGGGAACAGTCCCGACTCGAGGTACGGGACGGGACTGTTGGACTTCAACAAGTCGATCAAGGTCGACCCCAACTTCATCATGAATGCGAGCGCGGGGTACGCCTTCGCCGTGGGCGCGACGGTGTTCCGGCCGCAGATCTATGTCGAGAACGTGTTCGATCACAAGTACGCGCTCAAGGGTCCGTTCTTCAGCGGAGCATCGCTGGGGCGGCCGCGGAGCGTGCAGTTGCGGATGAACATCGGAGCCTGAGGATCATCACGAGATGCCAGCGCGGAGGTCGAAATGACGTATCGCACGGCGGAACGAATCGTCACGTGGGCGCTCCTTGCCACGGCCGCATGCAGTGGTGACAACACCGGCCCGAGCGCACCGACGTGCAGCTCCGCGCTGGCATCTCAGCTGACGTTGGCGATCGGCGCGTACGCGTCGATCGATCCGTCGTCCGACGGAGGATGCGTTGCGTTCCCGGCCAACGCGTCCGCCGTAGACTCGGCGGAATACGTGCTGGTGCCGCAATCCGCGGCTTCCACTTTCGGTGCGTCGTCAGCGTTCGCGCTCCGCGCGGTGACGCTTGGCGCCGCGCCGCCGCGCCTGGCTCAAACTCTGCCGCAGCCCGCGGGGCCGTCGACGCCTGCCGTTCAGTTCGATGGCATGCTGCGCCGCCTTGGGAGGGAGCACGCCGCACGCGCGGGCGCCGCCGCGTCGCGCCCCCTCCCCGGAGCCGCGCGGCTCCTCCCCGCCGCCGCACCCCCGGCGCTCGGCAGCCTCCGCCAGTTCACGGTGTGCGCCAACGCGGCGAGCTGCGGCGCGCCCGCCGACTTCAAGACCGTCGGCGCCCGGGTCCGCGCAGTCGGGGCGCACGTCGCGATCTACGTCGACACCCTGGCGCCGACGCCCGGACTCGACTCGGCGGACGTAGACACGTTGCGGCAGGTGTTCGACACGCTGCTGTATCCGCTCGACTCGGCGAACTTCGGCCCCGTGTCGGACCTCGACGCCAACGGCGTCGTGATCGCCCTCATGACACCCGTCGTGAACGCCCTCACCACGAAGGTGGCGTGCAGCACTTCGGGATACATCGCGGGATTCTTCTTCCCAGCCGACCTGGACCCGAAAGCGTCGGCGTTTCAAACGAACAACGGCGAGATCTTCTATTCGATCGTCCCCGACCCCGGCGCCACCGTGAGCTGCGCGCACACCAGCGCGGAGGTCAAGACCGGGACGCCCGGGACGTTCGCGCACGAGTTTCAGCACATGATCAACTTCGCGCAGCATACCCTGATTCAGATTCAGCACGGCACGGTGTCCGAAGAGGGCTGGCTCGACGAGGGACTGTCGCTGTACGCCGAAGAGCTGACCGCCCGGCGCTACCTCCAGGCGGGCGACACGGCCACCTTCTCCCGGCTGGCCATCAACGCCGTGTCCGACGCTTACCAGTACCTCAGCGCCACCGGCGCGTCCCCCCTATTGATTGAGTTCGACCAGGGCACTCTGGCGGAGCGAGGGGCGAGCTGGCTGTTCGCGCGCTACCTCGTGGATCAGTACGGGGCCGCAGTGGCCGGCAAGCTCGACCAAACGACACTGGCGGGCGCCGCCAATGTCGCCGCCCAGACCGGACACCGCTTCGACTCGACCCTGACGCGCTGGGCGCTCGCCAACTGGGTATCTGACTTGCCTGGCTTCGCGACCCCGGTCGAGCTCAGGTACACGTCGTGGCACTTCCGCACGCGCACCTTCCTATCACTGCACCAGCAGGACCCCAACGACTTCCCGCTGGCTTACCCGATCGTTCCTAAAGCCAGCGCGGGGAGCGTGGTGAGCCTCAGCGGAACGCTCCGGGCGGGCTCGGGGGTGTACGCGCGGGCGCTCCAGGCGCCCGGAGCACCGGCGTTCAGCCTGCTCTTCAATGGCGGCGGGAGCGCCGCGCTCCCGGCTCAGGTCGTGCCACGGCTCAGCGTCATCCGGATCCGCTGAAGCGGGAGCCCGTGATCTGCTTGACAGGGGCGGTCGGCGCGGATAGCATAACTCCTTCACAAGGAAAGACTTGTGTCATCGATGTCGATCCGTCGCCAGGAGGCCCTCGATTACCACGCGCAGGGCCGCCCTGGGAAGATCCAGGTCTCGCCCACCAAGCCCTTCAAGAACCAGCGCGACCTGTCCCTCGCCTACACGCCGGGGGTCGCCGAACCGTGCCGGGAGATCGCCGCCCGGCCGGAGGAGGCCTATACCTACACGGCCAAGGGGAACCTCGTGGCCGTGGTCACCAACGGCACCGCGGTGCTCGGCCTGGGCAACATCGGAGCGCTCGCGGGGAAGCCGGTGATGGAGGGCAAGGGGATCCTCTTCAAGGCGTTCGCGGACATCGACGTCTTCGATCTGGAGGTGGGCTCGGAAGATCCCGAAGACATGATCCGATTCTGTCGGCTGCTCGAGCCGACCGTAGGTGGGATCAACCTCGAAGACATCCGCTCCCCCGACTGCTTCTACATCGAAAAGACGCTGCGCGAGACGCTCTCGATACCAGTGTTTCACGACGACCAGCACGGCACGGCGATCATCACGGGTGCCGCACTGCTCAACGCGCTGGAGCTGGTGAAGAAGGACATCGGGAGCGTCCAAGTCGTGTTCGCCGGCGCGGGTGCAGCGGCGATCGCCACGGCGGAGCACTACGTGCGGCTCGGCGTGCCGCGCGAGCACATCACACTGTGCGACCAGCACGGCGTAGTGCATGCCGACCGCAGCGACCTGGACGAGTACCGGCGCCGCTTTGCCGTCCGGGGGAAAGCTCGCACGCTCGCCGAGGCCTTGAAGGACGCCGACGTGTTCGTGGGTCTGTCGGTGGGCGGGATCGTGACTGGAGAGATGCTCAAGGGCATGGCCAGGCGGCCGATCGTGTTCGCGCTGGCCAATCCCAATCCCGAGATCGCGCCGGAAGAGGCCCGCCAGGCGCGCGGCGACGCGATCATCGCGACCGGCCGGTCCGACTACCCGAATCAGGTGAACAACGTGCTGGGCTTCCCGTTCATCTTTCGCGGTGCGCTCGACGTGCGCGCCAAGAAGATCAACGACGAGATGGAGATGGCGGCTACGCGGGCCCTCGCAGCGCTCGCCAAGGAAGAAGTGCCGGATGCGGTGATGCGCGCGTATGGAATCGAGCGCCTCCGCTTCGGTCCCGACTACCTCATCCCCAAGCCGTTCGACCCCCGCGTGCTCCTGTGGGTCGCGCCGGCGGTGGCGTGGGCGGCGGTGGGCTCGGGCGTCGCCGGGCGGGTGATCGACGTGGACGAGTACCGCGCCGAGCTGGACGCCCGCCTGGGGCGCGCGCGCGAGGTCATGCGGGGCCTCTCGAGCCGCGCCCAGACGGCGGCGCAGCGCATCGTGTTTCCCGAGGGTGAGGACCCCCGGATCCTCAAGGCCGCCCGCATCCTCGCGGACGATGGCGTGGCGGAGCCGATCCTGCTCGGCGACCCGGATGCCATCCGCCGCGAGGCGGACGACGCCGGGGTGACCCTCGAGGACATCACGCTCGCGAACCCGCGAAGCAGCGTCCACCTCGAAACCTTCGCCCAGGAGCTGTGGGAGCGCCGCCGCCGCAAGGGCATCACGCTGCGCGAGGCCCGCAACCGCGTGGTCGACCCGCTGTACCACGCGCTCCTGATGCTGCGCGCCGGTCAGGCCGACGCGGTGGTAGTCGGCGTCGACATGTACTATCCCGATGCGATGCGCCCGGCCCTCGAGGTGATCGGCGCGGAGCCCGGGCGCCGGCACGTGAGCGGCATCTACATGCTCGTATTGCCGCAGCAGACCTTCTTCTTCGCCGACTGTACCGTGAACATCGATCCGGACGCGGAGACGCTCGCGGAGATCGGGTCCGCGGCGGCGGAGTTCGTCGGCCGGCTGGGGATCGAGCCCCGCGTGGCCCTGCTCTCCTTCTCGAACTTCGGCTCGGTGCGCCACCCGGCGGCGGAGAAGGTGCAGCGGGCCGTGGCGCTGCTCCAGGAGCGCGAGCCCACCCTGCAGGCGGACGGGGAGATGCAGGCCGATACGGCGGTGGTGGAGCGGATCCTGACCAGGACCTACCCCTTCTCCAAGCTGCGCGGACCAGCCAACGTGCTCATTTTTCCCAATCTCGACGCGGCGAATATCAGCTACAAACTGCTCAGCCGGGTGGGCGGCGCGGACGCGATCGGTCCGATTCTGGTGGGCATGGCACAACCCGTGCATGTCCTGCAGCGGGGATCCGACGTGAACGATATTGTGAATATGGCCGTAATCGCCGCCGTAGACGCCCAGGAGCACGGGCGGCGCCCGCGCGCATGACCGCGCATGCCACCCGCCCCGCCGAACGCAGACGGGCCTCCTCCCTGGAGGCCGCGGGGCTCACGCCCGAGCGCGTCGTCCACTGGAATCCTGGACCGTCCGAGCTCTACGAGCACGCGGTGCGTCGCGCCGAGGGCGTGATCGCGGAGGGCGGGGCGTTCTGCGCCGTGACGGCGCCACACACCGGACGCAGCCCGAACGACAAGTTCATCGTACGTGAGCCCTCCTCCGCGGACGAGATCTGGTGGAGCCGCCTGAACCAGCCGCTCGAGGCCGATCAGTATGCACGGCTCAAGACGTCGGTGCTCGCGCACCTCGCCGGGCAGGAGTTGTTCGTGCGGGACCTGTTCGCCGGCGCGGACACGGAGCACCGCCTGGGCATCCGGTTCGTCACGCCGAACGCGTGGCACGCCCTGTTCGTCTACAACATGTTCCTGCGACCGTCCCCCACGGACCTCGCCGGCTTCTCGCCCGCCTGGACCGTGCTGCACGCGCCCGAGCTCAATGCCGATCCCGCGACCCATGGCACCAAGTCGGGCACCTTCGTGGTCATCCACTTCGGCCAGCGGACGATCCTGATCGGCGGTACGCGCTACGCGGGCGAGCTGAAGAAATCGGTGTTCAGCATCCTCAACTACCTGCTGCCGAAACGCGGCGTGCTCTCGATGCACTGCTCCGCCAATCTCGGCCGGGCGGGCGATGTGGCGCTGTTCTTCGGGTTGTCGGGCACCGGCAAGACCACCCTCTCCGCCGACCCGGAACGGGCGCTCATCGGGGACGACGAGCACGGCTGGTCCGATCGGGGGATTTTCAACTTCGAGGGCGGCTGCTACGCGAAGGTTATCCGGCTGTCGCGCGAGGGCGAGCCCGAGATTTTCGCCACTACCCGCATGTTCGGGACGGTGCTCGAAAACGTGGTGGTGGACCCCGAGACCCGCGCCATTGACCTCGACTCGGACCAGATCACCGAGAACACGCGCGCGTCGTACCCCATCCACTACATCCCGAACCACGTCCCGGGCGGAGCGGGCGGCCACCCGTCGCACATTCTGTTTCTCACGTGCGACGCGTATGGGGTCATGCCCCCGATTGCCCGCCTCTCGCCGGCCCAGGCGATGTACCATTTCCTGTCCGGGTACACGGCGAAGGTCGCAGGCACGGAGCGCGGCGTGACCGAGCCCAAGGCCACGTTCTCGACCTGCTTCGGCGCACCCTTCCTGCCGCTCACCGCCAACACGTACGCGTCGCTGCTCGGCGCGAAGATCGCCGCCCATGGCGTGCAGTGCTGGCTCGTGAACACGGGGTGGACGGGCGGACCCTACGGCGTGGGCCAGCGGATCCGGCTCAGCCAGACGCGCGCCATGGTGCGCGCCGCGCTCGCCGGCAAGCTCGACCGCATCCCAACCACGCCCGATCCCGTGTTCCGAGTGGAAGTCCCGCTCCAAGTCCCCGGCGTGCCGGACGAGCTGCTCCTGCCGCGCGGCACCTGGAGCGACCCGGCGGCGTACGACGCACAGGCGGCCCGGCTCGCGCAGATGTTCCGGGACAACTTTTCCCAGTTTCAGGATCAGGTGCACGCCGCGGTCGGGGACGCGGGCCCCACGCGTTGACCCGGTTCGAGGTCGTCCGCGACCCGCTCTGGGACAACATCCGGCTCGATCCCGAAGCGCTCGCCGTCGTCGACACGCCCGCGGTCCAGCGGCTGCGCTACGTGCGCCAGCTGGGGCACGCGTTCCTCGTCTATCCGGGCGCCACACACAGCCGTTTCGAGCACGCGCTCGGCGCGTACCATCTGGCGCGCCGCGCGCTGTCGCAGCTCGAAGACGCGGGTGACGTCAGGCTCGACGCCGCGGACCGCGTCCGCCTGAAGCTCGCCGCGCTGCTCCATGACATCGGGCACTACCCATTCTCGCACGCGCTCGAGGAAGCCGGCCTGCCCCACCACGAGGAGCTGGCGGCGCGGCACCTGACGGACGGAGAGCTGGCGGAACGGCTGCGAACGCTGGGGACCCCGGCCCAGCGGCTGCTGCCCCTGATTCAGTGCCGCGCGCGCGAGCCCCTGGCCGGCCTGGTGTCGGGCTCACTCGATGTGGATAAGCTGGACTACCTGTCGCGGGACGCCTGGATGTGCGGTGTGCCCTACGGGGTGATCGACGTCGACCGGCTGCTCACGTCGCTGACGCTCGCCCCGGGGCGCGACGGGCAGCCGACGCTCGCGCTTCACGAGAAGGGGCTCGCGGCCCTCGAGTCGCTGCTGTTCGCCAAGTACCAGATGTATCGCAACGTGTACTGGCACCACGCCGTGCGCAGCGCTACCTCGATGTTCAAGCGTCTCGTGCGGCGCGCGATCGCCACCGGTCGAGTCCAGCCGGACGCCGTCGCGGTCGCCACCGACGACGGACTGATCCACGAGCTGCTGCACCAGGACGCGACCGGCCTCGCCCGCAGCCTGCGCGAGCGCCGGCTCGCCAAGCGAGCGCTCGACCTCCCGGCCACGGAGCTGCCGGCCCAGACCCCCTCCTGGCCCTCGGACGATCCGGACCTGTTGGAGCGAGTGGAAGATCGGCTCGCCCGGGACGTCGGCCTCTCACCCGGGGAGCTGTTCCTCGACTTCCCCGCCAAAGCTGCGATGCTAGCGCTCGACCTGCCGCTCGTGAAGCGCGACGGCACGGTGACGCAGCTCGGAGGCGCCGACGCGGCGGCCCACCTCGGCCTCCCGAGGGTCGCGGGCGAGCTGTACCGCTCGGCGCGGCGGCTGCGAGTGTTCGTGCTGGCAACCGCGAAAATCCCGGAGCGAGCGATTGTGGACCTTGTGATGCTACCGCGGGAAGAAGTGGTGAAGCTACTTGAGGAGGGGCTCCCGATGATCCGCGGCTGAAGCCGCGGCTCGGCACTGCCGCTGAAGCGGCGTCAGTTCACTGACAGGGCCGAGCCGCGAGTTTACTCGCGACTCCTCGAGGGCAATACTGTGGTTAACGCGGTCGCGCGCCCGGCTGCGTGACCTGCGTGCCGTCGGCCACGGGCGCTTCCACCGAATCGATCCGGATGATGATCGCCGTGATGTTATCGAGCCCGCCGTGCCGGTTTGCCTCGGTGATCAGATCGTCCACCTGCTCCTGCGGCATCCGGTTTCCCGCCAAGAGCTCCGCCAGCTGGGGGTCTTCCAGCATCCCCGTCAATCCGTCCGAAGCGAGCAGGAACAGGTCGCCCGGCTTCACCGTCCCCAGGTAGACATCCGGCATCACATCGCTGTTCGCACCCACACAGCGGGTGATCACGTTCGAATACGGGTGGGAGCGCGCCTGATCCGGCGTGAGATACCCTGCGTCCACTTGCTCCTGGACGTATGAGTGGTCCTTGGTGAGCTGCATCAGCTTCTGATCACGGTAGAGGTAAGCACGGCTGTCCCCCACCTGCCCCACGAGAAAGCGCGTGTCGTACAGCACCAGGGCCGTGACGGTGGTGCCCATTCCACGCTTGTCGTGCTCCGTCAGGGTACGCTGGAAAATCGCGCCGTTCGCGGCCCGGATCGACGTGCGCATCCGATCCGCCACCTGGTCGTCCGACAGCCCTTTCAGGGACCCGAGCTCGCGCGCCACGAAGCGGACGGCCATCTCACTCGCCACCTCACCGGCGGCATGCCCGCCCATGCCGTCCGCCACGACGAAGATCCCGCGGTCGGCGACCATGAGGAAGTTGTCCTCATTCCCAGAGCGGATGATTCCGACGTCGGTGCGACCGGCGCAGGTGATGTGCACGGCGCGCCGCTACGCCAACAGCCGGTGGAGGAGGGCGACGAGGGCTACCCCCGCCACTACCAGGGCCGCCGCGCTGCCGCCGCAGCCTTTGCCCTTCTTGGGCGCTGGCTGCTGCGCCGCCGGCCGCTTGGGCGCCGGCCTGGGGCCAGGTCGTGAAGGGCTGGGCGCCTGCGGCTTCAGCGGCGGCGGGGCCTTGGGTCCCGGAGCGGGTGATCCTCTCGGAGCGGTGGGAGCGGGAGCGGGAGCGGACGACGCTGGCTTGGGAGGGACATTCGGGGCGATCGAGTGGGGCGTTTTCAGCACCTGAGTGCCGCCGCCCTTCGCGATGCGCAGCGCGTCGTCGGTCGGCTCGAACACGAGTTGCACGTCCCCGAATCGCACCGTGGCGCCGGGAGCAAGCGGGGCCTCCCCCTTCACCCGCTCCCCATCCACGAACGTGCCGTTGGTTGAGTCGAGGTCCACCAGCACCCAGACCCCTTCGCGTCGCTGCAGTTTGGCGTGGCTGGTGGATATGGACGGATCGGGGACCACGAGATCGTTGTAGTCGGCGCGCCCGATATTCACGATGGGCGTCTTCACCGCCAGGCGCTGCCCGATCAGTCCCCCGCTTCGTACGAGGAAGCTCGCTAGGGCGCCGCCCGCCGGCACGAACGCTTCGAGACCATGCACGGTGTGTCTGAGCCGTTCCGTGGCGCCGGGCGGGGGCGCCGCCTGGCGGCCTGGCGCTCCCACCTGTGACGCCGCCGCAGACGCTGGGGGCGCGGCCTGCGGCGGGCTAGCGGCCGGCCCCGGTGGAGGGGGTGCCGCAGCGGTGGCAGGGGCGGCGTCCGCGTAGAAACGAAACTGCTCGTCCCCCAGCCGAAGCACATCGGCGCGGGCGAGGATGCGCTGACCCTCCACCCGCTCCTCGTTCACGAAGCTCCCGTTGGTGCTCGAGTCAACCAGCACATAGCCCTTGGGTGTCAGGACGATCTCGGCGTGCCGACGCGAAACGTCCTTCCCCGCCACCACCACGTCGCACCCCGCCTCGCGGCCGAACACCAGCGATGCCCCCGTGATCACGTACTCGCGGCCGTCCGTCAGGCTCACCACCCGGCCACCCGTCACCCCAATGGCGGGAGGCTTAACGCTCGGTTTGGCCGGTCCGCCCGCCGTCGCGGGCGTGAACGCTTTCACGAACTGGGTGCTGCCCGTCCGCCGCTCATCCACGAAGGTGAGCTCGTGGCCACCGACTTCTATCTTGTCGCCGTGCAGGAGGGGCGTGGGCTCGGCGCCGAGACGCACGCCGTTGATGAGGACGTCGGCGGCAGGCGACGCCTTGCGAATGATCACCTGGCCGTCAGCCTGACCCTGCAGCAAGGCATGGTGCGGCAGGACCGCGGCGCCGGCGAGTGAGATCGCGCAGCCCGCGTCGCTACCCACCATTACCTCGCCCACCGGGATGGTGAACTTCTTGCCGCCGAGTTCGAGCAGTGCCATCTGGGAGGCCGGAAGTTACGCCCGACGGCGTAACCGCGCAAGGAAACACGGCTTACGCGATGTTCACCGCCTCCTCGCGTCCCACTAGCCCGCGCCGCAACCAGTACCAGAAGAGCAGCGAGCCGGCGATCACGGTCGCGTAGCTGTTGATGAACCGCCAAATGAGCGCGTACAACGGCAGCTGCGAGGGCCCGACATAGATCTGCATGACCGCCGCGGAAAGAAACTCGGCGAGCCCGGCCGACCCTGGCGTCGGCGCGAAGTAGAGCAGGAAGGTGATGAACGTTTGGAGGAGGAGGATGTCGACGAAGTTGGCGGGAATACCGAGCGCGCGCAGCGCGATGTATCCCGCGAGCAGCTTATTGGCGTGCGACGGCGCCGAGAGCAGCACGGCCCAAAACAGCGCCAGCCACCCCTTCGGGTTGCCGAATGCGACCAAGCACGCGTGCGCCCGGTCGATCCCTTCCCGCAACTGCTCGATGCGCGCCGCGATGCGGTGGCTCCTGCGCTCCAGCCGGCCAGCCAGCCAGTGCACGGCATCCCGCATCCAGGCCGGAAATACCATCGCGACCAGCATGACGACACCCAGGATCCCGAAGATCGTGAGACTAGCGCGAAACAGACCGTAGTAGGTGATCCCCAAGACCACATTGTGTTGCGCGAGGGACTTGCCGGCGCCGAGGTAAATGGCGAGCGGTCCGGCGATGGCGAAGAACACCACCGTGGCGACGAACGTCATGAAGGTGGACGTCATCGCTTCGGGGAGCCGCACGCCGGCCCGCCGCATGACCCACATCATGGTCGGCCCCGCACCGGACTGGAACGGGGTGAGGTATGCCGCCCAGGCGCTCATGCCCCCGGCGATGATCATGTCCTTCAGCCGGACGCCCGGATGTACGTGCCGGGCGACGACCCACAATCGCGTTCCTCCGCCGAGCCAGTCCATCGAGGCGAGGCCCAGCCCCACCGCCATCCACCCCCATTGGAGGTGCAGCAGCGCGCGGACGACCGCCTGGACGTTCTCGCCATACACGGCGAGCACGACGATGACACCCGTCAGCGAGATGATGGCGAATAATTCCAGGCCGCGACGGAGCAGGCGCGGCGTGAGGGCGAGAGCCATGTGGTGGCGAAAGTAGGGGGGCTCGGGGCTCGGGGCTAGGTGCTCGGGGGCCGCGTTACACCGAACCCCGAGCCCCTAACCCCCGGCCCCTATTAGTTTACAGGGTTATGCCTCACTCACTCGACCGCGTGATCATCCGCAACGCGCGGCAGCACAATCTCAAGGGGATCACCGTCGAGCTGCCGCGAGGCGCCCTTACGGTGATCACCGGACCGTCCGGGTCCGGCAAGAGCACGCTGGCGTTCGATACCCTCTACGCCGAGGGCCAGCGCCGCTACATCGAGTCGCTCTCAACCTATGCCAAGCAGTTCCTCGAGCGGATGCCGAAACCGCTGGTCGACGCGATCGAGGGGATCTCCCCGGCGGTGGCCATCGAGCAGAAGAACCCCACGACCAGCAGCCGCTCGACCGTGGGGACAGCCACGGAGATCTACGACTTCCTGCGGCTGCTCTGGGCACGTACCGGTACCCAGCACTGCGTGAAGTGCGGCAGCGTGGTCAAGATCGACACAGTGCAGGAAGTAGTGGACGAACTCATTGCGGATTCGGCGGTCGGGGTTCGGGACCAATCCGCAATCCGAAATCCACAATCCGCAATTGCCATCACGTTCCCGTTGCCGACCAGCGCACACCGTCCCGACGTCGACGCAGCCGCGCAGCTTCGCGCGGCAGGGTTCGTCCGGGCACAGCTCGATGGCGTGCTGGCCCGTCTGGACCCGCCCGACGCCGAGCAGCGGGTGCGCGAGGCGCAGGAGGTCCTGGTGGTCGTGGACCGCGTGCAGCCTTCCGATGCGACCCGGGGGCGACTCGCCGACGCGGTCGCGACCGCTTTCAACGAAGGCGAGGGCGTTGCCGTGGCGCTCGAGAACGGGGATCGCCGGCGATTCTCATCCCACCCGACGTGCTCGAGCTGCGGCACGGCCGCGCCGGCGCTCACGCCGATCCTGTTCTCGTTCAACAACCCGCGGGGCGCCTGCCCCGGGTGCAATGGCTTCGGAGCCGTCCTGGAGTACGACGAATCGCTCATCGTGCCCCACCCCGGGAAGAGTCTGGCCCAGGGTGCGCTGGATCCCTGGACCAAGCCGCGCTACGAGGGCCGGCGTCGCATTCTGCGCGAGGTCGCGCGGGCCAAGGGAATCCCGCTCGATGCACCCTGGAAGGACCTGACGGAACGGGCCCGGCACTTCCTGCTCAACGGCGCCAGCGGTCGATTTCTCGGCATGCTCCCGTTCCTGCAGCGGCTCGAGGCGAAGCGCTACAAGCAGTACATCCGCGTCTTCCTGCGCCAGTACCAGCTGGCGAAGGTCTGCCCCGCCTGCGGCGGCGCGCGGCTCAAGCCGGAAGCGCTGGCCGTGCATGTCGGCGGCCGCACGATCGCGCATGTCGCGGCGCTTTCAGTCGGCGAACTGCGTGACTGGATCGCGGCGCTCGAGCTGACGCCGTTCCAGCGCGCGGTGGCGGTGCACATCCTGACGGAGCTCGCGTCCCGCGTCTCGTTCGTGAACGACGTCGGGCTGGGCTACCTCACTCTCGACCGCCTGACGCGCACGCTGTCCGGCGGCGAGGCGCAGCGGATCGCCCTCTCCAACGCCCTCGGCTCGCACCTCGTCGATACGCTGTATGTGCTCGACGAGCCGACCATCGGTCTCCATCCCGCGGATACCGGCCGGCTGCTCGGCCTGTTGCGGCGGCTGGCCGACGGCGGCAACACCGTCGTGGTGGTCGAGCACGACCCCGCGGCGATGCGCGCCGCCGACTGGATGGTGGAGCTGGGCCCCGCGAGCGGCGAGGCAGGGGGCGCGCTGGTGTACCAGGGGCCGGCCGCCGGGGTGCGCGCGGCGGGGACCCTCACGGGACAGTACCTCTCGGGCGAGAAGCGGATCGGTGTGCCGTCGGCGCGCCGGACGGCGCGGCGCTGGCTCGAGGTGAAGGGTGCGCGCCTGCACAATCTCCAGGGGGTCGATACGCGCATTCCGCTGGGAACGCTCACCGCGGTGACGGGCGTCTCCGGATCCGGGAAGTCGACTCTGGTGCACGACGTGCTGTTCCGGCAGCTCGAGTCGCGGCTTACGGGGACCCACGGCGCCAAACAGCATCTGGGCGAGCCGGTGGGTGAAGTGCGGGCGCTCGACGGCTGGGAGGCGATCAGCGATGTGGTGCTCGTGGACCAGGCCCCCATCGGCCGCACGCCGCGCTCCAACCCCATTACCTACATCAAGGCGTTCGACGAGCTGCGCGCCCTGTTCGCGGCCGAGCCGCTGGCCCGCGCGCGGAAGTACACGCCCAGTACGTTCTCGTTCAACGTGGCCGGGGGGCGGTGCGACGGATGCGACGGCGCCGGCCACGTGCTGGTCGAGATGGTGTTCCTCGCCAATGTGTTCGTGCCCTGTGACGCGTGCGGCGGCAAGCGCTTCAAGAAGGACGTGCTCGACGTGAAGCTCGGCGGCAGCTCGATCCACGACGTGCTGGAGTGGACCGTGGACCAGGCCCTGCAGCGGTTTCACCGCCAGCCGCGGCTGGCGCGCGCCCTGTGGCACCTGCAACAGGTCGGGCTCGGCTACTTGCGGCTCGGCCAGCCCGCGACGACGCTGTCCGGCGGCGAGGCACAGCGTCTGAAGATCGCCCGCGAGCTGGCGGTCGCGGGCGGGAAAGGTCGCGGGCGGAAGCTCTACATCCTCGACGAGCCGACCACGGGGCTGCACCTCGACGACGTCCGAACCCTGTGCCGCGTGCTCGACCGGCTCGTCGATGCCGGCCACACCGTACTCGTCATCGAGCACCATCTCGACGTCGTGAAGCGAGCCGACTGGGTGATCGAGCTGGGACCGGGAGCGGGCGACGCGGGCGGGCGCGTGGTCGCGCAGGGGACGCCCGAGGATATCGCCGGCAGCCCCGATTCTCCCACCGGCCGCTATCTCAGAGACGTCGCATGAACGTCCGCTCGGGCCGATGACCCGGCGCCAGGCGGACCTGGCGCTGCTGCTCGCGACCGCGCTGTGGGGCACGAGCTTCGTCGCGGTGAAGAGCGCCCTCGCGGATGCGACGCCGTTCGCGTTCCTGACGGTCCGCTTCGGCATCGCGGCGCTCGCGCTCGCCCCCGGCACGCGCGTACGCCCGCTCCCCGCCGGCCGGGAGCTCTGGGGCGGCGCCCTGCTCGGTGTGCTCGTCGCCGTCGGGTTCATCGCGCAGACCGCGGGGCTGGTAATCAC
Source organism: Gemmatimonadales bacterium (assembly GCA_035601435.1). GTDB lineage: Bacteria > Gemmatimonadota > Gemmatimonadetes > Gemmatimonadales > GWC2-71-9 > AG41. The sequence continues at coordinate 1,836 of DATNOH010000091.1, read as the reverse complement.
CACGCCCTCCCGCTCGGCCTTCATCGTCGCGGTATCGTCGGTGCTCGCGCCGGTGATCGCGCTGGCACTGTTGGGCGAGCGGCCGCGCTGGCTCACCGCGGTTGCGCTCGCCCTCGCCACCCTGGGTATCTACCTGCTCACCGCGCCGGACGCGGGTGGCTTGAACCGGGGCGACCTGCTGACGCTGATCTGCGCCGTGTGCTTCGGCGGCCAGATCGTGGCGGTCGCCGAGCTCACACGGCGGTATGATCCGCGGCGCCTCGTGTTCTTTCAGATCGCCGCGACCGCCGTGATCGGCGCGCTCGCGACTGTGCTGTTCGAACGACCGTCCATTCACTGGACGCCGCGCTTCGTCGGCGCGCTCCTGTACACCGTCCTGTTCGCGAGCACGTTCTGTTTCCTGCTGCAGATGCGCGCCCAGCGCGAGATGTCGACCGCGCGAGCCGCGCTGATCTTCTGCTTCGAGCCGTTGTTCGCGGCGGTGACGGCGTGGCTCGTCCTCGGCGAGCGGCTCACATTGGTGCAGTGGGGCGGTGGCGCGTTGATCCTGGCGGGCATGGTGCTGGCAGAGGCCCCAGGGGCTAAGAGGCTAAGGGACTAAGAGGTAGGGGGGTTTCTGGCAGCGATCGACCACAGCAGACCCCAGACTGTGCGCGCACACTCGTCTCGCACCCGCCGTAGCGAAACCAGATCGCTCTCCTTGAAGTACCCGAGCGCCACCACAAGATCGAGAACAACAGCGACCTCGTGCAGCGAACCCCGCGCGATATCCAGATGACGGCGGAACTCTCGAGGGCCACGACGACTCGCCCCTTCCGCAATGTTCAGCACGACGCTGTAGGACGCGCGCCGCCACTGATCGGCGAGGGCATCGCGCTCTTCGGGAGGGAGCTTCTTGATCCAGGGACGGGACTGGACCGCGACATCCCGCGCGAGCTGCCACGCTCGAAGGTGCCGATAGTCAGGCATGGTGCAACGAAGGTGCGGACGTCTCGGCGTTAACCCGGTACCAATTCTCGGCTCCGCGAATCACAATGTCGCGCAGCCCTTAGCCCCGTAGCCCCTTAGCCCCTTAGCCCCTTAGCCCCTATATTTCGTCTCATTCCCGAGTAGCTCAGCTGGTAGAGCAGCCGGCTGTTAACCGGCGGGTCGCAGGTTCGAGTCCTGCCTCGGGAGCTGCACGGTTTTGCCGCAATAAGTCGTTGCGCGTGCACAACAGGCTTGCTTGTGCCAACGGGTTTTCGTATCGTGCCCAAGCTGCACGACGTGCCGTGGTGAAGTGGGCGCGTCTGCGACGTGAGCTGACTAGGCGGCTTGGGTGCAATCGCTGGAGGTCTAGAGGGAGGGACCGCACGCCCAACCTCGACGGTGATTCACCCAAGCCGTCTGCCTTTCGGAATGCCGCAAAAGCGCCCCTCAGTGCCGCAAAAACACCCTAGCGTGGCATCGCCCTTTCCCAGTACGTGTGCATGCCACGGTTTGCCTCCCCCCAGCCACGACGAGTGATCGCATGACCGGGCATTCGGAAGTCGAGATCCTACTGGTCGAAGACAACCCGAGCGATGTGGAGCTGACCCTGCGCGCCCTCAAGACCCGAAATCTCGCGAACCAGGTGTTCGTCGCGCGCGACGGAGCCGAGGCGCTGGAATTCTTCTTCGGCGACCAGGTCCATCCGCTGCGCGAGATCGGCGTCACGCCGCGCGTGATACTGCTCGACCTGAAGCTCCCCAAGGTGGACGGGCTGGAGGTGCTGCGGCGCCTCAAGGGCGACGAGCGCACCCGCCGGCTCCCGGTCGTCGTGCTCACCTCGTCCAAGGAAGAGCCCGACATCGCGGC